>CADBSV010000048.1 GCA_902797435.1 uncultured Bacteroidia bacterium
CTCCCTTTGCTTCAAAGTAAATCTGATTCATAGTACAGAACTTTTTGCAAAGGTAATAAATAAATATTACACCAAAAATACAAAAAAGCACCGGCATTTCGCCGGTGCTTTTGTAGCCCCACCAGGAATCGAACCTGGATTTAAGGTTTAGGAAACCTCCGTTCTATCCATTGAACTATAGGGCCGGCCGAAGCCTCACGAGGAGGACTTCAAGGGAAGGGAGTTACTTCTCTTCCTTAACGATGATCTGACGTCCGCGGTAGTATCCGCACTCGGGGCATACCCTGTGATAGATGACTGTTGCGCCGCAGTTGGGGCAAGAGGCAAGGGTAGGTACGGGGGCGAAGTCGTGCGTACGCCTTTTGGCTGTTCTCTGGTGAGAGAATCTGTGTTTCGGATGTGCCATTGTTCTATACTTTTAAATTATTGTTCTTTCAAATACTTTGTGGTTTCGCTGTTGCAGCCGCCTTCGGGGTGGACCCGGACCATCGGAAGGGAAGTGAGCACGAAGTCGTAAACCTCCTGGCTTATGTCCAGGACGCCGGACTCCGGAGTGTAAGTTTCCTCAAACGAAGTGTCCACCGGGATGACGAGGCTATCCAGACATCTGTCGCAGGGCACGGTTACGCTGCCGGCTATTGCAGCCTTGACGCCGATGGTGAGTCCGTGGTTGCTCACAACGGCGGTAACCGATATTTCTGCATCCAACAGGTCGGGATTGCCGAAAGTTTCAAAGAACTCCCGCCCGGCTGTCCAGGAAAATTCCGATGTTCCGGAGCGGAGTGTCCGCAGTTCAACTACAAAGGGTTGCAAAGTTAATAAAATTTTATTTAAAAACTACTCGTTGTCGCTGTTTCTTTTCCTCTGGAGAGGATCCAGGAAGATTTTACGCATGCGGAGGTGGTGCGGAGTTATCTCAACCATCTCGTCTTCACGGATGTATTCAAGCATTTCTTCGAGGCTCATCTTGATGGGCGGGGGCAGCACTATCTTTTCGTCGGAACCAGCCGCACGCACGTTCGTGAGCTTCTTTGTCTTGCAGATATTGATGTTGAGGTCCCTTTCGCGGGTATGCTCCCCGACTACCTGTCCGCCATAGATTTCCTCACCGGGATCAATGAAGAAGCGGCCGCGGTCGAGCAGTTTGTTCATAGAGTAGGCACTTGAATCTCCGGTTTCGAGAGAGACGAGGGCGCCGTTGCTGCGGCCTTCGATGTCTCCCTTGTACGGCTGGTATTCCTTGAAGCGGTGAGCTATGACGGCTTCGCCCTGGGATGCCGTGAGCAGATTGCTCCTGAGCCCCATCAGTCCGCGGGTCGGAATCTCGAATTCCAGAAGAGTGCGGTCGGATCTGGGCTCCATGTGGATGAGGGCACCCTTGCGGCGGGTAGCCAGCTCGATGGCGGCACCTACGAACTGCTCCGGAACTTCGATGGAAAGTTCCTCGATAGGTTCGCAGCGGTGTCCGTCTATGGTCTTGTCGAGGACCTTGGGCTGCCCCACCTGCAGTTCGAAACCTTCGCGGCGCATGGTTTCGATGAGCACCGAAAGATGCAGTACACCGCGGCCGTACACCACGAACGAGTCGGCGCTCAGGCCCGGCTTTACGCGCAGGGCGAGGTTTTTCTCGAGTTCACGGTCGAGACGTTCCTTGATATGGCGCGACGTGACGAACTTGCCGTCCTTTCCGAAGAAGGGAGAGTTGTTGATGGTGAAGAGCATGCTCATCGTGGGTTCGTCAACCGCGATGGGGGGAAGGGCCTCCGGAGTTTCCGGATCGGCTATGGTGTCTCCTATTTCGAATCCGTCGATGCCAACTACGGCGCATATGTCTCCGCACTGGACATCGGCGACTTCACGCTTTCCGAGGCCTTCGAAATCCATGAGCTGCTTGATCTTGCATTTCTGCTGGATGTCGTAGCGCTTGCACAGGGTTACCTGCTGCCCGCTTTTGAGGCTTCCCCTAGTGATTTTTCCTACGGCGATGCGGCCTACATAGGGGGAATACTCAAGGGAAGAGATGAGCATCTGGGGAGTTCCTTCCACAATCTGCGGAGCGGGAATCTCCTCAAGAATGGTGTCGAGCAGGAAGGTGATGTCGCCTGTGGGGTTTTTCCAGTCGGGGCCCATCCAGCCCTGCTTTGCACTTCCGAAAACGGTCTTGAAATCCAGCTGTTCCTCAGTCGCCCCGAGGTTGAACATGAGGTCGAACACCTCTTCCTGAACCTCGTCGGGGCGGCAGTTGGGCTTGTCCACCTTGTTTATCACGACTATGGGTTTCTTGCCCATGCTGAGGGCTTTCTGGAGGACGAAGCGGGTCTGCGGCATGCAGCCTTCGAATGCATCCACGAGCAGCAGCACGCCGTCGGCCATGTTGAGCACGCGCTCCACTTCACCGCCGAAATCGCTGTGCCCCGGAGTGTCTATGATGTTGATTTTTACACCCTTGTAGTTGACGGAAACATTCTTTGCAAGGATGGTGATGCCTCTCTCACGTTCGAGGTCGTTGTTGTCGAGGATGAGCTGGCCGAGGTTCTCGGGCTGGCGTACAAGATTCGCCTGATAGATCATGCGGTCCACCATGGTGGTTTTGCCGTGGTCCACGTGGGCGATAAGCGCTATGTTTCGGATATCCAACATACTTCTACTAATTACGGGCGCAAAAATACAAAAAACTCCCGTTATGAGAAAATACTTTGATTATTTCCGCACCCGGGGGTCTCTTCCGCACAGCATCGGGGAGCAGGGAGGCCGGTTTTGCACCCCGGAACTCCCTGCTCCCCGAAACATTTCACCGCCAGGCCCTTTCACGACCTGCCGGGAGGAGACTCTACTGCGCCGCGCCGGCAACGACCTTCTCGAATTCCGAACGGGGAATGTCGCCTTCAAAACTGATGAATGAGGTTTCGTCGGGCTCTATGGCGAGCAGCACGAAACTCTTCACCGAGCGGTCGTCTCCCACCGTGAACATGCGGGTGAGTTCCCCTTCTTCGCTGGCTTCCATGAGCAGCTCGAAGTTTCCTGCGTCAAGAAGCTTTTCCACGTCGGAGATGATCTTGTCCCCTATAACGCTGTCCTCGGTGTTTAGAATGTACATCCCGCTCAGGCTGCGGATGATGGGGGAAAGGTTGACATCGCCGTCGTTCATTTCGATGTCGGGGATATGCCCTATGAGGCGGAACATCGCAGGCGAGATGTAAACGGCGCTGACGCCCTTCTGTCCTGAGTATTTTTTGTAGAGGCTGCGGCTTGTCTGTGCCGATACGCATACCGCCGTAATAAGCAGGGCGGCCACTGCTGCAAGTATCTTTTTCATTTCATTATCCTGTTTAAAAGTTCTTCCGTCTTTTCCATTACCGGGACGGCTCCTCCGGCTATTCTGGCAGCCTGATCCCCGCTTTCGGCGATTCGGCTGAATGTTTTCTGGATTTCTGCATAGGCAAGATACGGGTCGCTGAAGGTGTCTTGAGGCCGCCGGGAAACATTCCTGAATATGATGACGGCCGCCGCCAGCGCAGCTGCTGCCGGGATGGCAATCCACGGGAATACGTTGCGGAAGGGCCGGAGCTGCCGTTTGCGGAAGTTTTTTGCGTCGGCCCCAGGCGTGGCGGTAGCGGAGCAAACGGCAGACTCCGGCCTTCCGGATTCCGCAAGCTCCGCCGCTCCGGCCAGGGCTTCGAGCGATGCCTTCAAATCCGCCGGTACGCGTACCGACTCGTCCGAAGCGATCTGCTCCAGCTGCTCGGGCGTAAGCCTCTCCAGTTCATTGATATTTTTCATATTCCTGTCTGATTCTTTTTCTTGCCAAACTGAGGAGCACTCTAAGGTTACCTTCGCTCAGGCCGGTGCTCCGGGATATTTCGGCGTATTCCTTCTGCTCGAAAACCCTCTGCCTGACTACTTCCCGCTGTTTGGGTGGAAGTCCTTCGATGATTGCCAGCACCTTGCGGAGTTTTTCCCTGGTTGCGAGGATGTCGGGTTCGGTTACCATGAAATCGAGCCTCGGCGAATCTTCGGTGCACCCCAAACTGAAAAATTTCTGGGCCTTGCGGATGCGGTCGATGCACATGTTTCGCAGCATCGTGACTGCATACGCCCTGGGATTGTTCACGTCGGAGGGCGACTTCGCCAGAAGTTTTATGTACAGATCCTGAACCGCGTCCTTGGCGTCGGACTCGTCTTCCAGCATATAGAACGCCACCCTGTAGAGAGCGTCGCTCAGAGGAAGCCATGTGTTTTTGAATTCTGTCTGCGTCATTGCACCCAATAGACGTACAAAGATAAAAAATGTTAAAGGGCTACCTCCTTCATAAACCGGTTTATTCTTTGAACCGCGTTTGATAGAGAATATAACCGACAGACCGGCAGGCCTCGATGGTCTCAGGATAAGGCGTATCGCAACAGTCCAGGAAGCCGACCTGTAAATTCTCTCCGTCGAAACGGCCGGTGGTGGCCTGATCCATCATCTGATGCCAGTGGATGCCGATGATGAGTGGATGTTTCAGGGCGCCAAGAGCGTATTTCACATAGAAGGAAGCCCGCTCTTGCTGGCTGCCGCAAGTTTCCAGGGACGGATGGAAGAGGCCTCGGTCATAGGCGCCGAAATGCCATTCGCCGACCATCACCGGCTTGTCCAGGTCCCCGGGGAGACGGTACGAATCAATCGTGTAACGGTACTGGTTATGGGAAATGACATCGCAGTATTTCGCCCCTATGGTGACGACGTCCGGATTGCTGCAGACAAAATCCGCAAAACGGCAGCCCATATACAGGACACCCGGAGCAAAGCGGTCGAAGGACTCGCGGATGACTTTGTAATACTCTTCGATCACGCGTCTGTTGAACGCAAGGAGATCTTCTTCCGAGGCGTCCGAAGGATCGGTAGCCCGCCCGTGGCGCTGCTCCAGGAATGCACGCATCGCCTTCTTGGCCGCCTGGGACTCCGGGGCAGCGGCCACACACCTGGCCACATGGGTAGAATCTCCCCATTTGATTTCATTGTCAACGAAATAACCTAGAAGATAAGGGTCTTCGATATCTCTCTTGTGACGGATGAGCTGCGTTTCTACGGCTTTGCGGAAGCTGGGATCGAACGGGTCCATAACCGGGAGCCACGTCCCGTCCGCGCCCTCTATCGGGACACTCCAGATGTCGAAGCGGTCGATGAACGGCGTCCGGTCCATCCTGCAGATGTCGCTGTCCGAGGAATTGGCTATGGTATTAAGCCCCCAGCTGCGCAGTCTCCTGTGAGCGAGAGCAGCCCAGATGTCCTTGTAGTCCGGACCGTATTTGCGGTATATATTGGCCGAGGAGAAATCGAAGGTGGAATCCTCCTGCCAGAGCTCGTAATACGGGGCCAGCAGTTCATCGTTGGTGAAGCGGAAGCGATAGAGTGAATCACCGGGGGCAGGCAGGTATTCGAACATAAAATCGCGGGAGCCCAGATTGCCGCCGTGAAGGGGCGTCACGGCCGAAGATGCATTCACACGTATGATTCCGTGACTCCAGAAAAGGCAACCCTCGGGATCGATCATCCACCATTTCCCGTTAATCTTCTGGACTCGGAAGTGGCCGGTCGCTTCGTAACGGGGTCCGTCCGCCCAGCCTCCATATTGGTTCCGGCCGGAGGGCCCGGGATGGGCTTCCAGGTCCTTTTCTTCCGCAATACGGGCTCTTTCGAGGTCCTCGTCACAATGCGTCTTTCCAGGCCAGTCCCTATGTCTGAACTGTCCATAGCGGTCTATCATCGGGAAGAAAGAAGCGCTGTCGAGCTGCATATAATCCGGGGCAGGCCGGTCTCCGCGGATCAGCTCCAGGTTTTCGAGGTTCCAGCTGCTTCCGGGGTACTGTTTCTTTGAAATAATGCAGATTTCCCGGACAGCGGAAAGATCCAAGCCGTACTGCCTGTGCCGGAATTCGCCGTAAGGAGTACCCCTCATCAAGGTAAGAAGACGGTTGATTTCCGGGTGCAAGATGTCGCAGGGAAGTTTCACCTCCAACGTCCTCCGCTCGCCCGGAGCCACCTTGAGACGGTCCTCAAGGATTCCATGCGAAGGGCTGGCCTTCACGTCCGTGTTTTCATTTTTCAGATAGAAATACAGGGAAAGATAGTCGTCCGGATTGTCATTGCGGACAGTAAAGCGAAGCCGGGAATAGGGACGCATGTCCCAGTCTCCCGTGAGGGAGAAACCGCTTTCCACCCGTGTGGGCGTGACGGTAATCTCCCGGGGAGTTACCGTCAATTCGCAGGCTGCATGTGGCTTTACCTCCACCCCGGGGGCATCAAAAGGAAGCGTCGTCCGGGTGCCGCACCCGCATGCGAGCAGGGCGGCCGGGACAAGTATTATACCGAAGAGTCTCATAAGATGCGGAAGGAGGTTTCAAAGGTAAGTAACTCTCATCGGTTTTCAAATTCTTTTGAAGATATTTTGAGTTATTTCACAGATTTCGCCAGGAGTCACAATTCCTTTGCATGATGCGGCGCAGTTCATTCTGAAAAACTTCTTATATTTGTAATTCGGCATCATGAGAAAAATTACGGCCATAATCGCAGCAGCACTGGAGCTCGCAGCCTGTTCAGGCCCCCGCGGGGAGGTCCCGGAACTGCTTCGTACGGTGCCGTCGCGCAGTGCTGAAATAGCGTTTTTCCGTCATGCGGACGATGCGCTCGGGCTTCTTCTCGATTCTGCGCACGTGTTCCGCCAGCTCGACCTCGGTCGGCTTTCGGGCAGTGAAATGGTGCTTTCGTACGACTATGCTCCCGGCTGCGTGCCGCTGCTCTCGCTGAGCGCCGGCCGCTACCGGACGGATTCCTCCGAAACGGTGAAAAGCATCATCGCTCAGGCGGAAAAGCTGAAACTTCATGCGGCGTATGTGGCCGATACGGCAAGGCGGAGCGTGAGTCTGCTGCTCACTCCGTCCACGGCAGCCCTTTCGGACGCGCTCATTCACTTGGAATCAGGAACGTCCATACTGGATGCAGACGATTTTTCAGAAGCGCTGGCCCTTGCAGACGGCCGCGAAGGCTTCGTAATCGTCCGTAATTCGTCTGCCGGGAATATCCTTCCCAAGTCTTTCCTTGCCGGAGGGGAAGTGCCCCGCAGACAGCTGGTCCGCTTTGTTGCGGGAGCCTGCAAATGGACTGTAGCGTCTTTTGATTCCTATAAGGAGGAGGGACTCAGGATGGCATTCGCCCCGCTCGGTCCGCCCCGCTGGTACCTGTCTGTATTCGAAGGCCTGAAGGAAGGTCGTTCCGACCTTGGAAAGATACTTCCCGCCGAGGCCGACTGGGTAGTGGACCTGCCGCTTCCGGACTGGAAAGCTTTCTATGAGGCGCGATGCCGCTGGATGGACAGCAATTCTGTTCTGGGAGCCCACAACAATGCCTGCAAGGCATCCGGCAGGACGTATGGCAAAACTCCCGTCCAGTGGCTGTCCGGCATCGGTCCCAGAGAAGTGGTCCGTTTCCGCTGGGAAGGCGGGGAAATCACCGCAATTCGCTGCTCCAGGGCTCCGAAATTAAAGGTAATCTCACCGAATAACTATCCCGGTTATGCCGGTTTGGTTTTCGGGAGCATATTCTCCGATCCTGAAGGCTCCGCCTGTCTTACGAAGGGGCGCTGGCTTCTGATAGGCAGCCCCGAAACCCTCAGGGCCTTCAGCGAGGCTGCTCCGGGCGAAGTCTCATTTGGAAGAAAAATAAAATATGCAGTTGCCGGGCAGTCTTTCCGGCTTGTCTGCAATGATAAAGAAACCGTACTAAACCTATATAGATGAATCCAGAACTCAAGTTTGAATCAGTCAACAAACTCTTTGAAAAGAGTTTCCGTGACAACTGGAACCGCCCTGCGCTTTCCAATTATCAGGGCGGCACGTTCACTTATGGCGAGCTTGCCACGAAGATAGAACTCCTCCATATGGGGTTCGAGCGCTGCGGGCTGCGCAAGGGTGACAAGGTGGCCATCTGCGGCCGCAACCAGGCAAACTGGGCGGTTGCCTTGCTCGCCACCATGACCTATGGGGCCGTGGCGGTGCCCATCCTGCACGAATTCAAGGCCGGCAATATCCATTACCTTGTAAACCATTCCGAAGCAAAGGCGCTTTTCGTGGACAGCGTAGTGTGGGAGAACCTATCAGAAGACGAGATGCCGGGCTTGAGCGTAATCATAGGCCTGGGCGACCTCAAATACATCTACTCTACGAGTCAGAAGATGCAGGCCATCCGCGACGGCATCTTCAGGGCCTTCCTCCAGAAGCATCCCGGCAGGCTGCATCCCGAAGACCTCAACTACTACGAAGACAGTTCCGAGGAGCTGGCGCTCATCAACTACACATCCGGCACCTCAGGCTTCAGCAAGGGCGTAATGATTCCTTACAGGGCGCTTTACGCCAATATCTATGCTGCAAAATTCATTGCCGAACCGCAGATGGACAACACCTCCAACATGGTGGCCATGCTGCCGTCCGCGCACATGTACGGGATGATGTTCGAACTGCTCTTCGAGATGACCATCGGTGCGCACACCCACTTCCTTACCAGGGTTCCGAGTCCGAAAATCATCCTCAAGGCTTTCCAGGACATTCATCCGGCCGTAATCATCGCCGTGCCCCTCATCATAGAAAAGGTGTATAAGATGCAGCTCAAGCCTGTGCTCGACCGCACCAAGACCTTCCGTTACATTCCGATACTCGGTCAGGCCATCGAATACAAGATAAAGAGTGAGCTCGTGAAGGCTTTCGGCGGGGAGTTCGAGGAGGTGATTCTCGGCGGCGCGGCCTTCAATCCCGAAGTGGAGGGATTCCTTCACCACATCCATTTCCCCTATACCACCGGCTATGGTATGACCGAGTGCGCTCCGCTCCTTACTTACGAAAAATGGAGCAAGCTGCCGAAAGGCTCCTGCGGCAAGGCCATTCCAGGATGCGAACTCAGGGTTGACAGTCCCGATCCGCGTAATGTGCCCGGAGAAATCCAGGTGCGCGGTATGAACGTCTTCCTCGGTTATTACCGCAACGAGGAAGAGACCGCAAAATGCTTCACCGAAGACGGATGGTTCCGCACAGGCGACATGGGCGTCATAGACAAGCAGGGCTATGTGTACCTGCGCGGCCGCATAAAATGCATGATCCTCGGCCCCAACGGGCAGAATATCTATCCGGAAGAGCTTGAGGCGGTCATCAACAACGTTTCGTATGTTGTGGATTCGCTGGTAATTGAAGACAACGGGGGACTGACAGCGCTTATCTATCCGGATTTCCCGCAGGGGACCAACGACGGGATGAACAATGAACAGCTCCTTGAGAGGCTCAAGGCTGAAATCCCCGAAGTGAACAAGCTTCTCCCGGCCTATGCCCAGATAAAGGCAGTGGAGTTTATGCCGGAAGACTTCGAGCGCACTCCGAAGAGAAGCATCAAGCGTTATCTGTATCAAAGGAACAAATAATGGGTAAATTCGACGCCAAATATCTGAGGATGGCCAAGATATGGGCCACCAACTCCTACTGCAAGAGGCGCCAGGTAGGGGCCCTTCTGGTAAAGGACAATATGATTATCAGCGACGGTTACAACGGCACTCCCGCCGGATTCGAAAACATCTGCGAAGACGAGAACGGAGTTACCAAGCCGTACGTGCTGCATGCCGAGGCCAATGCCATAACCAAGGTGGCTCAGAGCGGCAACAGCGCCTGCGGGGCCACTCTTTACGTAACTGCCTCTCCGTGCCTTGAATGCAGCAAACTCATTATCCAGAGTGGCATCCGCAGGGTCGTGTATTCCGACGAGTACCGTCTGGACGACGGCATAAGGCTGCTTCGCCGTGCCGGAATTGAGGTGGAGAAACTGGAGGTGGAATAATGAAAGAGCGTCTTCCGAGCCTGTGGGTTGCCCTGTTGGGAATCGCCGTCGGCGCGCTTGCCACGGTCCTTGTATTCCGCGTGAATGAGAACAGGCGTATTCTCCGTACGGAGTATTCCGACTGGCGCAAACTGAATCTGATTCTCCGTTCCCTTGACGAGAACTATGTGGACAGCATAGACCGCGGCAAGGTTACCGATGCGGCGGTGGAGGCTGCCCTTGCGGCTTTGGATCCGCATTCCGTCTATATGCCCCCGGTGCTTCTGGAAGAGTCGGAGGCCGAGCTTCAGGGCAATTTCGACGGCATAGGAATACAGTTCAATGTCCCCAATGATACCGCTGTGGTGCTGGAAGTGATTCCAGGCGGGCCGTCGGAGAAGATAGGCCTGCAGCAGGGTGACCGTCTCCTCAAGGTGGACGGTGTGAATATAGCCGGCGTCAAGTATCCTCAGGACAGCATGGTCCGAAGGATGAAGGGCCCTGCCGGAACCAAGGTTACGGTTACGGTGCGCAGAGGAAAGGATGTCATTCCCTTTGAGATTACAAGGGGGCGGATACCCATGCACAGCGTGGACGCTTCGTTCATGGTGGACGACACTACCGGATATCTGCGCCTGAGCAAATTTGCACGTACCACTTTCTCGGAGGTGTCCGAACGCCTCAGGGCCATGCCCGGAATGAAGAGACTCATACTCGACATTCGCGACAATGCCGGAGGATACTTCGACCAGGCATTGCTTCTTAGCGACCTTTTCCTGCCGAAGGGTGCGGGAGTGGTGTATCTGCAGGGTTCGCACCGTCCGCGAAAGGAATACAAGGCGGACGGGAAGGGGTTCCTTCAGGACATAAGCCTTGCGGTGCTTGTGAACGAGAGGTCGGCATCTTCAAGTGAAATAGTGGCAGGAGCCATTCAGGACAACGACCGCGGTCTCATAATCGGCCGCCGCACCTTCGGAAAGGGCCTTGTGCAGGAGCCTCTCTACTTCACGGACGGCAGCGGAGTGCGCATCACCGTAGCGCGGTATTATACTCCTTCCGGACGTTGCATCCAGAAGCCTTATGCCGCCGCCGACCAGTATGCGTACGACCTGTACTACCGCTATACGGAAGGGGAGATGCTTTCTGCAGACAGCATCAAGGTGGATACTTCTTCGGTTTATTATACTTCCGGGGGCCGCAAGGTTTACGGAGGCGGAGGAATAGTGCCGGATGTGTTCGTACCCATCGACACCACGAGGGCGTCGTCCTTCTATCAGGCCTGTAACCGCAAGGCTACCGCCATGCGTTTCGCTTCCGCCTGGTTCGATTCCCACAAGTCTTCGATTCAGGGCATTTCGGATTTCCAGGCGCTCACGGCTTATCTCGACAAGGCCGGCCTGGAGCAGGCTTTCCTGGATTTCGCAGCCTCCAAGGACGGGATACGTCCCTCCTCAAAGGCTGAATGGGATGCGGAAAGCCCGTACATGATGACTCAGGTACGGGCTCTGGTAGGGCGCTACTCCAAGCTTGGAGACAATGCCTTCTATCATATCTATCTTGCCATAGACAATGTGTTTGCCGAGGCCATGAGGCTATAGGCCGCACCAGGAGAGGAAGTCGGAGGTCTTGCAGGAGGCTATGCCCACCTGTGAGTGTGCCGGCATGAAATACATGCGGTCGCGGTTCTGAACCGCGCCTTCGCGTCCCCATCCTTCGTAATAAAGGTAGAGAGAGTCTCCGTATTCGAAGATTGCGGGTGCCCAGATGGCTCCCTGATCCCACTGTCCGCGTGCTCCTCGCGTGAAGAACGGCTTGGGATTGTTCACCTTCGTCCAGTGGAGGAGATCGTCGGACCAGGCTATGTGGAAACGCTCCGGGAAGTCGGTGTTGCAAGCTCCGGCCTGATAAGCGAGGAACCATTTGTCGCATCCTTTGACCCTGAAGAGTTTGCCTCCGTTGATGGAGTACCAGTCGCAGTTGTCGGGTGCGCCTCCCTTCTGTATTATTTCGGTAACCGAAGCATTGTCTCCGGAAAGGGGATTGTCGGAAATGTAAATCCTCCGCGAGACGTACAGGTAATACTTTCCTTCCCATTTGACGATGTCGGCGATACCGCATTTCTCTTTCCAGGGTTTCTCCACCTTGGTATAGTGGTATCCGTCGCTTGTCTGTGCAATGAGGACGCGGTTCACAAGCGATTTGTCGATGCCTTTGTAGTAGAGATACAGTTTCCCGTCATCACCCATTACGGGCGCCGGATCGATGGCATGGTGGGCGTCGAAATCGCCGAACCAGCCCGCAGGGATGATAGGATTGCCTTCGTAATAGTCCCAGGGGCCGAGAGGGTTGAACGTTTCGGCTTTCTGGGTGTAAAAACCGAGATGGGCGCGTGTTCCGTCGCCTCCGCGGACATACAGCCACCAGTTGCCGTCTATCGACTCTTCGGGTGAAAGGACGTCGGGGTTTGCGATGGAATTGCTCATCCACGTCTTTGACGGGTCGGGAAGCATGGGAGGAGCAGACCTGGTGAAAAGGGACAGGGCGGAACAGTCGTCATCCGGAATGACGATATCGTCGAAATACCATGTGCCTTTGCCCCCAAGCGAGAGGGTGATGTCCTGATAAAAGTTGCTCTCTACAGGTGAAAGGTCGAATACCACATCCTCCCATCTGCCCGCTGCGGAGGTAGCTGCCGTGACGCTGACATCGCTTCTTACTCCGTCAAGCACTTCCTTGAGCCGGCTTTCGGCCGCCTTTTCCTTGTCGATGGAAAGATTCAGTGCAAGGGGAACTCCGGCCTTTGGAGAAAAGACCTTTATGCGAAGCTCCCTTTTGCCTCCTGTGAAATCAAGGGGATGAGAGAGGCTGAAGCTGAGTGATGACTCCTCACCGGATGCAACCAGTTTCCCTACTACGGGGCTGGGGTTGACCTCGCTTTTAGATGGATTTCCAACGACGCTGAAGGTGGCGCCGTCTGCTGAAAAATCGAGTGCCCTGTTGTCGAAATCGCAGGCTGTGTACAGCCCTTCGGGAGGATTTGGAAGAGACCCTGAATAATCTGCGGCCTGGCCGTTGCAGGCAGCGAGGGCCGCTGCAGCCGAAAAGCCGTAAACCATCTGCAGCACCTTTTCGGCATATCTTTTCCCAATGAGAATCAGACCCTGCCGGCTGAAGTGCAGTTTGTCGCGGTTGGCGTTGCAGCCCTCAGCGCTGACCCAGTTGCTGTTAGGAACCATACGCGTAATGTCGTGGATTTCTTTGTTGATGAGCTCGCACCGTTTGAATGCATGATTGGTTTCACCCGCTATGAAGGGGACGTCCGCTGCCTTTACCCCAAGGCTGTGCCTCAGGTCTTCGGCGATGGTGGACACTTTGTCGAGCCATGAGGGGGCATATTTCTCGTAGGCATCGGCTTCCCCCTGATGCCAGAGTATTGCCTTGAGGGTGCCGTAACGGCAGGCTATGCGTGTGCGCCGAACGGCTTCGGAAAAAAGCTGGGGCATTTCATCCCCTTCCTGCCCCAGATCGTCCGAGGAGGAGTAGGGGATATAGGGCGCATCGCTTTTCCATAGCCTGGCGGATGAGCCGCTGCGCGGGTTGACAACCAGAAGGACAGGCCTGCCCGTTGACCTGTGGATGATTTCGGCAAAGGGCCCGCCGAGGTTGAACGCCTGAAGGGAGAGCTTTTTGCGGACTGACGAATAGCGGTTGAGGGGCTGTTTCGCAGGCTCTATTTCATCCCTGTCGTTAAGGATGAACACTCCGTCGAGAACATCGCGGTCCGAATCGAAAAGCCAGCCGCGGCCGGCCATGTTCGACTGGCCGATAAGCAGGTACACGTCGAAGAGCGGCTCGGATTTCTGCTTTTTGCGGCCTCCGGCGGGAACAGCGGCGGCAAAGAGCAGAATACAGATCAGTAATATGCCGGTTGCTCCTTTTCTCATTTGCAGTAGGATTGGGCGTCAAAGATGTCAAACCGTACCTCGTCAGGCCCCAAAGTTACATTGCAGTATTTGGATGTGGTCTTGTCCGTGGCATTGTAGAGGACCCTCATCACCTTCTTTCCGTCTGCGCTCAGCCATTCCGTCCTTTTGATGTAGTAGGGAAGCGGGCTGCGGTCTATTACGGTGAACTTTCCGTCGAAGAAGAACTCTCCGTATTCGTTCAGTTTGGAGGTGTACCATCCTATCATGGCGGCGTATTTGGGGTCTTTGCTTATGTCGGCCCTGCAGACCCATAACTGCGCATCGAGCCTCGCTCCCATGGTGAGGGCGTTGCGCAGCTGCCTGTCGAAGCGTCCGTCCGAAGAGTAAATGTTGCGTTCGGTGAATATCAGCTCCGGGAAGGTATATGCGAACATCTGGGGATAGTCGTCGGTCTTTATCTTGAAATCGGCCGCGATGTTTCCATGCATGAACTGGCAGTATGTCCCTGCGATATCCGTTACGCCTTCGGTTGCGAACACCTTTCCGTTCCTGTAAGAGTAGTCCATGGCGTCGGAAAAGAACATGCGGTGATAAATCCACTCCTTATCGACACGGGGCCCGTGCTCATGGGCAGTGTTGAAGCACGGCTGATAAGGGCAGAATCCGAAGCAGTCTGCAAAGAGGCAGTCCGCTCCGAAACTGTCCAGCAACCGTATCTGCCCCATCAGCTGGTCCCTCCAGCGCTGTGTGCCGCTACATGCAAGGTAGAACAGTTTGTGCCCGAATTTTTCCCTGAGTTCGCCGCGGCCGTTGTAAACGAAATACTTCGCAAGCGGATCTCCGTTTATGTCGAGTATCTGAACGTCCTTTCCGAATTTTTCGTAATAATCCACCTGTGGGTCAAGGAAATGGCAGTTGCATTCGAGAATTACGCGTCCTCCCATCTCCTGGACTTTTTTGATTCCTTCGGCGAGATCCTTGAACGCACCGGGATAGGCTTCTTCGTAGTAGGGATAGCCGCGGTCCATGCCTGCTTTCCACCATGCGAAAAGGAACAGGGTGTGTATGCCGTATTTGGCTCCGGCCTTATACATCTCGGGAAGGTCTTTCGGGGTATAGTAGTCCTCTCCGTACTGGGAACGCATGATTATGCGCTGGAAACCTGTGAGATTCTTGATCCACGGATAGATTTCAGGCACCTTGAAGAAGCTGGCGTCGGCCCAGCGCCGGTAGGTGGCAGCCCCGTCCCTCCAGTCTCCGTCGAGAACTCCTACTACAGACTGGGGCATTTCGAGCTTTTCTCCGGGAAGGGCCATGGGGAAGTGGTCTATGGCGAAAGTGAGATTGTCTTCATGAATCCTGTGGCGGACACTCAGGAAACAGTAGCGCATGTCCTTGTCGTAGCGTGCCACGTACAGGAATTTATTTCCGGATTCCACGCCGAACCAGCTCATGGACGCCCTTGGATAGATGAGGTCCATGAATGTTTCCCTTTCGTCATGGCTGTAATATGCCGGAGATTTGTCTTCCATGAGCTTCCATGGATTGGCAAAACGCGCTCCCGGTCCCTGCGGCCAGTACAGGATGTCCTCCTCTTTCTTGCCGCCGAGGGAGCTGAAATCTGCCATAGGGCAGAAACATTCGTTTACGCGTACCGCTGCGTCGTTGTTCTCTATTGTCGGAGAGAAACGCAGGAGCCCGTCCACCGTTTCGATTTTTATGGTAAAGCGAACCGGATAACGGTCTCCGTATTCCGAGAGGAGAGAATCGTATTCGATTATGAGAGCACCGGCCTCCCTGCGCACTTTGCCGGTCTGCATCTGCGACAGCACCGGAATTTCTTTTCTCTTTCCGTCGTCGAGGATAAGACGCCAGAATTCGGCTCCTACGATGGCGTCGGACACCTTTCCGTCAATAACATAAGCGGCTTTGCCGGCATTGCCGTCAATGGAGAATTCGAGCCGGCCTGCTTTCTGGACATAACCTCGTCCCGTTGCCGCCATTGAGCAGGCAAGGAGGCAGAGGATGAGTATCGGTCTTCGGAGAATCATAGCATTACATTTTGTTCGATGAGACTCTTTTTAAGTTTATTCGTATCTACGGCGGAGACTGCACAGCGGTCCAATGCAGCTATCCCGGCGGCAGTTCCGGCAGCTTGTCCGGTAACGAAACAGGTTCCTACTTCCCGGGCATCCCAGGCGAGCCCTTCGTCGAAGCCGAAGCAGCGTCCCGCGACGAGCAGGTTGGGACACTTTCTGGGCACTAGAGACCGGTACGGAATCTGCCACACGGGCCTTTCCCCGGCCTTGACTTTGCGGCCGCGGTACACGATGGTATCGCTCCCTCCGCTCATCCCTATGGAATCTTCATAACTCACGTAATTCATGGAATCCTCGAGAGTTACGTTATGGACGGAGCTAAGTATGCGCGTAACCCTTACTCCCAGCAGGGGCGGGGTTTCCAGCAGGAATACGTTTTCCCCTCCGGGCATCTGCCTTGCCTGCATGGTCTTGTCCCACATCTCCTTGCGGAGTTTTATCTGGAGACGGGAAAGATTGAACATGTCGAGCCCGTCCTGGTCTTCCTCGCCCCTGGTGTGGAATATCTTCACTCCTTCGATGGGGGTGCGTATGCCTTTTTTAAGATTTGCGGCATTGCCGACACGCCACATGGCGCCTATGTGGTATTTCATCTCAGTGTAGTCCTCTCCGGCATTGGCGAAGATGTCGCCGTCGCCGGAGCAGTCGATAAATACCTTTCCTCCGACCGCCACGCGCCCGCTCTTGGTCTCCAGTATCAAAGAACTTATACGGTCTGCAGACTTCACTACTCCGCAGGCGAGGACATGGTAGAGAACCCGAACCCCGTGCTCCTCCAGCATCCTGTCCAGAAGGTATTTGCATGCTTCCGGATCGGGTGTGGGGTTCTTGGGATTTATGACCATCCCCATCTCGTCAAGGCGGCTGTAGAGGTCGGAGCAGAATCCGTGAATTACCTTCTGCCAGCTGCCGTCGCGGCCGACACCGTGGGTTGACAGCACCGGGAGTACGAGCCCGCCGAGCCACAGCCCTCCGAGAAATGCGCTGCGCTCGAGCAGAAGCACATCTGCTCCCTGCCTCGCTGCGGCAATTGCGGCTGCAACGCCGGCGGCTCCTCCGCCGGCTATCACCACCTCGGCTTCTGCCACCAGGGGAATCTTTCTTGCAGGTTCCCTGATCCATCCTTTCGCCTTAAGGCGGGAAGTGATGCGGGGATCCTGCTTGCCGGCAGCAAGGGATTCTGCGCCGGGCAGTTCGGAGGCGGCCAGGCCTATGCCTGCCGCCAGGGCGCTTTTCTTTAGGAAGTCCCGTCTGTCCATATTGTCTCTAATGAAGATAGTTTTTCAGGAATTCACGCTCGGAAGCAGTGTACCACGATTTGCCGTAGAGTTCCATGTGGCAGTCCGCCTTTCCGTGTACGAGCCCCCAGTTTATCGCACCTACGCCCTCCTCTTTCAGATATGGTACGAAGTCCTCGATGAAGCATTCTTTTTTCCTGTCAAGGTACTCCTGGCATATCATCGGCCTGCCGAAGCGTCTGAGCATCTTGACATAAGTCTGCAGTTCGCGTATGCCATAGTAGCAGTGGAAAGTGAGGATGTCGGAGTTGGAACAGATGAATGCGAGCATGTCGAGTTTGGTCTTCGCTCCCTTCTGCCCGGGCCTTATCCACAGCGGGGAAGTGAGCGGCTGGGAGGGCCTCACTTCCCATGCCCACTGGTAGAGGGAGGGAAGGAATGCCATGCAGTCGCGCCCCGGTTTGATGTTCTCGGGCTCGTTGTAAAGGCACCAGTAGAGGATTCGGGAGTCGTTTCCGAAAGTGCGCAGTATGTCCTGCAGGTACTCTTTGAAAGAATCCCACTTGGACGGATCGTTAAGGACTTCGGTGGAGGGGCTCTGTACCCACTGTTTCCAGGCATTGCCCCTTACGGGTTCGGGCTGCTTTCCGAGGCTGACGGGGATTGCTCCTCCGCCGTTGGTGCAGAAAGTAAAAGTCACCTTGATTCCGTGATGTCCGGCTATTGAGAGAACCTGGTCGATCCTGGACTTGAATCCGTCCTTGTCCTGATACCAGAGGTCTTCGTGAAGATAGATTCTCACGATGTTGAGCCCAAGGCTTTCGGCATCGGCGAGTTCGGCATCGATGGCCTTCGGGTCGAATGTGTCTGCCTGCCACATTTCGAACTGGTTGATGGCATAGGCCGGCACATAGCATGCGCCGACAGGCCAGTCCTGACCGTTCCACCATTTCATGGCCTTTTCTGCGCTCCACTGCTGGGCGCACATGGGCAGGCAGCAAAGGAACAGGGCTGCCAGTATAGGGAGGTGCCTTTTGGTTTTCATGTTATTCTGCGATTGGATATTTTGCCTTGCGCCCCGCTGTAGATTTGTCTGCGGTGATTTTTTTGATTGCTTCCACTTCCGAAGCATTGAATGGAGTGCCGTCTTCCCAGAAGATGCTGTGGAACCAGATGTCTGGTTCGCCGTCTTCGAGTTTATGCCCCCAGGGGAAGCGGTATTTGCATTTGCCTTCCACAAGTCCCCATGCAAGGGCGCCCACCTTTTCGCGCTTCATTATGGGCAGACATGTCTCGAAAGTGCTGCCGAGGGTGCGGCCCATGTACTCCTGACAGACCATCGGACGGTGGAAGTGGTGCAGCATGTTTATGAAGGTCTCCAGCTCCTTCGGGGGATAATAGCAGTGGAATGTTATTATGTCGGAGTTGCTGCAGACGAAAGACACCATGTCGAGCCTGGTTTTGGTGCCTGCATATCCCGGACGCTGCCATACCGGGGAAGTGAGGGGCTGGGACGGCCTTACCTCCCATGCCCACTGGTACATCGCCTTCATGAACTTCAGGCAGTCGCGTCCGTTCCTTACGTTTTCGGGTTCGTTGTAGAGGCACCAGTAGAGGATGCGGCTGTCGCGCCCGAAAGTACGCAGGATATCCTGGAGATATTCCTTGAATTCCGGCCAGCGGTCTTCATTGAAGAATATCTCCTTTTTGGGACTCTGGCACCAGTGACCACCTCCGTGAACGCCGGGAATGGCATCCGGCTGGGGACCGAGTTTCTCCGGGCCTCCGCCGTTGGTGCAGAAAGTGAAGGTAACCTTGATGCCGTGTGCAGATGCGAGCTCAAGGACACGCGAAATGCGCTTCTTGAAGCCCTTGGCATCCTGGAACCAGAGGTCTTCATGGAGGTAGATCCTCACAAGGTTGAAGCCGAGTTCCTGGCAGATTCCGAATTCCTTGTCAAGGACGGGCTCGTTGAAAGTCTCCTTCTGCCACATCTCGAACTGGTTGATGGCGTAGGAGGGGACATAGCATACTCCTACGGGCCACTCCTGGGAGTCCCACCATGCTCTCGCTTTTTCGGCACTCCACTGTTTTTCGCCTGCCCACGCCGCGGCGCATCCCAGTGCCAGGACGGCTGTGCAGATTATGTGTTTAACTATTTTCATGACAGTTTATTTCAAGTTTCCGAGATAATAGTTTGCCCAGAGGTTGTCGTTCCTTTCGGCAAGGGCTTTGCGGAAGAGTCTTTTGGCCTTGCAGTTACGTCCGAGGGCCTTATATCCTATTGCCTGGGCGTAATATGCGGCGGAGTTTACATCGTTCTCGTATGGCCCGCGGTCGAAACTCTCGAAGAAGTTCTGTACCTTTTCCGTCACGGAGGCCTTTCCGAATCGGACTATGTCTTTGTAGAGGCCGCGCACGTCCGCCTTCTTGTCGAGTTTGCGCATGGCAAGGCCCTTTTCATAGTTGTAGATGCTGTCTTTGGCCTTAACCTCCACAGCAGCGGCCATTTCGTAGTATTTGCGGGCATTTTCGCCGTCGCCCGCGTTTTCGTAGGCGAGTCCTATGTTGTAGTAAACCTGGGCATCGCGGGCATAGTACTCAAGGTGTCCGTAGAACTGGTTCTCCGGGTACTCGGCTGCCATCAGCATATACCGCAGCGCTTCCTTTGCATCGCCTGCCTTCTGGGCACGGAAGGAGGCAAGCATGCAGACGTTCACGTAGATGTCGTGCAGGTCGTCGATATGCTCGCGGCGGCTGTAGTCTCTGTCCAGGAGCAGTCCGAGGGCGTCGTCGTAGTCGCCATGCAGTATCATCTGCTGAATCTTGCGTACCTGCGAATCGTAGCGCAGGTGGGTTATGTCGCTGTGCTCCATGAACATGTCGTAGCGCTCCTGCAGGGGAGAACCGAGCCGTTCCATGATTTCGTCGGCTTCGGTGAGGAATATGGCCCTCGAGTCCTTGTCGGCGGCAATAGCCTTCCTGTAGGCCTCAAGCGCTTTCTCGTAATCGGCCTTGTCCTTTGAATGATACTCGTCCTTGAAGCGCCAGTACCAGCCTATGTTGCGGTGTGCCATGGCAAAGGACGGATCGGCCTGGACAGCCTTCTCCCAGTATCCGAGGGCGGTTTCAGGCTGCTTGTGGTAAAGCAGATTGCCGAGGTAGTACAATGTCGTGGCGTCCCCGGGCATGTATTCCAGGGCTTTTTCGTACACTCTGACGGTCTCCCGGCGGAACGGGAACACATAGTCGGTGGACTCCGCCGCGGCCTTGGCGAACCAGCGTGCGGCTTCGTCATGGTTGCCTTCGGAATCTGCCAGCCACCCGAGGTAGTACTCGGTAGTGGGATAGGCCTTGATGCCCTCGGCTTCCTTAAGCACGGCCTTTCCTTCGGGAGTGAAGCCGTTTCCGAAATAATAGTTCGCAAGCTCGATGTAAGATTCGCTGTTGCCCCTCATAAGCTTGTCGAATTCGGCCTTAGGCATGGCGCCCATAAGCACCAGTTCGCGGGAAGCGTAGAAATTGAGCGGGTCGAATTCCAGGATGGCCTTTGCCTGTCTGACCGCTTCCGCTTTGTTCCCGGCATGGCGAAGGAGGCTCACCCGGAGATTCCTTGCGTCAATGTTCATCCCGTTGTAATTTACCGCCATTCCGGCTTCTTTCATGGCCTGAACCGCTTTCCCGCAGACGGAAGAGATTTGGGCGAGCTGATAATATGCGGCTGAAGCGTATTCGTAGTCCCATGCCGCACGGTAGAGGGTGTCTATGGCATCGTGCCAGCGGCATTCGTCCTTGAGGATCAGTCCCAGGTTGTACATCGCTTCGCCGTCTGAGGGACGGGTGTAGTTTGCGGTCTGGCGCGCTATAGCCTTGCGCAGATAGCATTTGGCCTTGTCGTATTCGAAATTCTGCCTGTGGAAGATGCCCATCTGGGTATTTGCCCTGACATCGCCCGGATCGCGGCGCAGAACCTCGAGGAAGTAGTCGCACGGATCGACATGGGCCTGGTGGAACTGCAGGTTGCGCATGCCCACATAGAAGCACTCCTCCGTGTTTTCTATGCTCTTCGGGTCGGGGTTTACGGGCTTGAGGTCTTCCGGAAGGGGAGAATTGATATCGTGCTTGTAAGGATGATAGTCTATGAGCAGTTCACCTTCGGCGCTGTAAAGGCTCATGGTCACCTGGGTAGGATCTTCCAGTTCGGCGGCAGGAGCCCTGAAGTCGTCGGCGAAAGGCTTGTCGGGAGCGATGTAGGCAGTCTTTTCATAGAGAACCTTGCCGGCATGGCTGACTACAATGCGGGCATTCCTTCGAATCTGGGTAACGTTAGCCGCTACGTGAACGGGACCGGCTGGGTCGATATCCATGTTCACCGTGGCTTTTTCATTTCCGCGGTTTACGTTGCGGAGGTTGCGGATGCCATACCAGTAAGCGGTGAATTCCTTTGTCTCGTAGGGATTTATCCAGCAATAGTCGGGCTGATTGTCGGAGTATGCGGAAGTCATGAGCTCCACATACGGGCCGTCGTTGTCGGTGAGGGTGACACAGTCCCACATGTGGCCGTAGGTAAGGTGCCCCCATGTCCAGAACTTTCCGCCCTTGTTTATGTTGTGGTTGCCCGAGAGCATGGTGCCCGCGTCCTTTCCATGGTCGTATCCTCCGACGAAATCGTCCTGGAGGTCATGGATGAAAACGGAATCTCCGGTGAGGGAGGGGAGGTTCTTCCACCAGCTTACGTCCACTCCGATGAAATCGGGATTCCCTTTGTAAGGTTCGTTGGCCACCGGCCAGTGTATATGGCTGAGCTTGTGATGGAACATTCCGAACTGTGTGTTTTCGGGGAAGATTATCTGGTAGTTCTCGTTTGCATGCGTTGCGACGTTGTTCCAGTGGAGCATGGAGTTGCGGTTCTCGCTGTCGTTGAAGAAGCGGCCGGTAACCTCGATGTACGACTTGTCAGGGTGAAGCGTGAGACCTATCGCCCAGCTCATGCGGTGGCGCAGCTCCACTTCGCCCACCCAGATGGTCTTGGAGCCGTCGGGGTTGCTCACCAGTTTATAATCTACCGGATACTGTGAAGTGGCGCGGTGATGGTGGAATACGTTCCACTCCACGCCGCCGCTTATCCATGCGCCCAGCATGCCCACGTTCTGAGGCTTGATTACATGCTGGCGGTAGAAAATCTCATAACCGTTGGTCTTGTCCGTGGCATAGAAGAGCCTTCCTCCTATGTCCGGCAGAACGCAAACCTTCACATAATCGTTTTCGAGGTAGAGCGCACGGTGAGTGCTGTCCACCTTTTCGGTTGTGGGGTTGTCGTTCATGGCATAGGGATACACCCCGCGTTTTGCCCTCTGGTAGGCGAAGTCCCTTTCGAACAGGGGGGCCTTCTCCGGGGCGGCCACGCGATAGGTCGGCAGGTCGATTGTACCTTCCCAAATTTTTACAGGGCCGTTCTGGGCCGCTGCTCCAAGAGTGAGCATCATTGCAACTGATGCCAAAAGAGTGTGCTTCATATCAGTTTTTATTGTTGTTTGCTTTCATGTATTCTGCCGGCAGCATGCCGAATTCTTTCTTGAAACATTTCGCGAAGTACGACGGAGAATTGAATCCCACGGCATAGGCCACTTCGTTTATGCGGGATTTGCCCTCGGAAAGCATCCTGGCTGCCTCTTCGAGGCGTCTGCGGTGGACGTATCCGTTGGGAGTCGTGCCCAGCAGGGTTCTCACTTTGCGGTTGAGGGAAGAACGGCTTATGAACAGTCCCTCCTCTATCTGCTTGTTGGAGAATGAGGAATCTCCTATGTTCTCGCTTATCATGCGGTCGAGTTTCCTCAGGAACTCCTCGTCCCTGTCCTGAAGATTCACTATCGGGGTGTCGGGGGACTCCCGGTATGCCTCTTTCTGGGCCTCCCTCTTTGCGAGAACCCCCTTTATGCAGGCTTCGAGATAATCCTGGCTGAACGGCTTTTCGATATAGACCGTAGCCCCGTTTTCCATGCACTTTATTTTTGTCTCGGTGCTTGAGATGGCGGAGATGATGATTATGGGAATGTGGGACAGCTCCTTGTCCCGGCTTACTTTCCGGCAGAGTTCCACTCCGCTCATCGTCTGCAGCCCTATGTCGGTGAGCAGCACGTCAATCTTTTTGCTGTGCAGGACTTCGAGCGCCTTTTCCGCGGAGGGGACAGCTATGACTCCGTAATTGTTGCGCAGTTTTCTCTTCAGGTAGGACGAAAGGTCGGCATTGTCCTCCACTATGAGAAGAAGCGGCAGGTTTCCCCCGGTGGGAGCGAGCGTTTCGTCGGTATCCGGTTCCGGGGCCTGCCGGGCATTCCTGAGCGGCAGGGTGAGTATGAATTCGGTGGCATCGTCCCTGTCGGAGAGCACAAGTGTGCCTCCCTGAAGTTCCGTGAGAGTCCTTGCCTGCGCAAGTCCGATTCCGAAACTCTGCTGGTACTTGCTCTTCTGGTTGGTGTAGCGCACGAAAGGCTGGAATATGGCTTCCCTTCGGTTTTTGGGAATCTGCGGCCCGTCGTTGACGAAGCGGACTACCACCTTGCCGTTTTCTATGCCGGCATGGATGTCTATGCGCGATTCGGAATACTTTACCGCGTTGTGAACGAGGTTGTTGTAAATTTTCGAAAGGGCTTTTGTATCCACCGCGGTGACGATGCTTTCCGGCTCGGCTTTGTAGCTCAGGCGGATGTTCGAATTCTTAGCCGTTTCGGAAAAATTGTAGCACACGAAGCCGAGCCGCTCGGCGATGTCGGTATTGCGCAGGTCCGGAACGTAGCCGTGCTCCTGCACGCTGACAAATTCGAGAAGCTCCTTTACCAGCTGGTCCAGATAGTCGGTGGAGTTGCTGATTATCTGCAGGTCAGCCATCTGGTCCTTGCTGGCCTGACCGCTGCTCAGGAGATTCTGCAGCGGTGTACGGATAAGCGTGAGCGGCGTCTTTATTTCGTGAATCACGTTGGAGAAGAAACTGAGCTTTTCGTTATAGAGTTCGGTCTCCTTTGCCTTGTCGCGGTCGGCCTGCCTGCGGTGCTCCTTGGCCATGGCTCTCCGGTACACGAAATATGCTACGATGATAGCCATAAAAACTACGCCCAGAATGACAAGAAGGCTTATTCCCGATGCCGTATTCATGAATGCGGAGCCGGTGGATGCGGGCGGCGCCGGGGTGTCGAAGTCGGCTGGATTGAAACGTATGAAACCGTCGGCAGCCCCGAAAAGGAATGTCCCGTCCGAGCAGCGGAGCGCCGATTTCTTGAATTCCGAAGGAAGAATCCCGTCCTTTGCGAGGTAGCAATCGACCCCCCCATAATTTATGTCGTACACGACAAGACCTGCGTCCGAGCTGAGCCACAGGCGCCCCTTGGTATCGGCTATGGCGCTCAGGTAAAGGTCCGTGGGCAACCCCGGAGTATTGGCGGTGTTTCTCGCCTGGAAGTTTTCTTCTTTTTTATTGTAACGGTAGAATCCTGAAGTGAATCCTATGACCCAAACGGTGCCTCCCGTGTCCACGGTGACGGAGGATGTCATTTCATGAATCGGGGGTGTGCCGTTCTGCACGCAGAAACTGCGTTCCAGCGAGCTCGAAGCAGGGGAGTAGAGGAATGCACCCTGGGAATAGGATGCCAGCCAGAGACCTCCCTGGGCGTCTTCTGCAAAATCCTCGACAGTTATGCCTTTGAGCGCATCTACAGGTTCGAAAACGTCGGTAACCCTGTTGTAAAGCATTACCCCGACTGGAGTGCCTACATAAATCTGCCCTTCGGAAGAGCGGAAAAGGCTCACCACCCTGTTGTCTATCCTGTCGGAGTTCTCTCCGAAGCGCGGATGCCATATAACCCTGCCGTCGGAAAGGCGTACATCGTAAACGCCCTGGTGGGAGCCCACCAGGAGCCTGCCCCGGTCGGCGCATACGGCGGTAATGTTTCTTGGAAGTCCCTTGAATTCTGCCTTTGTGAGGGTGCCTCCCGCCTCCAGCCGTAGGAGCCCCATCCTTTCAGTGGCTATCCATATCACTCCTTCGTCGTCCTCGGCAAAGTCTTTCACCGTGCATTTTTCAAGGCTGGTGCCGTCGGAAAGCTCCCAATACTTTACGAAGCGTTCCTGGGACGGCGCACTGTAATTGAGCCCTCCGGAAAAAGTCCCTACCCAGAGCGCTCCCGACCTTTCCTGGCATGCTGCGGTTACGTAGTCTTCGGAAAGCGAGAACGGATTCTTTTTCTCCGAGGTGATGAGGCTGGCGGTATTAGTCTTCAAATCATAGCTAACGAGCCCTCCTGTGGTGGACAGCCAGACAAGCGAACTCCCGGCGCTTATTGCCACCGGTCTCTGGCCTTCTCCTATCTTGTAGAGAATCTCCACCTGTCCGGACGCAGGATCCACCCTGCACAGTCCGTTGCGCTTGGATGCTACATAAAGGGCCTGGTCGTCGGTGATGCCGTCGAAGACGATGCCCTCCACGTCGTCACCTTTGAAAAAGCCGTTGCAGATTGGTTTGGCGGAGTGCCCGTCATAGCAGTAGATATCGTCGCAGTAGGCCGCAAAGAAGACGCGGTCCAGATTGTCTATGGCGATGCGGTAAACATTGTCAATGTCAGAAGTGCCTTCTGCGAGGGCCGTTTTTCCGTTTTCACATTTCCTGAGGCCTTTGCCCCGGGAGCCTATCCACATCGTGCCCCGGCTGTCCCTTGCAATGGCATAGGTCCTGGTGCATACGATGTTCTTCGCGAGGGTTCTGAACGTACCGTTGCTCCTTTCGAGTATGCTTACTCCGGAATCCGTTCCCACCCAGATGTTTCCCTCGGAGTCTTCGGCTATTGAACTCACGAAATCCGATTCCACGCCGAAGTCGTTTTTGTTCCAGCTGGTAAAGCGCTTTCCGTCAAACAGGCTGAGCCCCATGTGGGTGCCTATCCAGATGCCGCCGTTCCTGTCCTCCATGATGGCCTTGATTCCATCGTAGCTGAGGCCGTCGGATGCACGGGTGAAATGGGTGAACGAAATATCTTTCGCCTGCAGGATGCAGCAGGCAAAAAGAAGAAATATGTGGGAAAATAGTTTTCTGCGAAGCATTTATGTGGTCTTGTTCGATACAAAAATAAACAAAAGGATGACCGCTTTATGCTACATATTTACTGATAGATGCAAATAATTTCCCATAACCCTTTTCCGTAAGGGAATTCACCCACCCGGTGGCGGAACTCGTATCTTGTGTCCCCCGGACACATGGGCATGGGTTGGAACTCGTCGGCAAAAGCATTGGGTTTTGCCGACGAAAAAGGGCAGGATGCCGCCGCTGCGAAGCCTGGCGTACAAAAGAATCCCGGCGCACAAAAAAGAGAGGCCGACCCTTTTTAGTCGACCCCGGACCACTTCCCGGAAACATTCTCCGAAGCCTGGAATAAGGGCAAAAAACAGGGGCCCGTTTGAAGCGGGACCCCTGTTTTGAGGTTTGTGAGGCCGTAAAATTACTGCTTCAGGCAGCGTACGGAATTGGTGGTAGTGGCTGACAGGCCGCCGAAATCTATCCACGCCGTGTAGTTTACGCCATCTTTTTGGCTGAATTTCGGCTGAAATACGGTGCCGGCCCATCCGCCTCCAAAAGGAGTGGAAGTCCAGAGGTTGGAGTAGGTGCCGTTGTCGGTTATCTGGGTGTTATCTCCTGATACCGCCGTCTTTGCTGCTCCAAGAGCGCCCCTCAGGTTGAAGAAAGTAACATCGGAAGCGCTTGCGGAGCCGGCTACGGCATCGTTGAAGATGAACCAGTCAACATAGCCCATTCTTGCATTGTAATTTGTTGAGCCTATCGTTCCGACAGAATGAAGACCTGAGAAATGATACGACTGGGGAACCATATACCCTTCCGGGCACGGGTCGTAAACGGTCTTTACGCACGATGCGTTCTTCTCTGCAGGAAGCTGAGCGGCCGCCGTCGGAGCGGTGTAGTCGGAAGGATAACCCCAGAACAGATAGTTTGTCTTGCTTGTCGGGTAAACATAACTGTTTGTGGCCCCGGATTCCGATACGATTCTCTCGAGGGGATGGTTGAGGGCGCTCTTCACGTGGGCCCTCAGATCCACCAGCTGGTTGAAAAGGATGGTGCTCTTGATTTTGTAATCCGATACTCCATAAGTGGGAAGCGGGTCCTTGCGCCCCCACTGGTACATCATGCCATAGGTAAGGTATGCCTTGCTTGCGTCTTTTGTCGAAATGGTGGGTGCCCAGACGGCGCCGAGGTCGCGGTCCATCATGTAGAAGGAATCTGTTCCTATTTTGTACTGAAGGTCCGAAGGATTGACGTCGGTTACCCATATATGCCACGACCACATTATGTCGTCTCCGTTCTTGACGGCTACCACTGCATTGCCAGGGTTCGCTCCTACGGTAACGCTCATGGTGTTTCCGGCGATGCTGGGAGTGCCGCTTATCACGGATCCGGGAACCAGTGCGGTGCCGTCTTGTGCAAGTTCCCAGAGAACTTCGGCGGTAAGGGACGGAACCGTACCTTCAACTGCGGAACCGTTGCGGCGGAGCCTGCCGTCGAAGGTGTAGTAGGGGGTTATGTCTATGTCAACCGTGTTGCCAGGGGTCGTCTGGTAGCAGTTGGTGGTGCCGTAATAAAGGGTGAACTGCAGGACGGCCATCGGGTTCACTATGCCGGGCGAAACCGAAACGCTTTTCGAAGTGGTTTTGGTGTATTTACGCCCGCTGTCATCGGTGAATTCGAAGGAAAGCGAAGAGTATGTGCCGGCGGGAAGGAAACAATAGAACTTGCCGTAAGTGTCGCGGGTAAGGTTCGGGGATGTCGCCGTATAGTCGGCAGGAGAAATCCTTATTCCGGAATCGGATGTTATGGTGATGGTCTTTTCGTCCTCGGAGCTGCCGCTGAGGGTGAAAGTGCCGTCCTGGGCAATGTTCATGGTGCCGGAAATGTATTTGTCTGCCGTTACCTTTACGGACACTATCTTCATTGCATTTCCCTGATAGTCGTTGAGCATGAGCTTGAGGCCGCCGTAGAGGTTGGAGAAGGTGAAGTTCTCGTCCGTCGAACTGGCGAACAGGGGCATGTGCGGGAAAATGGACTTTTCTTCGAAGAATTCCTTGTCCGTCTTTCCGGGATCGGTTGATGTATAGTTTGCGGCATCGCCGAAATTCGGAATGGTCGAATGGTAGTCATAGCTCCTGAAAGCGGAAAGATCGACTGCTATTTTTCCGGCGGTCATGCTTCCTGCGGCCGATGCGGGATAAACGGCATACCTGGTGGCGTCGGTAACGCCGTCAGGGGCAGTGAAAGTGGCAGAAGCGGAACCGGTGACCGCTGTGGTGTAGGTTACACCGTCGGTGAAGTTCTCGCCGTAAACCTTTACTGCATCGCCGTTAAGCCAGATGACGGAGATGGGGTCGGTGGAGCCGGAAGTTGCGGTATGGGTTGCAGGGGCCTGGGGAGCATTGCACACTATTGTGGTGGAAGCGGCTTCCGGGGCCGTGATTTCCTGCCCGGGGTTTCCGTTCCCCTCTGCAAGGGGAGTTTCGTTTTCCTTGGTGCAGCAGCAGAGGGCTGCAAGTGCAAAGACTGTGATGATAATCTTCTTCATGACAATTCCTCCTAACTGTTACCAATCAAATGTTTCTCCCTCTTCCCATGTTACGCCTGTGGCAGCGCACTCCAGGGGGTCGCTTGTACAGAGTACAGTGCTGAATGACAATTCCGTCACGCAGGTGACAGGTGTTGAATACGATTTTTTCATATTGAAACGTTTTGTACTTGGCATTTTAGTGTATGTTGCAAATATATCTTTTAATACAAAAGTCATCGGCCTTAAAATTCCCAACTTATGGCACTATTTTCCCACGCACTGTAACGAGTCCCGCCTTGGTGGAAGACACGGCAAGGATGGAATTTCCTCCAAGGTCGCAGAGCGAATTCCATTTGGCCTTGTTTGTGGCCTCGTCGAGAAGCAGGGGCTTCGATATTGCCCTCATGGTGGTGAACTTGCCTTCGTGCATCTCGCTTATGGGGCATACTGCAACCTCCATCATTGCATGGGCTTCATCACCCCTGTCGTATTCTGTTCCGGTGACCTGCCAGCTTACGGCCAGGTAATCGTCGGTGCGGATAAGGTATGGGGCTCCGCGGTAGATGGTGGCGCTGGCAATGGAAGCGGGGAAAATGTCGAACCTGAAGGGAGAGCCGTTAAGTACCGGCTCCTGCCAGGAGTTCCCTGCCGGGCTCGAAACCACCTGCGGATAGAACCTGGTGCCCGCGTCGTAGTGTTCCACGACAACATATATGGTGCCCTCGAGAAGGAGAGCGACCGGCATTCCGTCCCGGGTCTTGTCGGCGTAGCATACGATGCGGGGAGTACTCCAGCTTGCGCCCCCGTCGGAGGACTCCGTCACCGAAATGTTCTGGTACTTTAATCCCTGGGACCAGTAGGGGGTCTCGTCTGCAAAGTAGATTTGCACCGTACCGTCGGGAAGTTCAAGTATGAAAGGTTCCCAGCAGCCTTTAGCGATGTCGGTATCCCAGAGTTTCGAGCTGTAGGCAACCGTCATGGAGCTCCATGTCTTTCCGCCGTCGTCGCTGAAGATGCAGGCAATGGCGTAGGGATGCACGGAACTTGCGTTCCCGGCCGGACGCAGGTTGGCTGCGAATATGATGCGTCCGGGATGCAACGGATGTTCCCTGGAAAGCTGCGCGAATTCGCAGTTGGCAATGTTCACTGTAGCGGTGCCGTAAACGAAAGATGGAAAAACCATTTTTGGGGAGGACCAGGAGGTGCCGTCGTCCGAACTGAATATGACATGGCCGCAGCCGCCCTTCTCATATACTCCCATGAGCCTGCCGTCAAGCAGCCGGTGTATCCTTCCATATCCGCCTCCGGACGCAATCAGTTTGACGGTGCTCCGGTCCCATTCGACTGAAATGTCCCCGTTGCCGGGCGAAGCTTCGCTGCCGGAGGTATCGGCACCGGTCGCGGTGCACGATATTCCCGCAAGAAGAAGCCACAGCAGTATGAGCCTTTTCATAACCTTATCTTCTGCCATGTCTGTATTTCGGAGCCGTTTGCAAAGGAAAACACGCTGCGCACATTGCCTTCTTCAAGGATGGCGAAAAGGCGAAGCGCGTCTCCTGCGGCCGCATCCAGGAGTGAAAGGGGAACGGCGATTTCGCCTGTATAGCCTGCTTCTCGGTTATCCGAAACGGAGGCCTTTACAACCGCGGAGATACCGTTTTGCGAAGCTGCGGCCAGCCCGTCGGCTGCGAGCTTGATGCTTGTCACGCTCTTCGTGCCGTCTTTTGCGAGCAGCAGCGTTACTGTGGAGCCGGCGGTAATGTCTTCATCCAGCCTGTCTATTGCGAGATAGAGATTCCTCTCGTCGCAGGCCGCCCTTATCAGCAGTTCTTCACCTTCTTTTGAACCGATGAAGAAGGCTTTGTCTGACGTCCATTCCGAAGTGTCCCCGTCGGTATCAATAGTCATGTGCACGGCGTCAAGCCTCTGGTTCAGATAGAAAAGCCCCATCTGCATGCCGTCGGCGGCTGAATGCATTGCCGCGGCCAGGATGTTGGTGCCCAGCGTTTCCGTGCATCCCCAGTACCCCTTTCCGGGGAAGGGTACAAGCCAGTTTGAACTGTCGTCCCAGTTCGAATTGCCGTAGAACCGGGTAGCCGTGGCGTTTCCAAGCCGCATGTGGAAGAGGTTGCTCTTGTTGCAGCTCAGCACCACTTCTCCCGAGGGGAATGTGGAGATGTATCCTGCTGACCCGTTGGACATTATGTTGGTGCTGCGCCGTTCCGGGCCTGCTGATTCCTCCCCGAGGTCTTCCCATTCAAAGCCGTCGTGATATACAAGCGACATCTCGCAGTGGCTTTTGTAGGTGTCAAGTGAACAGTCCGTCGGAATCGGGTTCTCCAACCTGGCCTCGAGCCAGCCGACAAGCGTCTTGCCGTCGTTGAGTATGCGGAAACAGGGCATCTGGTCGGTGTAGATTTTCTGCCCGCTATACTGCAACTTTGAAGGATCCTGGGTGCGGTAATCGTACTTGTACTGCCGGCATACCCTTTTCTTCGCGCTCCATGTAACGCCTCCGTCTTCGGACACGATGACCGAAGTGCCCGAATTCCGGGTCTGGGGAATGGCGTCGGTATAGTAGCAATGGATCTTTCCGTCGGGGAGAACCAGCAGGTAAGGTTCCCAGTTGGCTCCCAGGGGCAGCTCCCGGGGCTGGGTCCAGGTTTTTCCGTTGTTGGTGCTGCGGCGGAAAGAGAGTCCGCAGTCGATCCCGTCGCCGTAGTTTCCAGCCGCCCTGTACGAACAGACCATGAGTATGTCTCCGTCAGGAAGCACTGCGGCGTCCGGGTTTACGAAACGGCGGGTATCCTGCACTTTTTTTCCTGCGGCGTTGGTGATGTCCACGGTGTATGGCTCATACAGCAAGACGGGATTGCTCCAGGCCTTGAAGTCCGAACTTGTCATGCACCATATCCTGCTTCCGTACTGGCCGCTGTGCCAGAACATGATATATCTTCCGTCGGCCATCTTCTTTATGCGGGGATAGATGGCCGTCTTCTGTTCTTCCGAAACCTCTGGCACGCCTATGGTAAGATACGGATGGGGTATGGTCCTGAACCAGTTGTACATGGGCTGCAGGACGCTTGAAAGCTCGTCTCCAGCATGCGAGTTGAGGACGGCTTCCCCTTTGTTCATCTCCATTACGGTTGTGAGGCGGGCCTGGCCGGTCTCTGCCGGAGCGGAAGGGGAGTCCTTCGTTCCCTGGCACGAAACTGCGGCGAGCAGCATCAGGGCTATGCCTATTTTATGAGGATCCGTTGCCATTTTGAAGTGTCATTCTTTTTGGAGAAGGTGAATGTGCTGCGGTACGAACGGCTCGAAAGCTCTGCGTAAATGCATACGTAATCTCCGATGCTTGCTCCAAGTTCAGAAAGGCTGACTTCCTGCTCCGATGTCCCTGCTCCGGCCGTTATTTCCATTACCTGCTCTCCGGGACCTGCGCACAGCAGCAGTTTGAGGGCGGCATCTTCGCCAAGGGAGGTGCGCAGAAGGAGCCTGTCCCCGCTGCGCCTGCTCCATATACGGGCTTCTTCACCGTTTTGCGTGCAAAGGTAGAGGGCGTCTTTCGACCACCCGTCCTGCGAGGCGTCGATGCGGTGATTCAGGTAATAGCGCCCTGTCTGCATCCCTTCGGCGTCATGCATGGCAACCACCATGGTGGAAGGGCTGTCAACCTCGGTGCATCCCCAGTAGCCTTTGCCCGGCAGAAGGTCGAGCCAGTCGGTGCTCCAGTTCGCCCCGTCGGGCAGCTGTGCGTCGCTACGGAGCAGTTTAGCCTTGAAGATGCTGTTCTGGCCGTTTGAAATGGCCACCTCGCCTGAGGGGAATACCGCCACGTAACCTCCCGCCGCCCTTATTACGTTGGTATAGCGTTTTGTCGGACCTTCTTCATCGGGCCCGAGCGCTTTCCAGTCGGTGCCGTCGGACAGTACGAGCGACATCTTGCAATAGCTTGCGTAGTAGTCCTTGTCGGCGTAATCCAGCGGAATCTTGGTTTCGAGCCTGGATTCCAGCCATCCTGCAAGGGTCTTTCCGTCCGAGAGGACCCTGAAGCAGGGCATCTGGTCGGTATATATCCCTTTCCCCTTATAGTCGTATTTGTACTGGCGGCTTACCCTTGTCTTGTCCCCCCAGCTGCGGCCGCCGTCCGAGGAGAGCAGCATGGAAGTACCGGAGTTCCAGTACTGGGGATCGGCGTCCGTAAAATAGCATTGCAGGCGTCCGTCCGGCAGTTCAAGCAGATACGGTTCCCAGTTGGGGCCGTCGTATATCTGCTGCGGTTCGCTCCAGGTGAGACCGTTGTCGGAGCTGCGTATCGTCAGAAGCCCGCATCCCAGACCTTCGCGATAGTGGCCGGCGGCGCGGAACGAGCATACCGCGAGGATGTCTCCGTTTCGGAGAACGGCGGCATCCATGTTCACATATCTTATGACGTCTTTCTCTCCTTTGACGGTAACCGGACGGGGAGAGTAGAGCATTACCGGCTCACTCCAGTTTTTAAGGTCGTCGCTCGTGCAGCACCAGATGCGCGAACCGAGCCTTCCTCCCATGTAGAACATGATGTATCGTCCGTCCGCCATCTTCTTGATGCGCGGGTAGCAGGCGAATTTTTGTTCGGTGGCACTCTCCGGCAGGCCTTTCAGCAGGAATTCGTTGGGGACGTCGTTGAACCACCGGTACATCGGCTGAAGGACGCTCCACTGCTCTTCTCCGCTGTGAGAGGCTTTATGCTTCGCAGGGATTTCCTTTCCGGTAAGACGTATCCGCTGCCATGTCCTGGGAGAATTCTCCCTGGCTCCGAAGAAGGTGTCGGTGGTTTTGCCTGTCTGAACGCAGGCATAGAAAGCGATTTCCTGTGCGTTTGCAAGGGAACTCAGCGGGATGATTATTTCGGCGGCATAGCCTCTTTCCCCTCCGGCGGTCCTGCCGTGGCGCACTGCGGCCTGCACTCCGGCGTCTCCCTTTCCGTAGTCGGAAGACTGCACGAGGCCTTCGGGGCCGACTGTAAGCGAGACGCCGCAGCCTTTTTTGGCTTTTTTTGCGGCAGCGTCGCACAAGTTTATGCTGATGGTGGAATTATTGTCTATGGATGCGTCCACCCTTTCTGCCAGGATATAGAGATTGTGCGCATCATGGGCGGCCCTGAAAATGGTCTGGGTAGGGCAGTCGGAGCCGATGAAAAGGGCTTCGTCCCCGAGCCACTCGCCGGTGAATCCGTCTGCAGAGGTTTCCTGCAGGGGAGCGTCGATGCGGTGGTTGAGGTAAGAATCGGCAATCTGAATTCCCTTCGAAGGGGTGTCCATCACGGAAATCAGGTGATGCCCGTCCGGAGCCGCCTCTATGCTTCCCCATACTCCCTTGTCACTGAAAGGCTGCATCCAGCCGTTTTCCCAGTCGCGGTTCTGGAAAACCTTTCCGGTGTGGTCCGCAATCCTTATGGAGTGCAGGCCATGGACTCCGCTCGAGAGGAACACTTCTCCCGAGGGCACCGTGGCAAGATATCCGGCATTGCTCTGGGATATGTTCGTAAGGCGGTCTGCGGGCCCTTCGGAATTCTCTCCGAGATCTTTCCACTTCCAGCCGTCGTTCCAGACAAGGGACAGGAAATAACTGCTCCTCCCTCCGGGACCTTCCGGTTCCAGGCGGGCCTCCACCGCAGCCATCAGAGTCTTGCCGTCGTTGAGCAGCCTTACCACCGGCATCTGGTCGGTGTAAATCTTTTCCCCTTCGTCATAGTATTTGAACTGGCGCATCACCCTGGTTTTACCTCCGAAGGTGACGCCTCCGTCCTTGGATTCTATCAGGGAAGTACCGGAATTCCTTGTACGGGGGGTGGCATCAGTGAAATAAACCTGTACAGTTCCGTCCGGCAGTTCGAGAATGTACGGCTCCCAGTTCGGGCCTTCGTAGATGACGTTCGGCCTGGTCCAGGTGCGCCCTCCGTCGTGGCTTCGAGCAGCCATGAGACCGCATCCTGTTCCCTTCCTGTAACCGTTGGTAGCCCTGTACGACACCACGCTGAGGAGGGTCCCGTTACGGAGAACGGCGGCATCGATGGTCGTGAAACGGCGGATGTCCCCGGTCCCTCCGTCCTTCACGTTGTAGGGGGAATAGATGACCTTGCTCCCGCTCCATTTCCGGAGGTCATTGCTGAACGAACAGAAAACCCTCGAGGCCACCTGTCCGCCCTGATAGAACATTATGTATGAACCGTCGGGAAGCGCCTTTATCCTCGGGTACCATGGCATCCGCTGCTCTTCGGGGACGCTTGGGTTGATGAGGATCGATGGCTTTATCAGTCCGGTATATCCGAAAATCGGCTCGAGGCTGCTGTACTGCTCGGCTCCCGCATGGGAATTTACTTCATGCGGGGTCCTGTTCATCTGGTCCTGGGTATGGAGCCTGGCGGACTGTGCCGCGGCATTGGTGCAGCACAGGCAGAATAAGGAGAAGAGAATTACCTGTAGCCTGTTCATTTATTGTACCTGATTGCGAAGTAGTTCATCTCTGATGTGCATTTGCTGTCGATTTCGCCGTCGTCGTAGCTGTTCGGAGTTCCGGCCTTGGTGTTTGCCGGGTGCATGCGGACATACACTTTTTCCTTTCCGAGCATGGAGCTGTCTTCGGGGAGGGTGAAGCTCATATACTTGGGCCCGGGGCACTGCCACGCCTTGCGGTTGGAGAGAATGGGGAAGTCGGGAACCGTGTATTCTCCGAATTCAGTCCATACGGAACCGTCTGCGGAGTACTCAATCACCCAGTATCTGGGAGCTCCCACAGTTTCTCCGAGTCCTGCCACTGCGCCGAACTGTACGGATAGCGGGAAGTTGGCTTCCGTGAGCCCTTCGGTGCTGAAAGTGGCCCTCCAGCTTTTTTTCTCGCTCCAACCGGTGCAATACCATGCTGAACCGTTGGCATCAAGCAGGAGACCGGTAGTGGATGCAAGGGAATAGACGTTCCAATGCGCGGAATTGCCGAAAAAGTCATATACGCCGTTGCCGCACGAGGCATTGGTGAGTTCTCCGTTTTCCATCGGCCCAAGCAGGGTCCAGTCCCTGTATGCAGCCACTCCGGCTACATTGCCGTCGGAGCCTACGGTTTCCAAAACACCCCTTACGGAGGGGTCGGTGAGCGGAAACTCAACTGCCGGGTATGTCGAGTAAATGGTGTTCGACTTCACATTCACCACGAGTTCATTGTGGCTCTTGTTGTAGTAGCGCACTTCCATCAGAAGGCCTGAGAATCCGTCCTCGAACCTTTCGCCGAGTTTGATTTCGGACCGTTTCAACGGACGTATCTGGTACTTTCCGATTTCTCCGATTTCAGTTACATAATCCAGTTTGACGCCGTCAATGGTTGCAGCCATGGCTTTGGCTGAGTCCCAGTTGAAATTGTCGCATGTTTCGTGCACGAGCACTCCTGAAATCTCTCCGGAGCCTTCCGGGAGTCCCTTGCCGTCGCGCTGCCACGAGGCGGTGATGTTGCTCATCAGATGCATGGTGCTGCCTTCGATGTCCCTTATAACCATGGGATACCTGTTGATGACGTAGGTATGGCGCAGGTCGATGGGGAAGAACGGGCCCTTGCGGATGGGAATCTCACAGTCGGTGATGGTTACGAAGGTGTGTATGTCGGCATCGGTAAGCTCCGACATGCGCTTTTTCTTTTCCGGGACGCTGAGGCTGTTGCCGGCTTCGGTGTACAGCAGATTCTCCGTCCCTACACCACGGATTTCGTAATGGACAGGGTCGCTGTGCCTTATGACGGTCGTGCCGTCGAGCAGGAGCCTTACCGAATCGTAACGGCGCAGGATGTTGTCGGCCTGAGAGTCGAAAATAACCTTTACGCCGGCCGAGCCGTCGGCGGCCTGGATATAAACGGTACGGTCTGCAAGGGTATTGTCCTGCAGGGATGCGGAAATATTGAGATTGGGGGCGCCGTTGCCTTCGGAATTGTCGGAAATGACAACCCCTTCGAGATAACTTCCGGAGCCTGAAACGGCGCTTCCTGCAATTCCTTCCAGTTCGTCGAAAGCGATTCTGTTCAGGGAGATTCCGCTTCCCAGCTGGCATATCTGAAGCACGTCCGAGAGGGCGGGGTCCGATTTGCTGGATACCGTTATCTCGGCTATGCGGTTCTCTTCGGAGGCGTTTTCGATAACTCCGAAAACCAGATAGTTGTTGGATTTTTCAAAATCGCTGATCCATCCCTGCTGTCCTTTGTAGGAAACGCTGATAAGCAGGTCGGAATCCTTGCAGAGCGTCGTTATTTTTGCAGAATGTCTTCCTGCTTCGGCTCCTGCCGTTATGCTCCTGACCCCGAATTCTATCCCGGAGGAGAGAATCCCCTGCTGGGTGATTTCAATGCCTATGTCCTTCTTGCCGCGTGAGAGGTTAAGCACCGCCGTGCGCTGAAGTCCCCGGTTCATTTCGTAAGAGAGTTCGATGCGGGAATCCCCGTGTCCGCTGATGCTTCTTTCCCCTCCTATGCTGAGCCATGTGGCGTCGGAAGGCAGGGACAGAGTGAATTCACCGTCGGCGAGCACCTCCACATAATAGGAACCGGCAGTGCAGGGGAGGGTGACTTCCTGCTGTTTTACTCCAAGCTCCAGCGGGGTGGAGAGCTCGTTTTTTTCGCTGCAGGCAGTAATTGCCGCAAGGACTGATGCAATGATGTATAATATTTTCTTCATGGCGGTCAGGTTCATAACATATAGTCGGAAATACTGGACGCCGTTTCAGTGTTCCCCGATTGGATTACATTAACGGTGACGGTCTTGCCGGTTGAGGCGGTGAGCACCACTTTGGCTATGCGTGCCGGATCTTCGAGATTGGCGCTGTAGGTAAGGTGTATGGTGTCGATGCCCTCTCCTGAGGACTCCTCTGTTTTAAGCCAGTCGGCACCCTGCGTCACGAGCACTTCCCATGTGGTGTTCGAAAAAACGGTCAGGGTGAACGCTCCCTCTATCTGTGAAGAGATGTTGATGCGGGTGCTGTTCACACCAAGGTCTCCGCTCCAAGTCCACTCCTTGTTGCAGGACAGCAGGACGGGAAGCAGTGCGAATATGATGGCGATATACTTTTTCATATCTCTGTTCAATTAAGATACTCATTGTTGTCGAGTGCTCCGTGGGAGTAGGTTACCTGGTCCTGCGGGATCGGAAGGTACCGGTGGCACGGCTTGATGTAGTCGCGCAGGTACATTCCGTCGTTGTACTGAACGGTGCGTTCGTACCAGATTCCCCAGCGTACCAGGTCGTACTTGCGCTGGAACTCGCCGAACAGCTCCCTTGCCCTTTCGAGGCGTATCTCTTCCATCAGGGCTTCGATGTTGCCGCCAGTTGAAGAGACCGTCAGCTTGTCAAGACCGGCCCTCACCCTGGTGATGTTCAGGTACTTTACCGCCGTTTCGAGGTTACCTGCACGCAGATGTGCTTCCGAGAGCATCAGGAGTGCATCTGCAAAGCGGAAGTATTTGTAATTGTTGGAGTCCATGTTGTAGTACATGTCTTCGCACCAGAACTTGTTGCCCAGCCATGGCCTCTGGATTCCCTTGCTGCAGGTTGAGAACCAGCGGACCGCCCTGTCTTCGGGAAGACGCTGCGTGTCGTCGGAAGCGAATCCGGACCATCTCCAGGCAAGGTTTCCGGAACCTCCCCGCGGCTCGTTTTCTCCGCCGGAGTATTCTCCGCTCCTGAGGTCGGGGGAGTCATACGAAAGAACTGTCTGGAAGTAGTATGTGGTAGGCCTCGCCGAGGTCGTTATGCGGGAGTTCTTTCCGAGTTCGGGAATGCAGATGCCGTTGTAGTTGTCGGAGATGATGTATTCCTGTTCCTCTTCTCCTTCGCCGGAGATTACGCTCTTGTTGTTCTTGCTGGGGGTGGCGTACATGGCGATGGAGGCGGTCTGCTGGATACCGTATTCTGAGTACTGGTTCTCCATTTCAAGAATCGACTCGGGGGTGAATTTGTGCCCGAACGGAACATCGCTCAGAAGGTAATCGGAGGCGAACTGCTCGGGATTGTCGGCATAGTGCCCGTAAATGTCTTCCAGGATTCCCAGAATCTCGATGGCGTCGTCCCATCTTTCATTCCACAGGCAGAACTTGCCGGCTATCATAAGGCCTGCCGCCGCGCCGAGACGGTTCTCGAAGGGGGGATCGTAGCTGCGTTTGAGCTCCAGTCCTTCCTTTCCTCCCATGCTCACCGGATAGAGGTAATCCTTGAGTTCTTCGATAAGATAATCCCTCGTGTCGTCGGCCGGCATTCTCGGAAGGTTCGCTATCCTTGCCCGGTTGTTCTCGTCAACGTTTTCCGTGTAGAAGGGAACATCTCCGAAGGAGCTTGTGAGCAGATAATAGAAGAACGCCCGGAGCACCACCGTTTCGCTTTCAAGCCCAAGCGCCTCCTCCTCCGTTATGTTACCATTTTCCAGAGCCCTCTTCGTGGCATGGAGCATGGCGTTTGCGCGCATGACCCCCTGATAGCTGTAGCGCCACAGCGTAGCGGCAAAGGAGGGCTGCGCCGGGGAAATGTTGAGGGTGGCGTTATAGGCGGTGGACACATTCAGGAACATGAGGTCGGTGGTACATTCCGTGGTCATCCAGAAACTGGTGCCGCCGAACATGCTGCGCAGCATATTGTAGCACGCATTGATTCCCGACTGAATCTGTATCTTGTTTTCGTAGAACTCCTCGTTCCTGGTATAGCTTGTGAACTCTTCCTTGAGGGAACAGGATGCCAGTGCCAGGACCGCGGCAGTGAGTATAAATGCTTTTTTCATGTCTTCGTTCCTCCTAGAAATTCAGTTGAAGATTGAATGTTACCGTCCGCGGACGCGGGAACGAACCGTTGTCCAGGCGCCGCACCGTGGCCGAGGTAGATACATCGGGGTCGAATCCGTTGTAGTTCTTGAGCAGCCAGAGATTCTCTCCGGTAACACCTACTGTCATGTTCTTGAAAAACTTCGACCAGCGGCTGAGCAGGATGTTGTAGCTCAGGGAGACCGATTTCAGTCTCAGGTATGACGCATCGTGCACCTGCCTGTTGCTTCCGAGGGTGTCGTCCCAGCCGGGATACGGCACGTCCGAATCGGGGTTGCGCGTGGCATCCCAGGCATCCAGCACATAGCGGTATTTGTTCCAGCTGCTGGTGGAAGATCCAAGCCAGAGCTCCGAGAGGTTGTAGATGCTGCCGCCGAGCGAATATGCCAGGAAGATATTGAGCTTCAGCTTGCCGAAGAAGGTGAAATCGTTCTGGAGACCGCCGTACAGGACAGGGTCGGAATTGCCGAGGTAAACGATGTCGTGCTGGTCGAGAAGCCCGTCTCCGTTGACATCTACATATTTGCTGCGGCCTATGTTGCTTCCGTTGGAACCGTCCTGAATGGTGGAAACGTAGGTGTGGGTGTACTTGTTGCGGTCGAGCTCTTCCTGGTTGTGCCATACTCCGCCGTACTGATAGCCCCACAGGGCGTTCACCGGATATCCTTTCCTGTATCCGTAAAGGTACTGCGAGGAGTTTCGCGGATTGGAATATGTAGGCACCACCTCGTCGCCCGCTCCCGAATCGAGGACCTTCTGGTCGTTATGCGATATGGTAAGCGAGGTGTCCCAGCTGAAATTCCGGCGCTTGATGTTCTTCGTGGAGATGGTAACCTCCACACCGGCATTGCTGGTCTTGCCCATGTTGTCGAAGTAGGTGTCGTAGCCTGTTACCTGCGAGTTCTTCACGCTCAGGAGCAGGTCGCGGGTAATGGTGTAGTAAGCGTCGATTTCCAGATTGACCCGCGAACGCCAGCCCGAGAAATTGATTCCGAGGTTGTAGGCGTCGGTGGTCTCCCAGGTAAGGTTGCTGTTGGCAAGATGCCCCGGCATGGTGGCGAGCAGATACTTTCCGTCAAACAGCCACGAACCTTTGTTGTTGTCCACCGTGGCATAGGACAGATAGCTGGAAATGGCGTCGTTGCCGCTCCGGCCTGCGCTCACGCGAAGGGAAAGGTCGTTGAGCCAGTACGACCTGTTCATCCAAGGTTCGTTCATTATGGACCATCTGAAGGCCCCGGCGGGGAAGAATCCCCACTTGTGCGACTCCGAGAAATTGGAGGCTCCGTCGGCGCGGGCTGTGAACGTAAGGTAGTAGCGGCGTTTGTAGTTGTAATTCACCCTTCCCAGCACCGACATGGTCTGCTTGATTGTGTTGTATGAAGAGTCGTAGTAGTTCGCGGTATTGTAGATGCCGGTCATGTTGTAGAACATGGCCTTGTCGTTTACGAATCCGGTGCCGCTATAGGAGCTGTTGTCCCTGGTGAGGCGTGAGGCCGTGAATCCTGCAAGGGCTTCTACGTTATGTCCGCCGCGTAGGGTTTTCTTGTAGTTCAGGGTGGTTTCGCTCAGGAACTTCTGCTGATCCCATATTGTCCTCGTCGCCGAGCCTCCCTGATGGCGGGCGGCCGCTACGGGCATGTATGAGGGGGAGTAGTAGTAAGAGAGGTCGTTGTCGCGCGTGAACGAGAAGTTGGAGTTGAGCGTAAGGGTCCTTGAGAGATTGATTCTTACCCAGGGGACTATGTTCAGGTTCCACTTGTCCGCCCTGTTGGTGATGTTCTTTGCCGACAGGTATGGGTTGTTGAACACTACTCCGAGGTCGTCGTCCCAGGCGTATTTGTTCCAGATGCTGTCTTTGCCGAGCACCGGGGTGATGAAAATGGCGGCGTTGGTGTTGGTTCCGCTCACCATGGCGTTCGTGCGGTTGACGTCGTGGAACATGATGTTGAAACGAACTCCGAGCGTTACCCCTCGGCCTACCCGGCTGTCAAGGTTGGTACGGAAGGAGTATCTTTTGTAGTCCTGCCCAAGAACGACTCCGCGATTGTAAAGGAAGCCGGCCGACGCGAACACGTGCGTATTGTCCGTTCCTCCGGCTATCTGCGCATAGTGCGAGCTGTATATTCCGGTCTGGGAGAGTACGTCTATCCAGTCGGTGCCTTTGCCGGCCAGTGTCGGATCCGGATAAGGGTAGCTGCTCTGTTCCGACTGCGGAGCGTTTACGACCGAGGAACTCTTCCTGAGTGCCACCATGTTGTACCATACGGCATAGTCGGTGGCGTCCATCAGGTCCAGTTTTCCGGCAATATGGGAAACACCGTTTGCGCTTTTGAACAGGGCGCGGTACTTCGCCCCCTTGTCCTGTTTTTTGTCGGTAGTTACGAGTATTACTCCGTTGGCGCCCCTGCTGCCGTAGATGGCCGTGGAAGAAACATCCTTGAGGACCGAGATGGAGACTATGTCGGAGGGGTTGAGATCGTCCAGGCTGCTGACAGCATCCTGCACTCCGTCAACCACGATGAGAGGCTGGTTCGCAGCGGAAATGGAACGGGCTCCACGGATCTGGATGCTGGTGCTCTCTCCGGGTTCTCCGCTGCCCGAAAGGATATCGGCGCCCGCTATCCTGCCCTGGAGGGCCTGGGCTACGGAAGCGACCGGCGTTTCCTGAAGCTCGTCCATCTGCACCACTGCAACTGAACCTGTGAGATCGCCTTTGCGGGAAGTGCCGTAGCCTATTGCGACAGCGCTTTCGAGCTGGGTGCTTTCTGGGGTGAGCTGAATGTTTATCGTAGTTTGTCCGTTGACCTGGACAAGCTGGGTCTTGTAACTCAGGAAGGAGAATTCCAGGACGGCATCCCTTCCGACGGTAATGCTGTAGCGGCCTTCAAGGTCTGTCACCGTCCCGTTCTGTTCGTTTGTCTTGTCTTTTACTCCGGCGGCTATCACGGGCTGTCCCGTCTCATCGGTCACCGTGCCGGAAACCTTGATAGACTGTGCGTAAAGTCCCGCGGAAGACGCCAGGAACAGGGTCGTCAAAATCAGAATTTGTGTTAATCTTCGCATGGCCGTCAGAATTTGATTTTGATGAGTATAGCTTTATGGGCAGCTCCGGCAGGAGAGCTTTCGAGCACTTTGACCGAAGTGGCGGCGTTCCATACTGAGTGGGAGGCATAAAGGTAATCGGCCCGCCAGCTTCTGCCTTCGGAGCTCCAGGTGGGGGTATAATCCCTCGCCGTCATCCATACGGTGTCAGTAAGGTTGGCTCCCTGAGCGTACCTGTCGGCTGCGAAAAGGATGTCCGACGGGTCTTCAGGATACCACGAGGGAGTGGAGGCGTAACCGGCCTCCATAGCGCTCAGATAGTAAAGGGACCCGCCAACAAGCCAATTCGGCTCGGCGTCCGGACGGTCGTAACTTCCGGAAAGGAGCCTGACTGTGTAGTCGTAGTAATTGTCTCCTTCGGGAAGGGCAGCTCCGAAATCGGCCACGGCAAGGTTAAGCCCCTGCGTCTTGGCGAACAGGGCACGGGGAGCCGTAAGGGATCCCAGAATCTCGACCTCGGCTCCGTCTTTACGCGATATCGTTATGCCGGAATCAGAGATTATGCAGTTGATGTCGGCTCCTGTTGCCGAAATCCATTCTGCCGCATCCTCTTCGCCGGCACCCTGGACGTTGGCATACAGTACCGAGACGGTCTGCAACTGCCCTTCCGGGAATTCTATGTAAGAATCCTGAGGAAGGCTGTCGTATTCGTTTCCGTCTGGGATTCCCTGCTGGAGAACGTAGAGAGTGTCGGCTTTCATGGTTGAAAGGGACTGTATTACCACGGCGCCCCTGCGGGTTGGGTTAGACTGCACGAAATCCGATTCGTTGGAGGCATAACTCAGCGTAAAGGCCCCCTGGCCTTCCCGGCCGTTTACATCGGTGGTGATCCAGTCGGAGCACGGACGGACTCTCCAAAGCCCGTCGAGCTTTACGAGCACAGGCCTGCTTCCGGGAGTCGAGGTGACATACATCCTCCCGATGCACTTGCCCGGAGCAGGCTCCTGCATCTTTTCTCCGCACCCGGCAGCAATCAGGGCTATAACTACTATCGGTATTATTCTTTTCATCTCAGTGTTGTTAATTATTCGAGATAACCATGTTCCTTTTCAAAACCGGGAAGATCCGATGTCCCTACGGAGATGGCGGTTACGGGGAGTTCTGCGCCCTCCACCCTGCGGATTTCGGTTTCTCCAAGCACAACCTCCATTTCATCCTCTCCGGTAATGACGTTCAGGCGGAGCTCCCCGCTCTGATAAACTCCCGGGGGAAGGGCAAGCAGGAATTCGGTAAAACCGTCTTCCGTCTTGTTGGAAACGCCGGCGTCTCCGAGGTCGAGGCTGATATATTTGTGCGACAGTCCGGAGGCTGAGACCTCCCCGTTTGCGTTCACGTCGAGCCTTCCGGAGATTCCCCTGGAGCAATTCAAGGTGAAGGACGTTATTTCTATCTCTTCCTGGAATTCAAACCTTACGGACATGAGTCCCATGGGATACCTGAAATGAAGCGTCCCCTCCGAATCTGCCGATGCGAATGTCCGGGGATTGTATCTGAGGAACCATTCCTCCTTTCCGGAGGCTGCGTCGAACTCCTGAACGGGGCTGAGTTCGCATGGCAGGGTGCCGTCGTGCGAAACGGTTCCCTGTGCAAAAGGAGAGTACGCGGAAACCTTTCCCTTGACTACGGAACCGTAGAAGGTTGCGGCCTGCAGGCCGGCTGCGTCGCGCCTGAGGAAATACTGCTCGTTGTCTCCCTGCTCGGATCCGAAAACTCCTATGCTGGCCCCCTCTTCCCATACACCGCCCTGGGCGGCGCCGCCGAGTGAAAGATTCTCAATGTCCACGCTGAATACAGTGTAGCCGGAGGTGTCTATGTCTTCGCCATTGTCCTTTCCGGCCGGTGAGCATGCGCACAGGGCAAGGGCAATCATTGGATATATAATATGTTTCTTCATGGCTGTCATCAGTTTGCTGCATTCCACCAGTAGTTGTCTGAGATGGTTACCTTGGAGGGGAAACCCTTCCCGTCATAGTCTGCGCGGAATGAAGGCGAGGCTATGTAGTTCTCTATGTTGGATGACGTGAGGGAGACGGTTTCCACCGGAGTGAACCCGGACGATGCGTTGTAGCTTACAGGAGTGCTGTTGTAAGTTATGCTTCCGCCGAAGCCGCAGCCGGATACGCTGCTGCCATCTATGTCAATCATAGTCCAGCGCATGCCGCCGATGCTGGATCCGCTGGCGCTGCTGCCGTTACATTTGGTACTCAGGCCGAATCCGGCGGCGTAATTGTCGGCGGTGTAGTTGGTGGCCCGCACTATCTGAAGGTTCGCGAATATCTTGCAGTTTGTCAGCTTGAAAGACATCAGGGCAATACCAATAGCACCGCTGGTGGCATAGAATTGCTTTTTCAGGGTGCCTATCTGCTGGCAGTTCACACTGCAGCCCTCGAAGTCGGCATATCCCGCGAATCCGGCCAGACCGCCGCAGACGCCGGCGAATGCAGCCCTTGAATAGGTTGACCCCTCGTAGGGGATGATGCTTCCTGAAACGGAGCAGCCGCTTATCCGGCAGTGGCTGTCCCTAAGGCCGTTCACGACTCCGACGAGACCTGCGCTGTATGCTTTGAGTGGTTCGTCGGAGGATGTTGACGAGACGAGTCCGTTGCGGATGTCACCTTTGGAAATGCAGTCCTTCATTTCAAAGTAAACCCCGTCCTGGTTGTCGAACACATCGGTCTTGAGGTTGGACCTCTTCCACCACGAGAAAGCGCCTCCCGCCGTGGTGGTGCCCGCAATCGTGGAGGAATTGTACTTCATTGCCGCACCCACTATGCCTCCGGCTGCGGACATCATTACGCTTGCGGATGTCGGATCGTTTGCGTATTCGACGCTTACCGATCCCTCGTTTGTGCAGGATTCTATCGTAAGGAAATTCTCTGCTGTGCCGTTAACGATTGTTCCTATAATTCCCCCGAAGCCTGCCTGCGCGGGATAATGGTTGCTGGAGGAAGGCTTGATGAAAGTGAAGGATATGTTGCCCTTGTTGGTGCAGCCCTTGATGAGGCCTGCACCGGCAAGAGCCGATACCGTTCCCACGAAACCGCCGCCGAGGATGGCCTGGTTGCCGGCGGAGATGTCACATCTGAAAGTCAAGTTCCCCTCATTGGTGCAGTTTATTATGCTGCCTCCGCTGAAAGTGCGGACGAAAGACCCCGCCACGAGTTTGCCTGAATAATTCGCCAGGCTTATACCTGCCTTGCTGGTACAGTTTTCTATGCTTCCTTCGGCAAGGGTGGTTACAAACACGGTTGCTCCGGCAGTTCCCGGATCGTCCGGGGTATTGGAGCCTGCGATGGTGAGGTTCTTTATGGCGCCGGTGAGCTTCCCTACAAGGGGAGTGCGCGCCGCGCTGATGGTAACCGTATGCCCGTTGCCCTCGAGCGTGTGGGAGAGGGTGTTGATTTTGGTGAGCTCTTCTGCGGAGAAATCGGCTCCGATCTTGATGCTGCCGTCCTTGCAGAGCCATTCCTGCTCCCAGTCTTCGCTGCCGCTGTTGTAGGCCTGCGCGAATTCTTCCCAGTCTTCCGGGGAACAGATTTCCCTTGCGTCCGGATCATAGACGGCCGTATCAAACACGACAATCTTCCCGGCGCCTACTTCAACTCCCGCTTCCGCACCTTCGGAGGGACGGAGCCATAAACTGCGGAGGATGTGTTTGCGGGCATCGTCGAGCCTGATGAGGAACCCCTCAGGATAGTTTCCGGCAGGTATCGTGAAGAAGAAAGAAGTTCCTTTCGCAGAAATGGTCAGCCCCTGCTCGGGGAATGTCATCGAGACGGTGTCCGACCCTCCCTGCGCGGCTGTGAGGGCAAGGCTTTCCCCGTCGAGGACGAATTGTCCTGCGATAGGCTTCCCGTCGGTCAGGGAAGTAATGGTCAGAGAACTGATCTGTACCTCATTTTCGTCTTTCAGAGAGAACGAAACCGCGCCGCAGAGGTTCTTCATCTGCAAGGGTGATGCATCGTTTTCGGAATAGCCGTAGAGCAGGGCGGAACCTTCGGCGAAAGATCCTTCCTTCCATGCCTGGGAAGCGGGTATCTGCAGAATTACGTTCCCTGCGTCGTCGGTGCCGCAGTATGCGCTGTGGGGATACACGGCACTGTATGGGGCGCTGATGTTCCTGAGCTGGAATTCAGCTGATGATACTTTGGCCTCTTCTTCGATTGAGAGGGGGGAGGATACTACACCGTTCACTGCAATGCGGTCTCCTGCCGACCAGTAAACCGGAAGCGTGGAGCCGCCGGCGCCGGAGTCGATCCAGGTCCTCGATACGGGGGATGATGGCGCCTTGAGCGTGAGCGTTACAGGGGCTGCTTCTGTTTCTGTCCCTTTCGCGGAATCCGTTTTGGTGCAGGATGCCGGAATCAGGGCAAGCAATGCCAATGCTGTTACGGGAAAAATGCGTGTCATATCGTGGTTAATGTGTTACACAAATTTATAAAAGAGAGAATCTCTTTTTTTAATCATTCGGGGAGATGGGCCCCTTATGGTATAAAATGGAAAAAATCTTTCATCCGCTTTTGAGTCCAAATCCCGGCAATCCGTAAAAAACACTACCTTTGTAACCATGCGCATCCGATTATTCTTCTGCACCTTCTTGATGCTTCCCGCGTGCCTTGCCCTGAGGGCGCAGGAGAGAGTCGTAACCGACCCGAATCAGAGCATGACGGCTGCCGACCAGAAGATAGAGGCTGCCGCAGTAAGCGCAAAGGCTCCCTCGGTTTCCGTAGTAGGAGACACCCTCGTTTTCAGTGCATCGGCATACCGTCTTGCGGAAGATGCTTCGCTGGAAGACCTGCTCAAGAAGATTCCCGGCATAGAAGTGAACGGGAATGCGGTAACGCTTTATGGCAAACAGATCAGCGAACTGAGGGTGAACGGCAAGCGCTATTTCGGAGGAGATGTAGCCGCCGGCCTGCAGAACATTCCGGCAGAATTGATAGACAAAGTCGGGGCCTATGAACGGGAGTCCGATTTTTCGCGCCTTACCGGCGTGGACGACGGAGAACTTGTGCCCGTGCTGGACCTCAAGATAAAATCGGACTTCCTGGACGGTTGGAAAGGGAGGCTTACCGCCGGCTACGGTTCATCCCTGAGGTACGTTGCCAAAGTAAACGCCAACAAAATCACGAAGCAGCAGCAGACCACCCTGCTGGCGAATCTCAATAACATTCCGGGCAAGGCATCCTTCAACAATGCCAGCAGAACGCAGCTGGGAGGCGGATCGGCGGGCGAGAACGGCAGGCGGGAACTGGGAGTTTCGCATGCCAGGAGCAAGGCGGGCAACGAGCTCGACTGGAACGTGCAGTATCAGGGCAGGGATTCCTATGTACATTCCCTCAGCCAGGTACAGAACATATACGCTGCCACTACATCGTTTTCCAACGGCGACAACTCCGTCAACGCCATCGTGCACAATCCAAAAGGCGACCTCAGGTGGCAGTGGAAGCCCGACAAGGCCACGTCGGTGGTTGTAAAACCGGTGTTCTCATACAGCATTACCGACAACTGGACGCACAATCTTACCGGGAACTTCAAAGAAGACCCTTACGGGATATCCGAAGACCCCTGCTCTCTCATAGATGCTTACGGGCCGGGCGATCCGCTCGGGAGCATCCGTTCAAGCACTTCCGACAACCGTCTGAAGGGTTTCTCCGGGAGGCTTAACTCCAGCATCGTGCTGCTGTGGACCCGCCGGATGGGAAAGCGAGGCCGCAGCCTTTCGCTCCAGTGCGACAACGCCTTGACTCTGCAGTTCAACGACCAGGGAACCAACTACCGCACCGTTTACAACAGGACCAAGGCTCCTACCGATACTACCCGCAGGCAGTACATCGACCAGGATGTGCGCAACCTCTCCTTCGGACTTCAGGCCGCCTGGAACGAGCCCGTGGCTAAGGGCCTGTTCCTGCAGCTCTCTGCACGCGGCGAATACAAAGACCGTTCGGACGTGCGTTCCCTTTACGATTTGACGCGCAGTGACAACTCCTGGACCGTAACGGACGTTCACCGCCTGCCCGATTTCAAATCTTCTCTGCCGTCGGGCCTTCAGGACTGTTTCCAGCAGGAAGTGTCCTACTCGGGACGTTACCGCTATCTGGCCCTTGCCCTCAATACCAATGTCAGGATAGTGAGGAAGAAATTCAACATGACGGCAGGTGTGCGACTGACGCCAGCCACCCAGGAAATCCTTTGGCCCCAGGGTGGAATCCTGAACAGCCACAGGGAGAGTGTATTGTATGCGGCGCCTAACCTGTCCCTGAATTACAAGCCCACTAAGCGCCGCAAACTTACCATAAGCTACCGCAGTTCGCTGGGGCAGCCGTCAATATACAATCTGCTTCCTGTTTCCAACGGCACAAATCCGCTGTCGGTGCATATAGGAAATCCCGCCCTTAAGCCTTCCAATACCCATATTGTGGGCCTGACCTACAATGCTTCTGACTTTGGGGCGAGAAGCAGCATCACGGCCGACATGCAGATGAGGGCTACCGAAAATGCAATCAGCAATTCTACCGAATTCGATCCGGAAACCGGAGGAAAGACGATAACCCCCCGCAATATTGAAGGAAACTGGTATGCTCTTGGCCATCTGGTTCTTACCAAAGCTTTTGCGAGGACGGATTTCCAGGTGAGCGCCCATACTTCCGTGCGCTATGACAACAGCTGCAATTATTTGTATAACAAAACCTTGCATGAGGACGAGGTGAACCTTACGCGGCGGGCCATGATAAAGGAGTCGCTGCGAGGCAATTACCGCAACAAATGGCTCGACGTGACACTCGACCTCGGCGGAGACTACACCGTGGAGCACAGTCTCCTGCGGCCCGACCTCGACCAGAGGCCCTGGTCGCTGGTGGCAACTCTCTCCACCGTAGCCAGCGCTCCCTGGGGAATGAGGTTCACCGCGGATTTTACCAGGATTACGCAGCAGGGATTCGTTTACGGGGATTTCAACCGCAGCTACAATGTGCTCAATACCGGGCTCTCGCAGTCGTTCCTCCGCAAGCGGCTCACTGCCCGTATTGAAGCATGCGACGTTTTGGGAGAACTCCCCAACGTGGTCCGTCGCTTTTCCGCAGAGAGCCGCGCGATTTCCGTGTACAACGGAGTCAATTCGTATGTCCTCCTGCGGCTTATGTGGAGATTTTAGTTTTTGCGAAATATGAAAAAAACTCTGTCATTGATTGTTTTTGCCGTTGCGGCACTCTTCATGGCCCCCATCACGGTGGCACAGGACATTCAGTATGCCGATGCCCGTTCCCTTACACTGGTGAACCAGCTTTTCCCCGAAAATCCCAATCCTTACCAGCGTATCGATACCGACATTTACTCGGGTTTCAGTGCCTCTGAGTATCATCAGGTGCACATGTGCACAGGTATGATAGTGGCCTTCAAGACCGATTCCCCTTCCATCTGGGTGAAAACGGATGTGATAAAGGTAAACGGTGCCGGCTCCACGGGGCCCCGTGCACAGAAAGGTTTCGACCTGTATATCAAGGACGGCGCTTCCAAATGGAAATGGGCTGGCGGAGCCGGTGTCCGGGAAGACGGCAATCCGTCCGCACTGCTTCATTTCAACGAGCGCGGCATGGTGGAATGCCTTGTATATCTTCCTCTCTTTACCGAGATTTCAGAGGTAGAAATAGGAGTAAAGCCTGGATATGCCCTGGAGCCGATTCCGAACCCCTTCCGTCACAGGATAGCCGTATTCGGTTCCAGTTTCACCCATGGCTTCAGCACAAGCCGTCCGGCAATGCCGTGGCCGGCCCAGTTTGAACGCATGACAGGGCTTCAGATGATTAACCTTGGCTGCTCGGGGAACTCCAAGCTGCAGCAGTACTTTGCCGAGCCTCTCGCTGATGCGGATGTAGATGCCTATGTCTTCGATGCATTCTCCAATCCGTCTCCCGAAGAAATAGAGGAAAGGCTCTTCCCGTTTATTGAGACTATACAGAAAAAGAACCCCGGCAAGCCCCTCATCTTCCTTCAGACCATATATCGCGAATGGAGGAATTTCAATGCCGATGTCGAGCGCAAGCAGGCGGAAAAGATAGAAACCGCCGCCCGCATGATGAAGAAGGCGTGCAAAAAGTTCAAGGATGTCTATTACGTAACCGTGACCAATGCGACCGATGCCGAACACGAGACCACGGTGGACGGCACTCATCCGGGCGATTATGGTTATCGCCTGTGGGCGGAGTCGGTTGTAGGGCCCGTCACCGGGATACTTGCCGGTTACGGAATCAAGTAGTCAGATTCCGGCCCCGTCTTCGAATTCCACCATACGTACCGCCTTGCCCTGGAGTATCCTGGAGCGGGGCGGTACGCTTTCGGTGAGCCATACGTTTCCTCCTATTATCGAGTCGTGCCCTATGGTGATGCGGCCGAGGATTGATGCGCCCGAGTAAACGGTCACACCATCCTCCAGGACAGGATGCCTGGGGATGTTGAGCGGGCGTCCGTCTGGGCCGTAGGTAAAGTTTTTGGCTCCGAGAGTAACTCCCTGGTAAAGAGTTACTCCATTTCCTATGACCGTGGTTTCCCCGATGACGATTCCCGTGCCGTGGTCGATTGCGAAGTGTTCTCCTATGGATGCGGCCGGGTGGATGTCAATCCCCGTGAGGGAATGGGCCGCTTCCGTAATCAGGCGCGGAAGGATGGGAATTCCGAGCCTGTAGAGTTCATGCGCAGTGCGGTAATGCAGCATGGCCGTTATTGCAGGATAGCAAAGGATTATCTCGTCTTCACCGGTGCCGGCCGGGTCGATATGCGCTACGGCTGCGACATCCCCGTGAAGAGACTCCTTTATGAAGGGAAGCCTGTCTGCAAAGGCCTTGGCCGTTCCGGAAGGGTCCTGCACACGGTCTTTACAGATGGCTCCAAGCCCCTTCTCTATCTCAGGCATGCAGCCGTCCGAGGGGAAGTGCTCAGGGAAAACATAGCTTCTCACGGCCTCCATGAGGCGGCTTATCTCTTTATGGCTGACCGCTTTATTCACTTTCTGCAAAGAGTTTGGTCGAGAGATACCTTTCACCGGTGTCGGGCAGCAGTGCCACAATCAGTTTGCCTTCGTTTTCGGCTCTTCTTGAGAGGGTGAGCGCCGCGCTGAAGGCAGCTCCCGAAGAGATGCCCACCAGCAGGCCTTTCTCCTCGGCCAGGGCGCGGGCGGCGTATATGGCCTGCGCATCTCCTACAGTGAGGACCTCGTCTATGACGGAAGCGTTGTAGGTGTCAGGTACAAATCCGGCACCTATACCCTGTATCCCGTGTTTCCCGGCTTTCCCGGTACTTATGACGGCGGACGTTTCGGGTTCCACGGCCACTATCTTCACCGAAGGATTATGCCCTTTGAGGGCCTTTCCGGTTCCGCTGACAGTGCCTCCCGTGCCTACTCCGGCAACGAAGATATCCACCTGTCCGTCTGTGTCAGTCCATATCTCCTCTCCCGTGGTCTTTTCGTGGATTGCCGGGTTGGCGGGGTTTGTGAACTGCCCGGGAATAATCGAGCCGGGGATTGTGGCATGGAGTTGCTCTGCACGGGCTATGGCGCCCTTCATCCCTTCCGAGCCGGGGGTGAGTACAAGCTCGGCGCCAAGGGCTTTGAGGAGGCTCCTTCTTTCCACGCTCATCGTGTCCGGCATGGTGAGAATCACCCTGTAGCCCTTTGTTCGCCCTACCCACGCGAGGCCTATTCCGGTGTTGCCGCTGGTAGGCTCGATGATTACGGAGCCTTTGCGGAGGCGTCCGCTGCGTTCGGCATCCTCAATCATCGCAAGGGCAATGCGGTCCTTTACGCTGCCGCCGGGGTTGAAGCGCTCGAGTTTTACCGCGATGCGTGCTTTCTGTCCGTCGAAGCCGGCTACTTCCAGCAGGGGAGTGTGGCCTATGAGTTCCGTCAAACTTTGGTAGATCATAATGTCGTGTTTTTGTTTTGTTAAAAAAAGCCAACCGGAAAGGACCGATTGGCAATATCAGATTCTCTGCGGCAGGGCTAATAGTATTCTATCGTGCGCTCCTCTTCCCACCTGTTCGTTTCGTTTCCGTTGGTGGTAAGAATTGTAGTGCATTTTGTCCAGTTGCCCTTGGAGTCGTACTCATACTCGTAGGTGGTAATGTAATGATCATTGTCCGGATTGCTGTAAGTGGTTTCTTCTTTCGTAATGTCCCCATGTTCGTTGTATGTCGCGATCCGGGTTTCAGTATAAGAAAACTCCCTGCCGGTAACTTTGCCGCTGTTATCGTAGGTATGATTGTACCAATCCGTGACTTCACGCTCCATGAGCATAATGCCTGTGAAAGCCTTGCTGGTGTAGGTGGTGCGCTCCAGGTATGCGTATCCGTCAGATATATAGCTTTCTTTATAGCTTTCGAACATGCCGTTCTGCAGATAGGTGATGGGCCCTATCTGAACATCCATCCCAAGCCCGGGGATATAACTGCTTACCGGATATGCACCGTCGTATTCGAAAACGATGTCTTCTACTGGTTCATTCATATCTGCTTCTTGTCCACTGCCGTATTCGGTATGGATGGTGAGCTTGTTCCCGCTGAACTTGTATTCCATTACGGATCCGTCGTTATACCCGCCGGTCCATGAAATTTTGGAAAGACCGCCTACCAGGCCATTTTCATATATGTGCATGATGCGCCCCGGCCCCATCGGAACGGGACAGAATTTGCCCTTGTTGCCGTATTCCAGGGTCTTGACTTCCGTCTGTCCGTCTTCGGTACCCTTGCTTTCGACTTTTACCGGATAACCTTCAGAGTTGTAGGTTATCTTTTCTTCGCCATAGGGGGTTACCGTGGAGACAAGTCTTCCGTTCTTGTCGTAATTAAGGGTTTCATTCTGACTCGAGATGCTTTTGATGCCCTTCCCGGCTACACCATTGTGTACCGACCAGTAGCTGCCGTCCTGGGATCCGTTTCCACTTTCATTACCGTCTTTCTGGCAAGCTGCAAAGCAGATTGCAGCGGCCGACATGATGATTAATAATCTTTTCATAATCAATTAAAATAGAGATAGATGCCCCAAATATAGCAATAAAAATCAAAAACAAACGAAAGCTCCTTCGAATTATCCCCGGTCGAGGTAATCTTGTTCGGAATCGTATTCGCGTTCGTACTCTGGAACGTCCATCTCGAAGCCGTCAGGCTCGCGTACCGGGCATAGGAGCTCGCTGGCGGTCATTTCCTCGATGATTTCCTGAATGTGGGAAGGAAGTTTTGGAAATAGATTGTAACCGATACGGTTTTCAAGCCAGTTGACGCTGTGACTGTATGCGTAGATGCCTGTTCCCGGCTCCTGCCCTTCCCCGGGAAGGGCGAATGCGATGGATTTCCAGCCGAGTGCTCCCCGGGTCTTCTTGCAGAAGGCAGCGAAATACCCTTTTTCAAGGGGTCCGTAAACAATGTGGAGCGTTTCCCTTGGCTTTTCGCCTTGCCACTGGCGGAAGACGTCTGCCATTTCCCGCGGGATAGCATCCGGAAAGCTTTCAAAAGGCATTACCTGCAGCATTACCCAGCGCAGAATCACCGCCGAGGAATCATTCTCTGAGTGGGACAGCCCCTCCCAGCGTCCTTTTGCCGACCGGACCATGTGATCGCCTTCCCCATTGGCGTGTTTTGGGATTCCGAGTGCTGGCATCAGCCTCCTCGAAGCCCTTGCCCGGACTGTAGATGCCTCAAGCATCTCCTGGGCTCCGGCTCGCAGCGGCGCCAGCAGCAGGATGGCGGAAAGGATATGGGGGAGTATAAGCTTCACGGGCCGCAAATATAATTGTTTGTGTCTAAAAATGGCCGAAAAACAGTATATTTGTGAATGTTATGAATCCTGACAGACTCGATAATAAAAGATATCAGAAGCACTACTCCGAAGAAAAGTTCTGGAACAAGCTGCGCACAGCAGGCGTAAAGGCCGGGGCGGCAATAGTTTATCCTGCACTTTTGCTGTTTTATGTGCTTGGCAGCAAGAGCGTGCAGCCGAAGATGAAGGTGTACATCATAGGCGCACTTGGCTATCTGATACTTCCGGCAGACCTTGTCCCGGACATGATTCCGTTCTTCGGCTATGCCGACGACCTGGCTGCAATTGTGGCGGCGTACAAGATGATACGGAGCTGCGTAACCCCTGAGATTGAATCCAAGGCCCGAAGCAAGGCCGCTTCCATTTTCGGCCTCGTCGAGGTTTCAAAGGCGGCGGAAGACTTCCGCCGCGACGTAGAGGAGCAGTAGGGAATTCGACAAAAATTTGTATATTTGCAGTCCTTTTACGGGAAGGAGAGATGGCTGAGTGGTCGAAAGCGGCGGTCTCGAAAACCGTTAATCCCCAATCGGGGATTCTGGGGTTCGAATCCCCATCTCTCCGCTGAAATGCCTTACAGGATACTCTGTGGGGCATTTTCCTTTAAAAATATCCCAAAAAGTATCCCAAATTTTAAAAATAGTAGCCCTATGTCTCCATCTGGATTCCGATGGAGTTATCAAAGGATATCGTAGACGTTGGTCCAGACGGAATTCAGCATGCGGGCACCGTTCGGTGAATGGGATAATGTAGCTACAACTGCGTGCTTTTCCGGGATGATTACGCAGTACTGGCCCCAGCCGCCGCAGTCGTAGCCCTGGGGGGACTTTTCCCATATCCATTTATTGATGCCGAGGGGCTTGAAGAACTTGTGGTTCAGGTATTCCGACATGGGTTCGCCCACGACCTCGCTTACGATGACCGCCACCAGGTAGGAGTCTATGCTGTTGTAGTGGAACTGGGTTCCCGGCTCGAACATGAGGCAGCTGCAAAGCGTCTCGCGGCCCCAGTTCAAGTCGGGCTCGCGCTTGCGGGTGCGCTTGCGGATGCGCTTGCGGATGTCAAGGGAGAATCCGGACGACATGGCAAGCAGGTCGTGCACCGTCATCTCGGCCAGCCAAGGGGAAATTTCTTCCGACAGTTCCTCGGGACTGAAGAAGGAGACGACCTTGTCGTCCGTCGAAAGCAGTCCGTCCTGACAGGCGAAGCCGACGGCCGTGGTGATGAAGGTCTGAGGTGGGATGTATTGCACCACGAAACTCCGCGAAACAGTCTAGTAAACCCTGACAAATCTTGCCTTCCTTCCGCTGCTCAAAAGTAGATATTATTATAATCAGCTAACTTAAAAATCTTCAAATTGCTTATTTCATTTCCGTTTGAGCAAACATGGCCTTCCTCATTTCCATAAAGCATTTATGCACGTGCAGAGTTCTGCCTTCCAGTTGCCGTAGGCTTCTTCCAAAGGCGCTTTCCATTCAGGTTTCGGATTGATGATCTGTTCCACCTTGAGACTCCGGAACGCTTCCCGCTCATCGACGTAGAGGCCGGCGCCCAAAGCGGCTCCCCTTGCAGCGCCAAGAGAGCCATCCGTGTCGAGAAGTTCAATAGAGGCTCCAGACAGAGTTGAAAGAGTTTCGGTGAAAACCGGGCTGAGGAACATGTTGGCCTTTCCGGCTCGGATTACACTTGGGTTGAGGCCGAGC
>CADBSV010000049.1 GCA_902797435.1 uncultured Bacteroidia bacterium
CCATCAACTATTCCTTTTCTTTCCTGGATAGTCCCAAAATGTGGTTTATAACCCCTATCTGACAATTAAAGCAGTGGATAGTTCCACCGCTTTAATTCATAATCCATTGATTGTCAATGGTTTATTTTCTGAGCAAACTGTTTAATACTCCTCCTCATTAAAAAAGAAATCATCTTTTGTGGGGTAGTCTGGCCAGATGTCTTCGATGGTTTCGTATATTTCACCGTCGTCTTCGAGTTCGTGCAGATTCTCAATAACCTCTTCGGGAGCTCCGGAGCGGTTGGCATAGTCTATAAGTTCATCCTTAGTGGCCGGCCACGGTGCGTCGTCAAGAGAACTGGCAAGTTCCAAAGTCCAAAACATAAATACCTCCTTTTAAAATTTGCGCAAATATAGATAATTTTTCATTATTGCATCACTTTTTTTCAATTATTATTTCCCTATTGATTATCAGGCATTTCCAAGCATAGTGATGAGGTGCGGGCAGTGCTTGCGAAAAATGCGTATATTTGCAGAATCATGGCATATTTAAGAGAAGACGAATACGACAGCGCGACCACTGAGCAGATAGCGGCGCACGTAAAGGAGATTCTCTCCCTGCTTGGCGAGGATCCCGGGCGGGAGGGTCTGCTAAAAACTCCCGAAAGGGTGGCCAAAGCGCTTCAGTACATGACCAAAGGTTATAAGGAAGACGGCATTGCCATTATCAAAAAGGCGGTTTTCGATGAAAAATACAGGCAGATGGTTCTGGTGAAGAATATAGATCTCTATTCCACCTGCGAGCATCATATGATGCCGTTCATAGGCAAATGCCATGTAGCATACATCCCTGACGGCAGAATTACCGGACTCAGCAAGATAGCGAGGGTGGTGGAGACATACGCAAGGCGTCTTCAGGTGCAGGAGCGGCTGACGGTTCAAATCCGGGACTGCATCCAGGAAGCTCTCCATCCGCTGGGCGTTGCGGTTGTCATAGAGGCAAGTCACACCTGCATGCAGATACGGGGAGTGGAGAAAGCAAACTCCATAACCACCACGTCGGCGTTCTCCGGGGCGTTTCTTTCAAGCGCCCGTACGCGCAACGAATTTCTGAATCTGATAAAATAAAAAAAAGAGGCCGTGAGCCTCTTTTTTTAAACCATCGCTGAAAAGAACATCGATAAAAATCTATGGAATCTGCGTAATCTCATTTTTGCTTTTGTTTTTTTCTGGGATTAAGATGCAGCCAAGATAGCTTTCGTTGCATTGCTTTTTTAAGTTTTTGAAGGTATATTTGCAGATATGGCGGACAACTATCTTGAAAAGCGTTTTGAAGAGTTCAACGGACCCCGTACGAAGACCGTCCGCAAAGGCGGTCCGTCCTTGGATTCACTGCTCCTGCGCAACCGGAGCACCCGAGGCTTTTCCCATGGACGGCCGGTCCTGCCAGAAGAACTTCGGCAGATTGTAGCGGTGAATACCAGGATAGCCTCCTCCAAGAATCAGCAGGCTCTTCGTTTCAAGGTCGTGACGGACGGACAGGAGGCATCTTTCGTGAATGCCAATATCAAAATGGGAGCCCTTTTCCGCGCCCGCAGGGCAGCCGATGCGTCAGCATCCGAATCGGATTGCCCGTCGCTGCCTCTTCCGGGAACCGAACCTCAGGCTTTCATTATCATATACGGCACCCATCCGGAGGATCCCAGCCTTGACATAGATCTTGGCATTGCCCTTCAGAGCATGAGCCTCAAAGCAGTTGAACTTGGACTTAACTGCCTTATGATAAGGGCGTTCAACAGGGTAGCCATGCTCTCTTTCCCCGGGACGGAAGGCCTTGTGCCGCTGGCTGTGCTCGCCGTTGGAAAATCTGCTGAAACAATATACCTGGATCCGGTTCAGGAGCCTCCTCTCGATTATTTCCGCAAAGACGGAATTCATTATGTCCCAAAACTTTCACTGGATAAGATACTCCTTTAAATGCCCGAATCGAATTTCATAGACTACGTCCGTATCCGCTGCGCCTCGGGGCACGGCGGCGCCGGTAGCGCTCATCTCTATCATGCAAAGTATCAGTACAAAGGGGGGCCGGACGGCGGAGACGGCGGCCGGGGCGGCAGCGTAATCCTCAGGGCAAACCCGCAGTTCTGGACTCTCATCCACCTCAAATACCGCAAGAACGTGATAGCTGAGGACGGACAGCCTGGAGGCGGCGGCTTGCAGACGGGAAAGAGTGCGGAGGATGTCATCCTCGAAGTGCCGCTTGGAACTGTGGTGAAGCGCATCAATGAAGATGATGGCACGGACGAACAGATAGGCGAGCTTGTGGATCCAGGTCAGGAGTTCGTCCTGTGCAAGGGCGGCCGGGGCGGTCTTGGGAACAACAATTTCAAATCGGCCACCAACCAGACTCCGCGATATGCGCAGCCCGGAGAGGAAGGCGAAGAAGGGTGGTTCATCCTCGAACTGAAACTGCTCGCCGATGTCGGGCTCGTAGGCTTCCCGAATGCCGGGAAATCGACCTTGCTCGCCACCCTTACGGCAGCCAAGCCGAAAATCGCAGATTACGCTTTCACCACCCTTGAACCCAACCTCGGAATCGTGCGTTATTATGACGACAAGTCTTTTGTGATTGCCGATATTCCGGGAATCATCGAAGGCGCTCATGAAGGCCGTGGCATCGGAATCCGGTTCCTAAGGCATATAGAGCGCAACTCAGTGCTTCTGTTCATGGTGTCCGCCGAAGAGGATGACATCGCATCCGGCTACCGCACTCTCCTCGACGAATTGCGCCAGTACAATCCCGAACTGCTCGCAAAAGACAGGGTGCTCGCCATAACAAAGAGCGATCTGCTTGACAAGGACCTTGAAGCCGAGATTGAGCCGACCCTGCCGGGAGACATTCCGCACGTGTTCATCTCCTGCTTCAGCAAGGAAGGCCTCAAGGAACTTACGGATATGCTTTGGAACGCATTACAGGCATGAAACTGATAGGATTTCTGCATCATCTCGACCAGGATGTCACGCTGGCCTTGAATTCTCTTCATACTCCCTTTACGGATGCCGTATGGATGCTTTTCTCCGATAAGCAGATATGGTATCTGATGTATCTTGCCCTGGCAGTATTGATGTTCACGAGGATGAGCTGGAAAAAGGCGCTTATTGTGATTCTCTCCCTGGCGCTTACGGTAGCTGCATGCGACCAGTTTTCCAATCTCATCAAGTACTCGGTGGCCCGCCTGCGTCCGGTTTGGGACAACTACATGGTAGCGGGAGGCCTTCACCGGCTCGAAGGCAAGGGGAATTTTTATGGCTTTTTCTCCGCCCATGCCGCCAATGCCTTCGGAGCCGTGACCTGCGCTCTGATGGGCTTCCGCAGCGCGGACAGGAAGCGGAGCTACGGCAAGATGGCGCGCCTTCTGTTCACATGGGCCTCCCTGGTCGGAATCAGCAGGGTGTTTGCCGGCAAACATTTCCTTGGAGATGTGCTGGTCGGCACTGCTGCCGGACTGCTTATCGGATTCCTGATAGGCCGGGGTGTCAGATGGATAATTGACAAATATTACGTATATTTGTAGAATATGGGTAAAATCATAGCAATAGCCAACCAGAAGGGGGGAGTGGGCAAAACCACTACCGCAATCAATCTTGCCGCCTCCCTGGCGGTACTTGACCGCAAGGTTCTCGTGATCGATGCGGATCCGCAGGCCAATACGACCAGCGGGCTCAATTTTTCCCCCGACAGCGACGAGCACCGCACGATATACGAGGTGATGGAGGGGAGTATTTCCGCAGAAGACGCTCTAATCCAGACAGAGATAGGCAATCTGCACATGATTCCTTCCCATATCAATCTGGTAGGCGTTGAACTCGAGATGATTGAGGCCCCCGACAAGGAGTCTCTGCTGCGTCGGGCCCTTGCGCCTATAAAGGACAATTACGACTATATCCTTATCGACTGTTCGCCCTCTCTGGGGCTTGTCACGGTCAATTGCCTTGCAGCTTCGGATTCGGTGATTATTCCTGTTCAGCCGGAATTCTTTGCCCTCGAAGGGCTTGGAAAGCTTCTGCAGACTATCCGTCTTGTCCAGGGCGGCGTCAATCCGGGGCTCGAGATAGAAGGCTTCCTGGTTACCATGTTCGACGGACGCACGCGCGTGCATACGCAGGTGGTCGGCGAACTGCGGGAGCATTTTACCGACATGGTGTTCCGGACCATCATCCAGAGGAACATCAGGCTGAGCGAAGCGCCCTCGCACGGTAAGCCTATAGTACTTTACGATATCATGAGCACCGGAGCCGGCAATTACCTTAACCTGGCGAAGGAAGTGCTCGAAAAGAACGGAACTCCGGCAGAATAATATGGCAAAACAGCAACATGGCCTCGGGCGCGGCCTCAGCGCCCTTCTCGGCGAGCAGGCCGATCAGTTCCGTAAACCGGTGGGTTATGTAAACAAGGATGTGGCCGGGGCGAAAACCGCCGCGCGTACCTCGGATGTGCTCCGAATTCCGGTGGACATGGTTGAGGCCAATCCAAGGCAGCCCCGTACCAAGTTCGATGCAGAAGCGCTCGAAGAACTGGCTTCCAGCATCAGGACCCTCGGACTCATCCAGCCTATAACGGTACGCAAGGTTTCGGAGGGGCGTTACCAGATAATCAGCGGCGAACGCCGTTTCAAGGCATGCCGCATGGCCGGTATGTCCATGATTCCCGCGTATGTCCGTGAAACCGACGACCAGGGGATGCTGGAAATGGCCCTTGTGGAAAACATCCAAAGAGAGAATCTCGACCCGATCGAAACGGCTCTGGGCTACCGCCGGCTCATAGACGAATGCAATCTTACCCAGGAGGTGATGGCCGACAGGGTGGGTAAGAAACGCGCTTCGGTGACTAACACTCTCCGCCTTCTCAAACTCCCTGTCAAGGTCCAGCACGACCTCAAGGTCGGCCTTCTGAGCGTGGGCCATGCCAAGGTTCTCCTCGGGGTTGAGGATCCCGATGTTCAGCAGCAGCTCTGCGACCTTGCCGTGAAGGAAGGCCTGAGCGTGCGTGAACTCGAGGAGGCCGTCAAGAAGTACTCCCGCAAGCCTCGCAAACGCACTTCCGCTTCGCAGGCGCAGGACCTTCCTGTCGAATATACCCGTCTTCTGGGTCACATCGGCCGCTTCTTCGCCGAGGATATTTCCCTCAAACGCAATGCGGCCGGCAAGGGCACAATGACAATACGTTTCGCCTCCGACGAAGAGGTGAATGCATTCCTCAAGGCATTGGAAGATTCAGGTATTTAAATGAAACGCATTCTCCGCATATTGATGCCTGCGCTTCTGCTTGCCGTATTCGGCACGCCTGCGCATGCCCAGTTCAGGGAGGAAGCGTTCTCACAGACGTATAACGACGATCCTGCCGATCCCAAGGATTCCACCGACGTGCTCTTCTCGTTCCGAGATTTTTTTGGCGGAGTGACTCACAAGCATGACATCAAAATAGGTGTGATGTTCGCGGGAAGCACCGTCTTTCTCGGCAGCAGCCAGATCTACAACCGCGACTACTGGAAGCTTCCGCTGGTTTACGGCGGAATCCTCGCTCCGGCGGGGATTGGCGTATGGCAGAACATGAAGGGAAACCACGATGCTGCCGCATGGTGGTTTGCCGGTGCCGGGGTGGCATGGTGGGGCGCTCTTATGGACGGAGTGATTTCGTATAAGCCCGATGATTATCCTCACCCCGGGAAGGCAACGCTCTATTCACTGCTGGTGCCCGGTCTCGGACAGATATACAATCACGAGACCTGGAAACTCCCGTTGTACTGGGGGATAATCGCCGGGGGCGCGCATTTTTATTCTTTAAACCGCACCAACTATCTGCGTTACCAGAGGATATACCGCGAGATGACGGATGACGACGATTCCAATGACGGCCCTATAAGTGCAGAACGGGCCCTGTATTTCAGGAATGTTTACCGTCGTTACCGTGACTATTCCATCCTTGTGATAGCCGCCGGTTATCTGCTGCAGGTCATCGATGCCAACGTGTTTTCGTACATGCATGATTTCAGCGTTTCGGACGATCTGGCACTCAAAGTCGCTCCCACGGTGATGCCGACTGGGCTAAGCTATGCCTCTGCGGGGCATTCTCCTGCGTTCGGGGTGCACGTAGGCTTTACTTTCTGATGAAGAAGATACTCCTCCTATTCCTCCTGCCTGTCCTTTTGCTTGCGGCTGCGCTGCCTGTTTCCGCGCAGAGCCGTAAGGCGCTGATAGAGAAGCAGCGTCAGGAGATACAGCAGCTGCAGTTTTCCCTTGATTCGCTCCAGGCGCTGCTGGACAGCCTGAGGGGCGGAATCCCTTCCATGGAGTCCATTTCTCAGGAAGTCCCCGCCCAAGTCTTTCCCCGGAGGGAAGAACTTAGCCCGGAGCAGACCGACAGTCTCATGCACCTTTGGTTCAGTCAGATGGACACGGAGGATCAGCCATCCTACGACATGGATGCAGAGCGCTTCACTTCCGACGTCCCCGATTCCGAACTGGAGCGGCGGCTTGAGGCGATGAATTCCTATATTACCCTGCCCTTCAATGCCACTGTGAAGAACTACATGGTTCTTTATTCGGAGAAGATGCGTTCCGGCATGCGGACCCTGCTGGGCAAGTCCGAGTACTACTTCCCTATATTCGAGGAAGTGTTGGCCAGGTATGGTTTGCCGCTGGAACTCAAGTATATGGCCGTTATAGAATCCCATCTGAATCCGGTCGCCTGCTCGAAGGCGGGAGCCATGGGACTCTGGCAGTTCATGTATGGCACGGCAAAGGGGTATGGCCTAAAAATCAATTCTTTCGTTGACGAGAGGCTCGACGTCCGGAAGTCCACCGACGCAGCAGCGCGCTATCTTCGTGACGCATACAGGGTTTTCGGAGACTGGAATCTTGCGATTTGTTCATACAACTGCGGCGCAGCAAACGTTCAGAAAGCCATCAAGCGCTCGGGAAGCACCAGGTTCTGGGACATTTACGATTATCTTCCGCGCGAGACCCGCGGCTATGTTCCGGCATTTGTGGGTGCGATGTATGCCTTTACATACAGCAGGGAATACGGGCTGGAGCCGGCGGAAGTCGGCATGCCCGCAGTCTGCGATACCTTCCATATCGTGAGGAATCTGCATTTCAAACAGATAAGCGAGACTATCGGAATTCCTGCCGATGAAATCAAGGCCCTGAATCCACAGTATCTGCATGACATTATCCCGGGCTCCGAAGGCATGTGCGTGCTCAAACTCCCTCTGAGCAGGTCTGCGGCATTCATGGAGGTGCCCCGCGATTCTCTTTACAATCACAAATCGGCTGAGCTTCTCAATCCTCAGGTTCTCAAGAATATAAGCGAAAGCGGACGCGAAGTGCGCATAGCCTATAAAGTTAAGAGCGGAGACATACTCGGTCGCATCGCCATCAGGAACGGAGTCACCGTGGCCCAGATTAAGAAGTGGAACCACATGAAAAGTGACACAATCCGTCCCGGGCAGATTCTCTACATTTACAAAAAACAATAAAAATACCCTGGTCCGTGATGGCCAGGGCATTCTGTCGGTTGCGTTTGAGCCGGACGCTATGCCATAATTGCACCTACCAGTCCGAGAATTGCATAGAATTCCGGAAGTGCGGCATAGATGAGGGTGTTGGCGAATACGTTGTGACCCTGGCTGATGCCGATGATGCCGTTTGCGCATACCTGGCCCTGACGGATGGAGGACAGCATGCAGACAAGACCTACGAAGATTCCGATACCGAAAATCTTGAGGCCGAGCGTGGGATCGGCCCCCATCTTTCCAAGCATGATGAGGAAGGCGACGAATCCATAGATGCCCTGTGTGGCCGGAACGGCGGAAAGGACCATGTAGTTTCCGGAGCCTTCCGGAGCCTTCTTGAGTGCTCCTTCGGCAGCGTTGCCGGCGATTGTGGTTCCGTAGGCGCTGCCTATGCCTGCCAGGGCAAGCACTGCGCCTAGTCCGATGTAACCGAGGATAGAAATAACTTCTGGTGACATAATTTATTGAATTTTAATTGTTTGTACTTTCTTTTGCAAGAGGGGAGTATTTGCGGCCGGTCCCCTCGTATCCGGCATTCTTGAAAAATTCGAGGAAATTGAGCCTGAGAGGGTGCACGAACGCACTCAGGGCGGACATCGCAATATTGAGCACATGCCCTACCACTACGAGGAGGACGAAGCCTATCCAGCCGGCTCCGCCGTCACCGCGGACCATCAGGGCGAGGTTGTTGAATGCTCCGCCGAGAAGGCCGCCTGCAAGACCGAGGGCGTAGAGCCTCAGATAGCTGAGGACGTCGGAGAGCAGTCCCGTAGCGGTGTTGTATGTTTCCCACAGTCCGTTGCCCACGTTTATGAGCGGGCTCTTGCGAATGTCGCGAAGCAGGAAGATGCAAAGGGCCGAGACTATGCCTATGACGATGATGGCGATTTTAGTTACTGCCTTGTCGAATACTCCCAGAAGCGCAAAAGCGCCTACGGAGACTCCGCCGACGATGAGAAGCGTCCATCCCCAGGTGCCGAGACTTCCGAGGAAACCCTTATTGCGGGTTTCTACGCAAGCTTTGGTGAACTGTGCGAGAGAGATGTGCACGACACCGCATACGAGCGCAAGTACCATGTTCCAGTCGTATGCTCCCATTCCGGGAACTTCGAACTGGCTGTCTGAGGGAACCATTATCCTGTCGAGTCCTGCAGCCTGGATGAAGCCCCATTTGCTTATGTCCATGCTGAAGAAACTATGGAAAAGGAAGCCGATGACAAAGGTCGCGACGCCGAGCGTCACCACCAGCGTAGAGGTCTGCTTCCCGAGCATTTTCCTAAGGAGGAAGCCCAGCAGGATTATCACGAGTCCGTATCCTGCATCGCCCATGCAGAAGGCGAAAAACAGGGTGAAAAAGATGCTGATGAAAGGAGTCGGGTCGAATCCGTCATACGCAGGACGGCCATACATGTCGGTGAGGACTTCGAACATGGAGGCGAACTTTCCGTTGCGGAATTTGACGGGAGGTCTGTCTTCCACGGCAGCAGCTTCCCTTATCCATACGGCAGGCAGCGAGTCCAGCGAACTTTCCAGCGAAGCCGCTTCGTCGGCGGGCGCAAAGCCTTCGAATATCACGAGGGCGTCGGCTGCCGCGCTTTCACCGGTAATCCCGGCGAGATATACGGACAGCTCTTCGCGTTTGTTCGCAAGGGACTTCTGCAGTGCTGGTATTTCGCTGCTTCGTTCGGAAAGCACCTTGGAGTATGATGCGATTTCGTTTTCACGCGCCCGGACGGCCTCTTCCGCTTCGGAAAGGCTCATCTGCGGGGCAGGCAGTTCCCTGAGAGGGAAACCGTCATTGGAACCAACTATTACGAACCAGAGCCTTCCTGCGTTTTCCGAGACTTTCTGGATGGCATATTCTGAAGGCCACTGGGGGTCGAATCTTCTGGATTCCACCTTGTAGAAGTGAAGAGGCAGGCCGAGATCCGAGAGGCGCTCCCTGTCCCAGTTTCCCCACACACGCACATCGTCAAGGTCTTTGAGCTGCTGTGCGAGTTCTGAGCGGAGTTCGGAAAGATGGCCGTCGCATCCCTTGGAGATGTCGGAAATCTCTTTCTTTATTCTGTCTATCTCGTCAAGAAGGGCGGCCGAATGTTCGTCGGCAGGTTTTTCTGCACGGGTAATGTCCACCACTCCGAGATCCTGCAGGCTCCGAAGGAATTCTTCTTTCTGCCGGGAAAGCAGGATGAAGGAGTATTTGTTCATTCTTTCTATCATGACTGTTCCTCCTCTTCCTCTTGTTCGTGACGGCTCTTTACTATCTTGGACGAGGCCTTGCTGAGGTTTTCCTCGTCTTCCATGTAGCGTTTGATCTTGAGAATGGCCTCCTGGTATCCGGGAATCTGCACTTTTTCATACAGGTTCACCTTCTGGGTGGTCTTCTTGCGCTGGAAGTCCAGAATGCGGCTTGTGCGCATGCTCACTTCGCTTTCCAGCCCGAGACGGGTGAGTTCCTTGAGGATGCGCACCCCGTCGGCATACCATGCCGGCTTGGCAAAGGCGTTGAACGGAGCGAGCGAATAATGTACTTCCCGGAGTTCGGGGCATTTTACGCCAGCCGTCTTCACGGTGGCGAGATCGACGCCGGTGATGCTTATCAGGCCTGGTTCGAACTCGTTCCACAGCGCCGCAAGGTAATCGTACTCGTTCATCCTGTCCCGGAGTTCCTTTTCCAGCTGCTCAGACTTCTTCTTGGCGGCAATGGCGCTGAAGCGCAATGCGCTCTCCTTGTTTTTGAGGGTAGGGAGGGCGTTCTGACGCACCTTCAGCTGCTTGCCGAGATTCGTTAGGGAAGTTTTGTTGTATTGGAACTTTATGGGCATGCTCAGTCGGCTTTCCTTGGCCAGTATTTATCAATGAGACTCTGACGGATACCCGTCTCGGCAGGGGAGAAGTACTTCGCGAAGAGCTGCCATGCGGTGTCGAGCATCTCTGTGATGGAGATGTTGACATCGATGCTCAGCAGCCTTGTGGCGTATTCCACTGCATAATCGAGACAGCGCTTGTCATAATCGGAAAGGTCGAACCCGTTTTCCTGCTTCGTCTTTGCATTCTGGGCATCGGCGTAGAGGCGCACGCCAGCGTTCATCACCTGTGAGTGGTCTTCGCGGGTCTTTTTGTTCTGGACGTTCTGCTTGAGTCGCGAAAGACTGCGGAACGGGTCCACGATAACCTTGCCGCTGTCGGGGTCGGCCCTGAGGAATAGCTGACCTTCGGTGATGTAACCTGTGTTGTCCGGGATGGCGTGGGTGATGTCTCCGTCGTTGAGGGTGGTGACGGCTATGATGGTGATGCTGCCGCCGGTCGGGAGCTGCACGGCCTTCTCGTAGATTTTGGCGAGGTCGGAATAGAGCGAACCCGGCATGGAATCCTTGGAAGGAATCTGGTCCATACGGTTGCTTACGATGCTGAGCGCATCGGCATAGAGCGTCATGTCGGTGAGCAGGACGAGTACCTTTTCGTTCTTGTCAACTGCGAAATACTCGGCGGCGGCGAGGGCCATGTCCGGTACCAGAAGCCGTTCCACCGGAGGGTTCTCGGTGGTGTTCACGAACGATACTATGCGGTCGAGGGCGCCGGCGTTTTCGAATGCGTGGCGGAAGTACAGGTAGTCGTCGTTGCTGAGCCCCATGCCGCCGAGGATGATCTTGTCAACGTCGGCGCGCAGCGCCACGTCGGCCATCACCTGGTTGTATGGCTGGTCGGGGTCGGCGAAGAAAGGTATCTTCTGGCCGGAGACGATGGTGTTGTTGAGGTCGATTCCGGCGATTCCGGTGGGGATGATTTCCGACGGCTGGCGCCTCTTATATGGGTTGACGGACGGGCCGCCTACCTCGCGCTCCTCTCCTTCGACTTCGGGACCGCCGTCTATGGGATGCCCGTAGGCGTCGAAGAAACGTCCAGATAGCTGATCGCTCACCCTCAGGGTAGGAGGTTCGCCGAGGAATGCGACTTCGGCGTCGGTGGGGATGCCTTCGGTGCCTGAGAAGACCTGCAGGGTGACGAGGTCTCCCTTGGTCTTTACCACCTGGGCGAGACGTCCCTCCACGGTGGCGAGCTCGTCATTGCTCGCTCCCTGCGCCCGCAGGGAAACGGTAGCCTTGGTAATGGCCTCGAGCTTCGTGTATATCTTTTGGAAAACTTTAGGATCTGCCATTTTCTTTAAGGAGTTTATCGAGTTCGGTCCTGTAGTTCTGGAACTCCGGGCTTTCATAAACCGAATAGTTCATCTGCCTCAGGAGGTTTATCATGTTCTTGAAGTAGTCGCGGCATGCTTCGAAATTGTCGAAATCGAAGCGGGTGTCGCATATCTCAAGAATCAGGTCGAGCATATATTTCTGCCTTTCCATGGGGCAGAGAGCGTCCACGGAGTCGAAAGCGTCCTGCTGGAGGAACGCGAAGTCTATGACCTCGCTCTTCCAGAAAGCTTCGTGATAGCTCATCGGAACGCCGTCGTCGCCCAGGATGTTTATCTGGTCGGCCATTTCCTTGCCGCGGCGCACGAGCATCTTCGCCCTGGTGATTTTCTCCACCCAGCCTTTCTCCACCTTGGCGTCGAGATAATCGCTGATTTCGGGATATTCGAGATACTTTGAGTAAGAATCCAGCGGGTTTACTGCCGGGTAGCGCTTCTGGTCGGCTCGGTTCTGCTCCAGGGAGTAGAAACAGCGGGCCGCCTTCTTGGTGCTCTCCGTAACGGGTTCCTTGAGGTTTCCGCCTGCAGGGGAGACCGTTCCGATAAAAGTGACGGCACCGGTCTTTCCGTTGTTCAGGATCACCATTCCCGCACGGGAATAGAAGTTGGATATGATGGAGGAAAGGTCCACCGGGAAGGCGTCCGCACCGGGAAGCTCTTCCATGCGGTTGGACATTTCACGCAGCGCCTGTGCCCAGCGGGAAGTGGAGTCGGCCAGCAGCAGGCACCTCAGGCCCATTGCTCGGTAGTATTCGCAGATGGTCATCGCTGTGTAAACCGATGCCTCACGCGCTGCGACCGGCATGTTTGAGGTGTTGCAGATGATGGTGGTGCGCTCCATGAGCTTGCGTCCGGTGTGCGGGTCCACGAGTTCGGGGAATTCGGTGAAGATTTCCACCACCTCGTTTGCTCGCTCACCGCAGGCCGCCATTACTATGACGTCGGCCTCGCCCTGCTTGGCTATGGCATGCTGCAGGACTGTCTTGCCGCATCCGAACGGGCCGGGAATGAATCCGGTGCCGCCCTCGGCTATGGGGTTGAAGGAGTCGATTACCCGGACTCCGGTTTCCATTATCTTCTGTGGCCGGGGCTTCTCCCTGTACGCCTTGACCGCAACCTTGACAGGCCATTTCTGGGCCATCGTGACGGCGACTTCACTGCCGTCTTCCGCAATGAGGGTCGCTATCGTCGTGTCAATGTTGTAACTCCCCTCGGCAGCCACCGACTTGACGGTGAATTCGCCCTTGAAGGAAAAGGGAACCATGATTTTGTGGGGGAGCCAGCCTTCGGTTACTTCACCGAGCCAGTCTGCGGCCTGAACCTTGTCGCCGGGGGCGGCAAGGGGTTTGAAGTCCCAAAGCTTTTCGTGGTCGAGGGGATCAGTGTATTCCCCCCTGTGCAGGAAGACGTCCTGCATTGTGGTGAGGTCGTTCTGAAGACCGTCGTACACGCTTCCCAGAAGGCCGGGGCCCAGGCTGACCTCCAGCATCCTGCCGAGGAATTCCACCGTGGCACCGCCGGCGAGGCCGCGGGTGCTTTCAAAGACCTGCACGGAGGCTTTGTCTCCTGCCACCTTGATTACTTCCGCCAGGAGGTTCGTGCCCGCGAGATTGATGTAGCAGAGTTCGTTCTCCGCTACCGGGCCGTTGGTCTGGACGGTAACAAGGTTGGAAACGATTCCGATTACTTTACCTGTAGTTGCCATTATGATATTATGTTGTTTATTCTTCTATGTGATGGGATTTGAGGTCCGAGACGAGCTTCTCGAAAAGCTCGCGGCCGGTAGTCTCGTCGAGGCGGATCCACCTGTCCACTATCTTGAGCTTGGCTGCAAAAGCAAGGATAAGGTCGAGATCGAAGACGTGCAGGGCGGTGATGGCGTCGATATGGTCCCAAAGGAGTTCGTCAAGTCCCTTTTCCCGGCCGAGGATGTCGCTCTGGGAAAGAATCTCCAAAACTTTGCCTTCGTCTTCGAAAACTTCTTCGGAGCACGGCATGATGTCCTGCCCTTCGGGCCTTCCGAGCGCCTTGTTCAGCCATGCCACCTTGCAGTTGCGAAGCTGCAGGTCGTAAAGGAAATAATCCCTGAGGAATGAGTTCCGGTGCGATGTGGTTTTTTCGTAGAACCCCTCTGTCAGAGAGTCGGCGTTCCAGCCTTCCAGAAGCAGGGACAGGGCTTTGCCGTCAGATTCCGACAACTGGGAAGTGATTTCTTCAAGGAGCCCGTCGGCGTCGAGGGAGCCGCGGTAGTCCGGCTGAAGCAGCGGAAGAGAGGCGAGGATGTATTCGTAATTATTCACCGAAAAGGAGCTTACGTGTTACGGGACGCAGATATTCGGAAATCAGTGCCTTGAAAGTGTCTTCACTGAGGTTGACAAACCAGCCGCCGTCTCCGGGACCTATGCTGAAGCCGCCGGCGAGTTTCTTGCTGAAGCTTACGGCCACCTGATGGGAAAGCGCTTTCTTGAGTTCGCCTGCCACCCAGGGCTCGAGTTCGACGCGAAGCTTTTCAGGAAGTACGAGTGCGAGGTCGGTAGCCTGCTGGGCGTCGAATCTTTCCGCCACTGCCTTGATGATGTCTTTCAGATAGGCAGGGTCTTCGAGTGCGGATGCGTCGGAGAGCTTTCCGCAGATGGCGTTCTCGATGTCCTTTTTTGTCGCCTGCAGGGCCTGTGCCGAGGCCATCTTTATGTCTGATTCCGCCTTTTCGCGGAGATAATCGGCATCTTTTTCTGCTTTGGAAGTTATTGCAGCGGCGTCCGCTTTTGCCTTTTCTACGATCCGGGCAGCTTCCTCCCGGGCGGATTCCAAAAGATGCTCCGCCTCGGCTTTGCCTTTGGAAAGGCCTTCATTGTAAAGCTTTTCCGTGAGTTCCTGAAGTTTGTCTTGCATATAGCTGAGATTTTCGATTTCTATTAAACTCACAAAAATACAAAAATCTATCCTATTATACAATCAGGAATACGTCTTCAATGCTTATATTTGCAGCCGTTTTGGCTTATACAGGAGAAATCATATCTATCGGCGTTGCCCTTTGCTGGACCATTGCTTCGCTCTGGAGCGAGGTGGCCAGCAAAAGCCTTGGCGTAAGGGTCATGAACGCCTGGAGGATGGGCCTTTCCGTACTCATGAGCGCAGTTATGTGCCATGTGTTTCTCGGAAGTCCCTGGCCGGTCTATGCAGACGCTTCTGTATGGGGCCTGCTTTCACTCAGCGGTTTCATAGGATTCTTTCTGGGGGATGTGTGCCTTCTGGGCAGTTATGTGATTATCGGCGCCCGGACAGGGCAGCTTTTCCAGACTCTGGCTCCGGCATTCTCGGCCTTGTTTGCATGGCTGCTCATGGGACAGACCCTCGGATGGAAGAGCCTGCTTGCCATGGCGGTTACTCTTGCTGGCATAGGGATAACCATACTGGGTGGTGGTTCCGGCCACGGAAAGTTCAGCCTTCGGATACCGCTACGGGGTGTCCTGCTGGCCACCGGCGCAGCTCTCGGGCAGGGGCTCGGCCTTGTGATAAGCGGGATAGGCATGAACCACTACATCTCGGCCATCCCGGCAGAAAGGCTTCCCGAAGTGCAGGCCGTGATACCTTTCAGTGCCAATATGATACGCTGCATTGCCGGTTTTGCCGCCGCATTGCTGGCCCTTGTGTTCACAAACAAACTGCGCGAGGCGGCAGACGTCCTGCATAGCCGTAGATCGCTTGCGCAGCTGGCGGTCATAGTTGTTTTCGGTCCTGTCGTGGGTGTGGGTTTCTCTCTGATGGCTTTGCGTTATACCGCTGCCGGCATAGCCAGCACCCTTCAGTCGCTCACTCCTATAATGCTGCTCCTCCCTTCGCACTGGATGTTCGGGGAGAAGCTGACCTTGCGAGCTGTAGCCGGCGCCATCGTGTCCGTCGCCGGCGTATCGCTGTTCTTTCTGCTCTAAAAGGAGTCGCTTCGGATATACATCGCCCTGATTGCATTCAGGACGGCGATAATCATTACTCCCACGTCGGCGAAGATGGCGAGCCACATGTTGGCTATGCCGAAGGCTCCCAGAATCAGGCATATTCCCTTGATTCCCAAGGCGATGATGATGTTCTCGCGGACTATGCGGAGCGTTTTGCGGGAGATTCTGATGGCAGTGGGAATCTTTCTTGGATCGTCGTCCATGAGCACTATGTCCGCGGCTTCGATTGCAGCATCGCTGCCCGCGCCGCCCATGGCGATCCCTATGTCGGCCCTGGACAGAACTGGGGCGTCGTTGATTCCGTCCCCAACGAAAGCGAGCTTGTCCTTCGGACCTTCGGCTGACATGAGTTCTTCTACCTTGGCGACTTTTCCTTCGGGAAGGAGTTCGCTGCAGACACTGTCAATGCCAAGTTCGGATGCCACCTTTTCGGCTACGGCCCTGCTGTCTCCGGTGAGCATCACGGTCTTCCGGATCCCGGCCCTGCGCATTGCTTCCACGGCCTGGGCCGCGTGGGGTTTAAGGACATCCCCGAGCACGATGTGCCCGCCGTATTTTCCGTCAACCGCGACATGGACGATGGTGCCCGGAGTGTTGCAGTGACAGTATTCGACGCCCATCCTGCGCATCAGTTTCTCGTTGCCCACCGCGACGCTGCGTCCGTCTATGCAGGCGGTGATTCCATATCCTCCGAGTTCCTGGATGTCGCTGATGCGGCCGTGGTCAACCTCTTTTCCGTATGCCCTGCGGAGGCTCTTGCTGATGGGGTGCGAGGAAGCGCATTCCGCGAGCGTCGCCAGTTCTATGAGTATCTTTTTCTCCTCCTCGTCGGTCTTGAGTTCGTCGTGAATGTCGTGCATGGCGGACACTTCGAAAACTCCGAGTGTAAGGGTGCCCGTTTTGTCCATGACCACCGTCCTCACCTTCGACAGCGTTTCAAGGATATTGGCTCCTTTTACGAGTATGCCTTCGCGGCTCGCTCCTCCTATGCCGGCAAAGAACGACAGGGGAATACTGACCACAAGGGCGCACGGACAGCTGATTACCAGGAAGGTGAGCGCCCTGTAAATCCAACTGCTCCAGAGAGGGTCGAGCCCCGGAATGAGCAGCCTTACCAGGGGAGGCAGAAGCGCGAGCGCAAGGGCGGCATAACAGACGGCCGGAGTGTAGATGCGGGCGAACCTGGTAATGAAGTCTTCGGACTGGGATTTGTGAGATGCGCTGTCTTCCACCAGCTCGAGGATTTTTGAGACGGTGGATTCTCCGAATTCGGCTGTGGTACGTACGCGCAGAACGCCGGTGAGATTGATGCTTCCGCTGAGAATTACATCACCGGCCTTCACCTCCCGCGGCAGTGATTCTCCCGTGAGGGCGGCGGTATTAAGGGAAGAGCCCCCCTCTTCGACGACGCCGTCGATAGGAACCTTTTCGCCCGGCTGAACCACTATTATCCGTCCGGTTTCCACATCATCCGGGTCCACTTTCTCTATGCTCCCGTCCGGATTCTCCAGATTGGCATAGTCGGGGCGTATGTCCATAAGGGCTGATATGCTCCGGCGGCTCCTTCCGACGGCATAGCTCTGGAAAAATTCTCCCGTCTGGTAGAACAGCATCACCGCTATGGCTTCCAGATAGTCTCCGCTCTTCTCGTATAGGGCAAGGGCGAAGGCTCCCGCCGTCGCGACCATCATCAGGAAGTTTTCATCGAACACCCGTTTGTTCTTTATCCCGAGAAATGCCTTGCGAAGGATGTCGTGACCTATGAGGACATATACGGCAAGATAATAGATGATACCCTTCCCGATTCCGCCCAGAGGCAGGACGCCGATGTCGGGCAAAAGCGCGAGCGCGGCGGTCAGCACTGCTGCCGCCACGATCCTCGCAAGCATCTTTTTTTGCCTGTCGTTCATTTAATCGAGAATACAGAAATCTGGTTCCACTTTCTTCGCGGCCTTCATGGCCTGGGAGATCACCGCATCGGGATCGGCCCCTTCTTCGAATTCGATTTTCATCTTCTGGGTCATGAACACCACGCAGGCATCCTTGACGCCCGGTATTTTCTTTATCTCTGCTTCTACGAGGTTCGCGCAGTTAGCGCAGTCAACGTCGATTTTGAAAGACTTCTTCATAGCTGGTCATTTATTTCTGCAAAGATACGAATAATGCGGCTAACGCCCATACTCAAATGTAGCTAAAAACATGGCCTGGGCTGACTGAAAATATGTATTCAGTCGGGCTGAGAGCGAAATCCGTAGCGGATAAATTCTCCGGGGCTTTCGATATAGAGATTTCCGTAGTTCTCGGCCCCCACGATTTTTGCGTGTGAACCAAGGGTGTGGGCGGCGCAGTACAGGAAAAGATCACGGAAATTGGTATCGGGGTTCGCGGAGAGATACTCGGTAAGGCTAAGGGAGAACCTGTCGCACATCCAGAAGCGGGAACCGGAGTTCCAGTGGTCGGCCCATGACATCTCGCTTGCACTGGCCCCGGAAATCGCCAGGACTCCATGTATGCCTTCGATGGAGCGTATGACAGCTTCTCCGTAGCAGGGCTCCACGCATATCAGTAACTTCCTGAACATCATTTCTTCGGCGGTTTCTTTGAGAAGCCCGGCCCCGAAGCCCTTCCCGGCAGGGCAATCCCTCCAGCAGAATTCATTGGCGCCACCGTTTGAAAGACTGCTTCCATGCCCGCTCCAGTAGAGAAGGACATTCGCCCCCTCGTCCTGGGGAAGGACTGCCTGAAGACGCGTGCTGCGCTTTCCCAGAAGTATGTCGGCTATGTCGGAAGGCGAGAGGTCCCTGCTGTTGTAATCGACTGCGGCAGCGGGGAGAGCGTCATTCCCTCCGAGCAGGTCCGGGCCCTCCTCGGAGCTGCGGACAGTGCCGGGCTGGGGATTGTTCTCATCGAGGGACATGTCCTTGTCCAGTATCAGGATGATATTCTCATCGGGGAAACCTCCGCTTCGGAGCATCTGATAAACCCCCAGCACATCGGCCTGGTGCCGATAATTGCTGAAACCGTCGCTGCCCTGCACCAGAACGGCATACTGGTCTGTGCACGACGGATAACTGAGGGTGGTACCGCCAGAGGCCTGGGCATCAAAATCAGCCCCGGCCTGCTGTTCGTCATACAGGAACAGCCATGCGGCGTTTGCATCGGCAGTGCGGTTTCCGGAGCCTCCGAAATAGTTCCGGTGATGGATTTCTCCGTCCAGGATCTGCCAGTGGACGTAGGTGGTGGCGGTGGCGGCCGTGTATGTGTCTTTGTCGAAGCTTATTTCTCCCGAGGCGCCCGTAAAGTGCAGCAACTCTCCGTTTTCCAGGGAATTAAGGAACACTTCCATGGATGTTGCATTCCAGGCTGGACCTCCCGGTCCGGCCCCGTCATCTTTCATCGTAAGGGCGATTATGGCCTGGTTTACGGATTTGTTGCCGGCGGAGGCGCCATCCATATATTCAACGTAACATGCGGCAAAGCCGGCAAGCATGAGGGCGTCGTAAAACTTGCATTCGACAAATCCGGGGTTCGACCCGAATCGGGCACGGTAGCTCAGTTCGAAGCCTGTGGACGGGTCGGCATAGGGCGAAAAACCCTCGTAGCCCTGCAGTATGTTCCAGGACCGCCCGATGGCGTCCAGGTCTTCTTCGAAGACGTCAGGGATAGCAAAGTATGTCAGATAGCTGGATTTGAAAATCTGCCAAAATTTGTCATTTTCCGGGTCGTCGGGGTCGTCGCTGCCGGACAGATAACTCCACGAATTGTCGCTCATCATTGCTATTCGGTTGGCCCGGGCTACGTCGTACATCTCCCCAGCCTTCTCTGCAACGCAGAAGATGGCGGATGCTGCTTTTCCCTGCTCATTGATTACTTTCCTGTAGCTGTCAAATATCGACAGGAGCTCCTCGGTGCTTCCGTATTGAAGATTCTGCTGGAGACTTATATCGTTCTGGAGAGAATAGAAGGGCGCCCAGTAATTGAAGGTCATGCCGTATGCGTCATCGGGTGAGAAAAATGCCGCCCTGGGTTTGTCGATGATTTCATGATAGTATCGGCTCATGGTGGCAAAGCGGCTCATGAGGAGTCCCGTGAAGGAGACATCGCTTTCCGTCAGGGACCACAGAAAGGGGTCCTTGTTTATCCGCGATCCGCTGGTGGTTACCGCGTACCTGCGAATCACGTCTTCACTGGTGGCGGTCGGCGCGATGAGCGCTTTCCCTTTTCTCTGGCAGGCCGGTGCAAAGTCTGCAAGATTCTCATTTCCGAAAGGGCCGATAACCGCGAGCACATCCTCCCTCGAGGCGAGTTCGCGGCTCAGCTTTACAAGGTCTTCGGAACTCTCGTCGTACCACTCCAATCTGAGATCAACGGCAATGGAATTGTGCAGCTGCGCTTCCCGGAAATTCTCCAGGAACCACTTTGAGGTGCGCTCCAGACGCTCCTTTATGACCATATTGTCTGCAGGAGCAACCACGGCCACGGTATGCTTCCTCCAGTCGCGCCGGGCAGTCAGCACAACCGAGTCCCTTGCGCATGAAGACAGTACCATGCCGATGATGGTGAGCCCCGGCAGGATATGCGAAAGCGCCCTATTCATTTTCTGCCTCCTTTTTGACGGCATCCTCATGAATCGCTGCCGACAGCTGATTGGTAAGGACATATTCTGCCCAGAGCCTTTGCTTTTCGGTATAGGGGTGAAGCACGAATTCCGTCCATCCGTCTTCAAAAGACAGGCTCTGATGCTTGGGCATCCCGTCGGGAGACATCCACTCTCCTATGCACAGGTCGATGGCCCAGTCAATATGTTTAACGACGGAAAAAGGGCAGTGGGGGGAGAGGCTGGCGGCGTCAATACCAATATAATCGAATCCTCCGAACAGGTCGCTCAAACGGTAAAATGTTCCGGAAGCTCCGCCGCACACCGGAAAAATAAGCTGAGCGACCGGATACTGTTCTCCGTCATAGACAATACGCATTGCATCGCTGTCGTCTATCTTGAATCCGCCCCCGGAGTCGTCAGAAAGCCATTCTATCCGAAGCTTCCTTGCCTCTTCATCCTTGAGGTAGTCCGCATCGAAACCTTCGGTAAAACCCTTTATGGACTCTTGTATGGCTGCTGTTTTGGGGTTCGCGGCAATCAGCAGCACCTTGTCGGAATACACCCTTGAAACCGCACCGGCTTCGTACATGGCCCCGTAGTATGGAAGAGTGAGGGTTGAACCTTTGCCTTCAAGTGGCTCGTCCGTCTCGAGGAACAGCAAGTCTGCAAGAGGATTGCCTTCCAGATCGCTGCTTCTTCTGCGGACAAAGTCTTCATATTCAGCTCCGGCCACAACCAGAAGCCGCCGCACGGTGTCCCTCCGGGTGCTCATCTGCCTGAAATATTCCTCCAGGACGGCAATGCCTTCCGATGCCGTGGAAGGTGCTATCTGCATGGTCCTGAGTCCGCGCTCAAGAGCCGCCTGCTCTACGCCGGAGTAAATGAGGTCGTTGTAGCTTCGGTCTCCCAATGCGCCCGGATCGTACAGCACCGTCACTAGCGGGGCGCCGGACGGAACATCGGACGGGTCCGGTTCATATTTGACCTTGCTGCATGCCGCGGCCTCCAGGACAATCGCTGCCAGAGATATGTATTTTACCAGGCGAGTGTTCATTTTACATTCTTTCGTCCCACAAAATTACTGTTTTTTTGTATTTTTGCAGCATTGCCCGACAGTTGATTTATTACAATAAGTAACATGAGAAAATTTAACCTGACACTCACAGCTGCCCTTTTCTGTGGCATGCTTTGCTCTGCATTGTTCGTTTCCTGCAAAAAGGACGACAAGAATAATGATAACGGGGATGAAGTCCTGGAGCGCGTATTATACAGCGAACTGGACCTTCCGGAAGATGGCTCCAACGGTTCTAAATACGGAATCAGCGACGAATACATTGCGACCCGCGCTGAAGAGCTTGGCGTTGAAGCTAACGCACTCAAGGCAGTATGGAAGGTGGATACCGGCGGCAGGGGAGGATTCCTGCCGAGCGGAAAGCCAATGATCCTTTTCCAGGGCCACATTTTCTGGCAGCAGCTCAGGACGCGCGGAATTAACCCGCAGAACCATGTAAAAGGCAACGAAGATATCCTTTACCAGAGGATAGATAAGACAAAGTACGTTGGAGGCGAAGGTGAATGGGATCGTCTGGAAAGAGGAATAGAAATAAATGAGGACGCCGCCCTCTCCTCCGCAAGCTGGGGCATGTCCCAGATAATGGGTTTCAATTACGTCAAGTGCGGATGCGCAAGCGTGCAGGAGTTCGTCAGCAAGATGAAAGAAAGTGAAGAGTCGCAGTTTGAGCTTTTTGCAAAATTCCTGACTTCCGAAGCGAATATGCTGGAAGCCCTTAAGAAGAAAGACTGGAAGACATTTGCAAGGCTTTACTTCGGTCCCACATATGCCCAGGATCGTTATGATGATAAACTCTCCAAAGCGTACAGTTCTTTCAGCACACAGTAAGGGCAGTGCCACCGCATAAAAAAAGAATCCGCTCACTGAAGCGGATTCTTTTTTTGCAGCTGCTTCGATATGCCGTCCAGCATTCTGAACAGATCCGGCACGGTTTCCGGCGTTATCTCCTTGCACATTACCGCCTTGCCTACAGTGGTGGGGACGGCGGATAGTTTCTCCTGAAGTTCGATTCCCTGTCGGGTAAGGGAGACAATCATCTGCCGGGCATCCTTGCGGCTTCTGGTGCGTCTCACAAGGCCTTCACTCTCCATGCGTTTGAGCAGGGGCGTGATGGTATTGGTTTCCAGCACCAGTCGCTTGGCGATATCGTTTACCGGCTGTGAATCCTTTTCCCAGAGCACCAACAGTACCAGATACTGGGGATAGGTGATCCCATGCTTGCTGAGCAAAGGATGGTATGCCTGCGTAAGGAGACGCGAGGCGGTGTACAGCCGGAAACAGAGCTGATTGTCCAGTTTGAAATCTTCCCGCTGCATTACAGCATATTTTCGATGTCCTTCTCGAAGTCTTTGGGTTCCGTGGTCGGAGGGAAGCGTTTTACCGTGGACCCGTCGCGGGAAACGAGGAACTTGGTGAAGTTCCACTTTATGTCGCTGGCCTTTTCGACGCTCTTGCTTATCGTCTTGAAAAGTTTTGCCGATGCTTTTGCCTTGAGTCCGACATACTCTTCAGTGGGCGCCTGGCCCTTGAGGTATTCGAATACAGGGTTGGCATTGGCGCCGTTGACGTCGGATTTTGCCATCAACGGGAATGTGACACCATGGTTGAGACGGCAGAATTCCTCTATCTGCTCGTTTGAGCCGGGTTCCTGGCCGGCAAACTGGTCGCAGGGGAAGCCTATCACTACGAGACCGCGGTCCTTATACTTCTGGTAAAGCGCTTCGAGACCATCGTACTGGGGTGTGAAACCGCACTTGGAGGCGGTGTTGACGATTAGGAGAACCTTGCCCTCATACTGGGCGAAGTCCACTTCGGTACCCTTGTTTCCAAGGGGCTTAAAGTCGTAAATCTTTGCCATGTCTTTGGTGTTTTGAGCGGCGGCCCCGAGGGCTAAGAGTCCTGCAAAGGCCGCCAGGATGAGATGTTTCATAAATATTTAGAGATGACCTCGATGAGATCCAACTGCTGCTGCATTGACTGGGCTGCGAGGCCTGTTGCGTAGGCCTGGAGAAGCTGAAGTGAAAGTTCTGTATTCATAATGCGATGCAAATATAATACATTTATTTTATATCGCAAGCGATATTTTTATTTCATATTTGCTTTGCTTTGACTATTTTTGCGTCCGGTTAGAAAATTTCAAGTGTATGAATTTCAGTGGAATAATTGCAGGTGCAGCCGTATTTCTCATAATAGGAATATGTCATCCCATCGTAATTAAAATGGAGTATTATTGGGGCAAGAAGAGCTGGTGGGTGCTTTTCGCCGCCGGTCTTGTTTTTGCTGCGATATCCCTTTTAGTGGATGCTCTGCTCGTGTCAACCATTCTTGGCGCAGCGGCGTTTTCCTGTTTCTGGGGCATTCACGAAATCCTTTCTCAGGAGATGAGGGTGCTCAGGGGATGGTTCCCCGAGAATCCGTCCAGGCACGATTATTACGAGCAGCGCCGCTCCCGGCTCGGAATTCTCCTCAAGGAGTATCCTTCGCACCGTAATCTTAGGGATAAACTCAAATAGAGAAGGCTTTTTTGCCTGCAAGTGCCGGAAATACCAAAAATTGATTATTTTTGTAGATAATAGGAACCGGCCTGGCAGACAAATGCGTTATCAAGCAATCCTGAAACCTTTAAGAGTTGCTCTGGCAGCTGTTTTTTTCGTATCCATTACGCTTCTTTTCCTGAACCTGGGCGGAGTGGTGCGAATGTTGGCAGGCTGGATGGCCAAACTCCAGTTCCTGCCGGCGGTCCTTGCCCTCAATGTAGGGGTCATAGCCGCAATTGTCATTCTCACACTTGTATTCGGACGGATATACTGCTCCGTGATATGTCCGCTTGGCGTTTTTCAGGATGCCGTCTCCCATGTGGGGGCGCTGAGCAGAAAACGCCGCACTCACGGCCGTCCCTTCACTTACAGAAAAGAGCTGGGCTGGCTTCGATATGGGGTATGGGCATTGTTTGTCGCCGCACTGCTGCTGGGAATCAATTCACTGGTTGCGGTTTTGGCTCCGTACAGCGCATATGGCCGCATGGTGAGAAGCATAGTGTCGCCGGCGGCGCTCTCTCCTACGCTTATAGTAGCCGCAGTCTCGCTGCTGGTCGTGGTGCTTCTCTCCTGGTTTGGCGGGCGCAGCTATTGCAACGCAGTCTGTCCTGTAGGGACTACCCTGAGCTTCTTTTCCCGTTTTGCCCTGCTGCGTCCCGTGATAGATGCGGATAAATGCAAGAACTGCAAACTTTGCGAGAATAACTGCAAGGCCTCCTGTATCAATATCGCAGATCATAAGATAGATTACAGCCGGTGCGTGGACTGTTTCGACTGTATTGGAAAATGCAGGTTCGACGCCCTTCATTACAAATTCGCCTACGCTCCGAAGAAACCGGTCAGCCCTGAGAGCACCTCAGATTCGGGGCCGGATGCTGGCCGCAGGGCTTTTCTGTCCGGCGCGGTGCTGTTTGCGGGAGCTGCGGCCCTTAATGCCCAGAAGAGGGGAATTGACGGCGGGCTGGCTGCAATCGAGGACAAAGTGGTTCCGGAGCGGGCCACTCCTATAGTGCCTCCTGGATCTCTGGGAATCAGGAATCTTACTTCCCATTGCACTGCCTGTCAGCTGTGCGTGTCCCAGTGCCCCAACGGAGTGCTGCGTCCGTCCTCTTCGCTCGATCGCCTCATGCAGCCGGAATCTTCTTACGAGAACGGCTGGTGCCGTCCGGAATGCACCGTCTGCAGTGAAGTCTGCCCCGCAGGTGCAATAATCCGCATCGACCGCAGCGAAAAGACTTCAATACAGGTTGGTGTCGCCGTCTGGGTAAAAGAGAACTGCCTGCCCTATGCGGAAGGCGTTTCTTGCGGAAACTGTGCCCGCCACTGTCCGTCTGGGGCCATCATCATGGTTCCGTCCGACCCTGAGGATGAAGGCTCCGTAAAAGTGCCTGCTGTGGATGAAAGCCGTTGCATCGGCTGCGGGGCGTGCGAGTATCTGTGCCCTTCGAGGCCGCATTCCGCCATTTATGTGGAGGGTCTTCAGGAGCATAAAACAGTCTGAGCCATGGAGAAGAAGATTAACCGCAGAGATTTCCTGAAAGCTTCGGCATTTGCCGGGGCCGGGGTGGCGCTGGCCTCCTGCGCTGAAGGCGGAAAACCATCGGCCGCACCTTCCCGCCAGGAAGGGGAGATGACATGCCGCACATGGGGAGAAGACCGCATTTCCATACTCGGTTACGGCTGCATGCGATGGCCGTTCACTAAAGATGCTGAAGGGAAAGACGTCATTGATCAGGAAAAGGTAAATGAACTGGTCGATTATGCCATAGAGCATGGAGTCAATTATTTTGACACGTCTTCACGCTATTGCCGCGGGCTTTCAGAAGCGGCAACCGGAATAGCACTCAAACGTCACCCGCGGGACAAATGGTTCATAGCCACCAAGATGTCTGCCTTCTTTGACGACTATGGAGACAGACAGCGGGAAGAGACAATACTGCAGTACAAGAATTCTTTCAAACAACTGCAGGTGGATACAATCGACTATTTCCTCATACATGGGGCAGGTATCGGCGGCATGGAGCGCCTCCGAAAGCGTTTTCTGGATATCGGCCTTCTGGAGTATTTCATGGAGGAGCGGCGCCTCGGGCATATCCGCAACCTTGGCTTTTCTTTCCATGGAGACCAGGAGGTATTCGACTACCTGCTTTCCATTCACGACCGTGTCCATTGGGATATGGTGCAGATTCAGATGAATTATGCCGACTGGAAACATGCCTCCAGACATAACGTAAATGCCGAGTATCTTTATGGCCGCCTCTCGGCCCTGGGTATTCCGGCAGTGATAATGGAACCTATCCGCGGCGGGGCGCTCGCACGTCTCCCGCAGCACCTTACCGCACGTCTCAAGGCACTGCGTCCCGAAGACAGCGTGGCCAGCTGGTCGTTCCGGTTCTGCGGCAGTTATCCCGGCGTCATGACGGTGCTTAGCGGGATGACCTACAAAGAGCATCTGGAGGAGAACGTAAGGACCTTCTCTCCTCTGCAGGAGGTGTCCGATTCGGAAAAGCAGCTACTTGAGGAGGTGGCTACGCTCCTTCTGGAGTATCCGCTCGTGCCGTGTACTTCGTGCCAGTACTGCATGCCCTGCCCGTACGGCATAAACATTCCCGGCATTTTCCAGCATTACAACAAGTGTATAAATGACGGAACCCTGGTAACCAGCAGCCGGGATCCCGGGTTTGCAAAGGCACGTCGCAAGTACCTTGCAAGCTACGGGAAAGCCGTACCCCCGGTCCGCCAGGCGGATCACTGCATAGGCTGCGGACAGTGCATGGTACATTGTCCTCAAACCATCAGGATTCCGGACGAACTGCACAGGATAGACCTTTATCTTGAAAAGCTGAAACAGGAAACCTTATAATAATCAACACTATCATCATTTACACATGAAAAATTATTTTGATCTTTCAGGCCGTGTAGCAGTCGTTACCGGCGCGTCCACAGGACTCGGACTTCAGATGGCAAAGGCTTTCGCCAGCCAGGGAGCAAATCTGGTACTTCTTGCCAGAAGGCAGAATCTTCTCGAAGAGAACGCCAAGGCCATCACTGAAGAATACGGCGTAGAGGTGCTTCCTTTCGCATGTGACATCACCGATACCGAAAAGGTAAAGGCTGCCGTCGCCGCGACGATTGAGAAGTTCGGACGTGTTGACATTCTCATGAACAATGCCGGAACCGGAGCTGTAGGCCCCGCCGAGGAAATAACCGACGAGCAGTTCAAGCACGAGATGAGCATCGACCTTTACGGAACTTTCGTCTGCGCCCGCGAGTTTGCAAAGGAAATGATAAAGGCGGGATATGGCCGAATCATCAACATAGCATCTATGTATGGCCTTGTTGGCAATCTCATAGTAGGCAGCGCTCCCTATCATGCGGCAAAGGGAGGCGTGGTGAACCTCACCCGTGCCCTCGCGGCAGAATGGGGAAAGTACGGCATAACCGTCAACAGCATCTGCCCGGGTTATTTCTATACCGACCTCACCACCGCCACCCTCGATTCCGATTACTTCCAGGCTATCGCCAAGAGCAACATTCCTCTCGGACGTTACGGAAAACAGGGCGAGCTCGACAGTTGTGCCCTCTTCCTGGCATCTCCTGCCAGCACCTACGTTACCGGCCAGAATATAGCCGTTGACGGCGGTTACACCTGCATTTAAGCTGTCCGTGACAAAAAGAAGAAGAGGCCGGCAGAAGTGTCGGTCTCTTCTTCTTTATTCTTTTTTCAACTCTGTGGCAGGATTGGTCTTCGCCGCCTTCAGCGTCTGCCAGAGGACGGTTCCCGTCAGGCTCTGGCTCCGATCCTTGATTTGACTCCTGATGGTGTGAGATACCATCTGAACAAACTCCAAAAAGACGGATATCTCGAGCGTAACAAGAAATAAACCCATCCAC
>CADBSV010000050.1 GCA_902797435.1 uncultured Bacteroidia bacterium
TATGCCCCCTGCCTCGGCGGCGGCCTCTTCCAGCAACACCTTGAAGTCATCTGCCAGGCCTGCTTCCCAGGAATAGATGAGTTTGCGGCGAAGTAGTTCAGCGCGCTGCTCCTCGGAAAGGCCGAAGCGCTGGATACGGTTCACGGTCTCATAAGCGCGTGCACTCTCCCCTGCCTCCGCGAGGAATGCGGCTTTGGCGAGCAGCAGCGAATCGCGGGTAGCTTTGTCCGGGGCATTCCACATCTCCATTTCGCAAAGTGCGGCGGCAAGGACCGGGGAAGTGGGGGTTCCGGACTCTCCAAAGGCGCTAAAACCTGTGCAGAGGCACACGCAGATCAAAGAGAAGAGAAGCTTTTTCAGCATCTTGATAAGTATTGTGAATGACCGAAACGGAAAGGACGCTTCCGTAAATATTACCTATATGGAAAAGTCCGAAAACCGATGAGATGGCTATGGTGCGCCAATCGCGCCCGCCGAGCTTGACCCAGGATTCGGCAGCCATGGCCCCGAGTGCACCCACTATCAGAAGTGTGGAAACACCGCTGCGTAGATCACCTGCGTAAATCTTGCCGCTCCCTGGGATAACTGCCGACATCGCCCCGGCAAGAAAAGGGCTTTTGGACTTGTATCCCGGGATTTCCGGAGTGGATTCCCAGACATCCATGAACGATGCAGCCTGAACTGCATAAGGGCTTGTCTCGGGAACGGCGGAAAAACAGGATGCCGCCCTGGAAAAATCGTGGACATCATATGCGAGCAGCCCGCGGAGATACTGCAACGTATCCGACTCTGCGAAGACTCCCTGGGTAAAAAGCAGCGCCGCGGCATCTTCATAAAGCCTGGCTCCCAGGGCATAAGAAAAGAATCCGGTGGGTATAGCACCATTTCGAGGGGACTCCGTCTTTGCTGAAGGCAGCTTCAGGGTAGGAGTATAAAGGCGGTATGTTTCTTCCCTTAGCCGATACAGCCCCCCGCTTCGGGCGATGGTGGTGGAATTCATCACGCGGTCGGCCCAGGAGAAGGGGCCGCGCGCGGCAGGCCACACTGGATTTTGAACCTGCGATAAGGCGGGAACTGAGAAAAGCAGCATCGCCAGTACGGAGGCGAATGCCGCAAGCGGCAGTTTTACGGGAGAGGCCATCATTTCGCCTTCTTGCCGGCTGCCTTGAGCCCTTCCTTGAGGTCAATCGGAACGGCGTCGGAAGGGATGTGGAATCCGAACAGTTCGTTCGGGACGTCCACTTCGAGATTACGGTAGAGGTCGAGCCTCACGGTAGAGTCTTTTTTTTCTCCGAGATAGGAAATTTCGGTTACGCGCATCGGAAAGGCGAAACCTTTTACGGAAGTGTAGCCTGAAAGATACGTCTTGGTTATTATCTTACCTTTTTTATTATAGTAGGCCACATATACCGGAAGGAAATCAGCGCCGCTGACAAGCTCCACCCAGGCGCACATGCCGCCTCCCTTTCGGGGCTCATAGCGGCGTACGGTAAAGGAGCCGTCCTTCTTTGAAGACTTGAGAACGAAGTCTTCGCGGCCGAGTCCCATGTCTTCCGCACCGCCTTCTGCAAAGACATACAGGAGTTCATCCTGCATCTTGAACATCTGCGGGTCGAGGGTCATGGACTCCTTGCTGGCCGGGTAATAGATATCGGTGAAACCGAAAGGAGTGCTCAGGGTGTAATAGGTAGCGAGCCCGCGGTTCCAGCGTATCGTAAGATTGCCGCCTTTGGTATAATATATTTCCTTGTCTGCCGCCTGCATCTTGCCTTTGCTTACCGTCTTGCTGCTGACATCGGCATGGAAAAGCCGCTGCGCATACATCGGCATGGAAACCGCCGGAAGGAGTAAGGCGAGCGCAAGAAAAACAATATGATTACGATGTGCAGTCATTATGCTTAGAAGCTGATGGATTACAAATGTACAAAAAACGCATGAAATGCACTTACTGACAGATGCAAAAACGGCGGAAAATGCTGCTAACGTGCAGGGACGGACGCACGTTGGGAGCAAAAATGGCGGAAAATGCTGCTAACGTGCAGGAGCGGATGCACGTTGGGAGCAAAAACGGCGGAAAATGCTGCTAACGTGCAGGAGCGGATGCACGTTGGGAGCGGATGCACGTTTGGAGCGGCTGCGAGGGAGAGACCGCGGCGAGGGAGACTGTGGCGGGAGGGAAACCGCGGCGGGAGGGAGGCAGGGAAAGCCCCTGAAGAACACGCCCCCCCCCAAAAAAAAGGACGGCCGAAACCGGCCGCCCTTAAAATGCGAAGACGCTATCGACTACAGCCACATGATGAATGCGGGGTTGTCGAAGTAGGATGCGCTGCCCTGGATGAGGTCAACGATGAGCATGATGCCGTCAACGAGCGGAATGATGCCGAAGATACCACCGATGGTGAGGAAATACCAGAGGCAGTTGATGGGCTTGGTTCCGAGGATGAGCCTGTGGATACCGATACCGCCGAGACCGATCCAGTCGAGTACGAGAGCCACTAAATTGACGATGGCGGGGTCGGACTGGAGAGCCGGAGTTGCGGGGGCAACGGGAGCTGCGGGAGCTTCCATGACTGCCTCGGTGAAGAGGGCGTCGATGGATGCCTCGTCAACAGAATAGTTGGCTGCGTTTGCCACTGCAACGACTGCGAAGAGGGCAACGATTACTGCAAAAAATTTCTTCATTTTTTTTATAAAGGTTTTGGGTTAATAAGTACATCCGGTCAGCAAATATATTAAACAATTCCCGAAAAACCAAGAAATGCCATAGCCATGATGCTGACTGATATGAGGGCTATCGGGAGTCCCTTGAAGGGTTTGGGGACGTCGCTGAGGGCAAGATGCTCCCTGATTCCGCTGAAGAGAACCATGGCGAGTCCGTATCCCAGCGATGTCGCAAAAGCATACACTGCGGATTCTGCAAGGCCGAACATGTGAGGCGCCGACCCGCCGAGAGTGAATTCCTTGGTAACCACGGTAATGGCCACACCGAGAACGGCGCAGTTGGTAGTGATGAGCGGAAGGAAGATTCCCAGGGCCTGATAAAGGGAGGGAGACACTTTCTTAAGCACGATCTCCACCATCTGGACGAGGGCGGCTATCACGAGGATGAACGCTATGGTCTGCAGGAATTCGAGCCCGAACGGAACGAGCAGATAGTGGTTCAGCAGCCATGTTACCACGGTCGCAAGGGTTATCACAAAGCACACGGCCATGCTCATTCCCGTGGACGTGGAGAGTTTGCCCGAAACGCCGAGGAAGGGACAGATGCCGAGGAACTGCGCCAGTACGATATTGTTTACGAATATCGCGGATATTATGATGAGGAAGTATTCCATGGCCTACTTTTTAGCGATTTTGTTGAACAATACCAGAAGGTAACCGAGCACCATGAAGGCTCCGGGAGCCATCACAAAGGCAAGGATGCCGTCTCCGGAGATGAACTTCCATCCGAATACGGAACCGCTGCCGAGAATCTCCCTCACTATGCCGATAACGGTGAGCGTGGCGGTGAAACCCAGACCGATCCCTATTCCGTCAAGCGCGCTTTCCCACCAGCCATGCTTGCAGGCGAAGGCCTCTGCGCGGCCGAGGATGATGCAGTTGACAACGATAAGCGGAATGAACAGCCCGAGAGTCTTGTAGGCTCCGGGGGTGTATGCCTGCATTACCAGCTGGAGTACGGTGACGAAGGTGGCTATCACCACGATATAAGCCGGAATGTGAACCTTGTCGGGCACAACCGGAGAAATGAGCGATATTACAATGTTGCTCAGCACCAGCACGAAAAGCGTGGCAAGACCCATTTCGAGTCCGTTGATTGCGGAAGTGGTGGTGGCAAGGGTCGGGCACATGCCCAGCACCAGCACGAATGTGGGGTTTTCTTTGAAGAAACCCTTTGTGATAAGAGACAGATTCTTTCCTGCCATAGCCTATTCCTCCTCTTTTTTTACTGAAGCTCCGCTTGCTGCGTCGGCATCGGCACCTTCAAGGGAGTGCACAAGAGCCGAAGCCTGGGCGAGAGCCTTGGCATAAGCGCGGGAGGTTATGGTCGAAGCTGTAATCGCGTCAACGTCCCCTCCGTCTTTCTTTACCGTAAAACTGCCGTTGTAGCCTTTCCACTGCGAGATGAAAGCCTCGTCGGTGGTGCATTTTGCACCCAGCCCCGGAGTTTCGCTGTGGGAAAGGACCCTCGTGTTCCAGATGCTGCCATCGGGAAGGACTCCCACCATGATTGTAATGGGGCCGCCGAACCCGCCAGCAGTGCTCTTCACCGCATACGCTTTCACTTCGTCCCCGGAGGTGCTGGTATAATACTCCATGCCTCCGGCCTGCTGCACGGAGGAAATCTCCCCGCCTTCGGGAAGGACTTCGGATATGGCGGCGAGGGCCTCTGCCGCCGCTGCATCTTCGATGGGCTGTTTGGTTACCGTATAGACTGCACCGAGAACTCCTCCGCAGACAAGGCATACGAGAAAGAGGCAGAGGGCCATACCTGTTATGTTGCTTTTTGCTGCCATTTTCTATTTCCTCCCGTATTTTTTCTGATGGAACGCCATATTGATGAGCGGAACCGCCATGTTCATGAGAAGTATCGCGAATGACATGCCCTCGGGATATGAACCGAAATAGCGTATCATCATGAGGATGAAACCTATTCCGAATCCGAAGACCACACCGCCCCATGTGCTCATTGGCGAAGTGACATAGTCGGTGGCCATGAAGCATGCTCCAAGGACCACGCCGCCGGTGAGCAGATTGAACAGGGCCCCGGTGTAAAGCTCGGGATTCACGGCATGGAAAACAGCGGCTACGCAGGCCACAGTCGCGAAGATGCTGAGCGTGATCCAAGGTTTGATTACCCGGCGGCATACCAGATAAAGCCAGCCGGCGAGCAGAGCGATGGCGGAAATCTCACCTGCAGAACCGCCTATATTCGTAAACAGCGTCTGAAGGGACACCAGAGCGTCGGCGTCGGCAGCTCCAAGTATCTTTACCTGCTGCAGAAGGGTGGCGCCGCTGAAGGCGTCCACGTTGTGGATGAAGCCTGACGGAACGGGCCACGTGGTCATCTGGGCCGGGAAACTGACAAGCAGGAACACGCGTCCGGTGATGGCCGGGTTGAAGATGTTCTGCCCCAAGCCTCCGAATGTCATCTTTGCCACGCCTATGGAAACAACTGCACCGATGAGCACTATCCACCAGGATATGCCGGACGGGAGGTTCATTGCCAGCAGCATGCCGGTAACCACGGCGGAAAGGTCCCCTATGGTGGAGGGTTTCTTCATGAGGAAACGGGTAATCGCCCATTCGAGCAGCACGCAGAAAGCGATGCTCTCGGCCATTACCAGTATTTCACTCCAGCCATAGTAAAGGAAGGAGACTATCACCGCCGGGCACAAGGCTATTATAACATCGAGCATGAGCCGCTTGGTAGAGACCGGCGCATGCCAATGGGGATTGCCCGAAACTATATATGATTCTGCCATAATCTTACTTGTTTGCCTGCCCTGCGGCTGCCTTTGCCGCTGCCGCGCGGGCCCTTATTATACCCATAACCTGCAGTTTGGCCTGACGCACGTTGTCGAGCAGGGGGATTCCGGCAGGGCAACTGTAGAGGCAGCAACCGCATTCGATGCAGTCCTGAACGGCATTCTTTTCGAGTTCATCGGTAAGGCCTCCCTTGTAGAGACGGTTCAGGAGGAAGGGCTCAAGACCCATCGGGCACGCCTCGCTGCAGCGTCCGCAGCGGATGCATGCGGATTCCGTCCAGCGCCTCGTGGTGGATTCCTTTAAATACAGGAGCGACGAGGACCCCTTTACGGCAGCAGCCTCGATATTGGCTATCGCCCGGCCCATCATCGGACCTCCGCTCACAATCTTGGCCGCTTCCGTGGGGATGCCGCCTGCATAGGAAGCGATGTAACTCAAAGGCATGCCTATGCGGAACCTGTAGTTGTGCTGTTTTTCAACCGGAAGACAGTCTCCGGTGACTGTGAGCACATTGGTGATGAGGGGTTTGTTCTTCTGCACCGCCTCATATACGGCAAATGCCGTGGAAACGTTCTGCACTACGGCGCCTACGCTGATGGGCAGGGCCCCGGAGCCTACTTCGCGGCGCATGACAGCCTGAATCAGCTGCTTCTCTCCGCCCTGCGGATACTTCTTGAGAAGAGGCTGGACCACCATATTGGAAAATCCCAGTTCCTCAAGGGCTTCTCCCATGACCTTTATCGCCTGCGGCTTGTTGTCCTCGATGCAGATATAGCACTTCGGACCTCCGAGTATCTTCTGCATGATGGACGCACCGATCAGAATCGGCTTCGGGCTCTCGAGCATCAGGCGATAGTCGCTCGTGAGGAAAGGTTCACATTCCGCACCGTTGATGAGCAGCGCTTCGGCTGCCGGGCTGCCGGGAGCCGGATTGAGTTTCACATGGGTCGGGAAGGTAGCGCCGCCGAGTCCTACGACGCCGCAGTTCTTGATGCGCTCCAGCATCATGGCGCGGTCCTCCGGAATCTCCGCGATAAGAGCATCGGAAGTATCGATTCCCTCTGCCCATTCATCCCCTTCTACAGCAATTTCGATATGAGGTACCATGCGCCCTGCCAGGTCGGCCCTGGGGGCGATCGACTTGACCGTTCCGGATGCAGGAGAATGCACGAAAGCCGAGATGAATCCTCCCGGTTCGGCTATCACCTGCCCCGTCTTGACTTTGTCCCCCACCGAGACGACCGGTTTTGCGGGGGCTCCAAGATGCTGTGCCATGGAAACGTAGAGGGTTTCCGGAATCGGAAGAACCTCTATGGGACGGTCGGCTGCCAGTTTGCAGTCGTTCGGATGGACACCGCCTATGCTGAAAGTTATCTTCTTCATTTGCTTTCCTCCTTAACTGCTGCGGCAGCTGCCTTGCGGGCGGCTATGCGCGCCTTTACAGCCTCCTTGTCCAGGGGCTTGGGGAAGTTTACGCCTATGATGGAACCGGCAGGGCACACCGCCTCGCATTCGCGGCAGAGCTTGCACTTGGTGAAATCTATATAAGCGAGATTGTTCTCGAGGACTATAGCGTCGTGGGTGCAGGTCTTGACGCACAAGCCGCAACCGATGCATGCGTTAGCGCAGGCTTTCTTTGCCACCGGGCCCTTGTCCTGATTGCGGCACACCACCACCATGCGCATTCCGCGCGGACCCTTGGCCCTCAGTTCTATAAGATTCTTGGGGCAGGCTCCGGTGCAGGCGCCGCAGGCAGTGCACTTTTCCTGGTCCACTACCGGAAGACCGGTCTGCGGATCCATGCTGAGTGCGCCGAACTTGCAGGCGGCCACGCAGTCGCCGCATCCAAGGCAGCCAAACTGGCAGGCCGTATCGCCGGCATACAGCCAGGCCTTGGCCTTGCAGCTCTGCACTCCCTGATAAGTGTTGGTGCGGGGCCTGGCCGTGCAGGTGCCGTTACAACGCACAACGGCCACCTGCGGAGCTTTGGCTTCCACTTTGTAGCCGAGGATGGCTGCCACCTGCTGCATGACGGGATCTCCGCCGACGGGGCAATAATGCCTGGAAAGGTCCGGAGCGGCACAGGATGTAACCGCAAAATCATGGCAGCCTGCAAATCCGCAGCCGCCGCAGTTGGCACCCGGAAGGCACTCCTCCACCTTTCCCACCCTGGGGTCTTCCTCAACCTTGAACTTCTGCGCCACGAAATAGAGCAGCAGAGCCAGGATGAGTCCCAGACCGGCCAGGATGACAATAGTCAAGATAAGGGTAGAATTCATTTCTTCTCCTTTATGTAAAAAGTATATTCGTTTGAAAGACGGTCCCTGAACAGGTACAGCACGAAATAGTAACAGAGCGTCGCTCCGATTGCGGCAAGGCCGGAGGCAAGCTCGCGCACCCCGGCGGAAACGAGGCCCAGCAGCACCGCGAGCAGCACCACGAGCGGAATGGCATAACAGAGCCACACGGCTTTGAAACCCATGCTCCTGCGCAGGCACACATCAACCTCCTGCCCTACAGTCCAGACTCCGTGGGGAGTAGGAATCTGTATTGTTTTCTCTTCGGATTCGGCCACTCCGCAAAAACCGCCGGCCTTGCATGAACTGCAGGCCGACAAGGCGGTGAAGCTTACCGTGACAAATTCCGGGGTGATATCCGTGATGCGGCCCGGATGTGAAATGACCTCTGCTGCCATTATTCGTAATCGGTATTCATCGCAGAAGAAATCGTGGATGCACGCCCTACGAGGGTGTCGTCAACTTCGACGAAGCGCACCTGCTCACTGCGGAAGATCATGTCTATATCTTTGGTTTCACCATTACGGTGCTTGGCGATGATGATCTGGGTCTTCTCCCTGTCCTCGAGGTTCTCGGAAAGGCCCAAATAGTCGGGCCTGTGAATGAAGATGACCATGTCGGCATCCTGCTCGATACTGCCCGATTCGCGAAGGTCGCTGAGCATGGGCTTGCCGCCGCTGCCCTGCCTCTGCACGGAATTGCGCGAGAGCTGGGAAAGCGCGAGAATGGGAACGTTCAGTTCCTTGGCGGTGGCCTTGAGGGTGCGGGAAATGTAGGCGACCTCCTGTTCACGGAGCCCTCCCTTCCCCTGTTCCGGGGCCTGCATGAGCTGCAGATAATCCACGACCACAAGCCTTACGCCCTTGCTCTTCACGAGATTCTTTACCTTTGTGCGGAATTCCATGACGGGAAGACTCGGGGTGTCGTCGATATAAAGGGCCGCACGGGAAAGGTCACGGATGCGGTACTCGAGCTGCTCCCACTCATAGTCTTCGAGCTTGATGGAACCCTTTATTTTGTCGGCGCTCAGACCGGACTCGCTCACAACCAGTCGTTTGGCAAGCTGCGCGCAACTCATTTCCAGAGAAAATATGGCAACGGGAACATGATGGTCCACGGCTGCATTGCGGGCAATGTTGAGAGCGAAAGCCGTCTTACCCACAGAAGGACGTGCGGCAATGATGACAAGGTCGGAGGGCTGCCAGCCGTTGGTCACCCTGTCAAGTGACGGATAACCCGAAGGCACACCGTTCAGACCCGGGGAATCCTGCTGCTTCTCGATATCGCCCATGACATCCTTGAGGATGCTGCCGATATCCTGGACCTCGCGGCGGGAAATGCTCTGTGTGGCGTTGTATATACGCGATTCGGAACTGTCAACAAGGTCGTCCACCGCTATCGAATCGTCGAAAGCGTCCTTGAGGATGCCGTAGGAAGCGGTGATGATATTGCGCTGTATGGCCTTTTGCTTGAGAATCTTGATATAGAACTCAAGATGGGCCGCACTGCCGACCTTCTCGGTGAAGGAAGCCAGAACAGCAGCTCCCCCTACCGCTTCGAGATTGCCTTTTTCGCGTAATTTGCTGCTGACGGTGACTATATCTACGGGAACGTGCGTCCTGACAAGCTCTGTCGCCGCCTCAAACACCATTTTATTACGCGGATCGTAAAAACAGTCCGGGGTGAGCTCTTCCATGGCCTGATCGACGCTGGCAGGCTCGAGCATCATGGCGCCGAGCACCGACTCCTCGACATCGGTGGCCTGAGGCGGTTTGTTGCCCACCTCGAGCCCCAGATTCTCCAGATTCGGATTGCGGTCGTCTTTGCGGCCGGAACGACTGTGCTGCTTGTCGGACGGCATGGCCCTTTATGCTTCGGCGTTCACGATGATGCGGCCGCAGTGCTCGCAGATGACGAGCTTGCCGCCGGAGGCTATGTCCACCAGCCTCTGCGGGGTGATGGTATTGAAGCAGCCGCCGCAGGCGTTTCCGCCATATACGGGAACCACTGCAAGATGATTCTGGACGCTGCCGCGGATGCGGTCGTAAGCGGAAAGGGTGCGGGCATCGAGCTTTGAGGCGAAAGCGTCGCGGCGCTCGCGGAGCTTCTGCTCTTCTTCCGCGGTGCTGCCGACAATCTTTTCGAGTTCCTCCTTCTTGGCATCGAGATCCATCCTGCGGATATTGATGCTGTCGGATATGTTCGCAATGGCCTGCTTGTATTCTTCTATCTTCTCCTTGGCCTCGACTATGTTCTTCTGGTCGATCTGGCGGAGAAGCTGGGTGTTTTCAAGTTCCTTGTTGATGGAATCGTACTCGCGGCTGTTGGAGATATCCTCGAGCTGGCGGGTGTACTTTTCGATGTCGGCTTCGTGCTCAACTATCTTGGCCTTGGCGTTCTCGACGACAAGATTCTTTTCGGCTATCGCTTCGTTGAAACGCGCCACTTTCGCCTCGAGCTGCGCAATTTCATCCTCGAGGGCCGCTACTTCCATGGGCAGCTCACCGCGGAGCTGGACAATCTTTTCTATATCGTTGTCTGCACCCTGGAGGCTGTAGAGCACATTCAGTTTTTCCTCAACGCTGAGATTGGAGTCTGCAAAGTTCTTCTGCAGGGATACGAAGGTTTCCCTCTCATCGATGGGGGTTTCGACCTTCTTCACGGTCTTCTTTGTAGTTGCCATATTGTTGTTGTTTTTCTCTTTTTAATACAAGAACGCAAAGTTATGAAAAAAATCCGGTTTTCATAGACTCTTTTTTATCTCGACGAGCTGCCTGCGGATTCCTTCCAGTATGCTTATGGCCTTTACCCTTCCGCTCACCTTTGCCCTGTCGGAAGAGAGTTTCTGAGCAGCGCCGTCAAGGGAGAGTCCCTTGTCCTTTACCAGATAACGGATTTCCTTGAGGGCGGCAATGTCCCCGGAAGTATAGCGGCGGTCGCCCTTGGCGGTGCGTCCAGGGTTTACGAACTGCGGGAAGCTGTTTGTCCAGAAGCGCACTGCCGACACGTTCTCGCCCAGTTCTTCAGCCACTTCCCCGATGGTCCAGAATAGTTTTTCCATAATGTCAATCCATTGATTCCTTTGTGTATATCGACATGTAAAGCATATTGGAGTATTCCACCGGCGAAACCGATGCGAATATGCAGTTGACCGGATTCAGCGGACGGCCGTCCAGAAGCACCTCGTAGTGCAGGTGAGGGGCAAAAGCGTCCCCGCTCATCCCGGACAGGGCAATCAGCTGCCCCTTGCGTATTTTCTGCCCTTCCTTCACCTTTATTTCCGAAAGATGGCAGTAGCGGGTCTGGTAGCCGCCGCGGTGAGAGAGCACCACGGTGTTTCCGTCGCCCTTGCGGGCCTCCTTCGCCTTCTCCACCACCCCGTCTGCGGAGGCATACACCTCCGAGCCGCGAGGCACGATGAAATCGAGGCCGTTGTGCCTCACTTCCGCACCAAGGATAGGGTTCAGACGGGCCCCCACCGTGGCTCCTATCTGGGGATAGGATATATCGCCCACCGGAATGCTCATGGGAGGAATTATCCCCTTCTTTGCAGAGAGGGACGCATATATCCTGCCGAACGCATCTTCCACCCTGCCCGCCTGCCTCAGGAGGCGGTCGGTCTTTTCGGCGGTGTAGGTGACGATTCTGCTTTCCGGAACGGTGTCGGCCTGGAAGAAAATGCTCATGGTGCCTATGGGATCCACCATCGGCGCCTCGTTGTGGAAAACGGTCCTGTATATGCCGTTGTCCTTGGTTTCAAGGGCGGCTATGCTCTTTCTGAGGATATCCTCCCTGGGAGCGAGCCCGGGGTAAAGCTGCTCGTAGGCCTTTATCTCACGCCGCAGGCGCTTCTCGGTGTCGGTACTCAGGAACGTGGCCAGGATGAAATAGAGGATGATGAACAGGGTGAGAGATACCAGAAGAACCCTCAGCACGCCTCCCAGGAAGCCCAGGACATTGAATCCGGCCTTCAGATACCGCATCGTGCGGCTGTCGAAAGAATACTTGCTGGGTTTCATCGGCTGCCTCTGTCTTTTATGAGTTCAAGGGAAGATTTTCGATGCGGAAGCGCATCCCTGCGCCGGCTCTCCACCATTGCCCTGTATTCTTCGGCCGACATGTCAAGATTCATGAACTGCCACGGATTCACCGGAGTGCCGCGATAAATCACCTCGTAATGGAGATGCGGACCGGTGCTCTTGCCTGTGGAACCTACGGCTCCTATCTGGTCGCCCCGCCTTATCTGCACTCCCTCCCCCACGTCGATGCGCGAAAGATGGGCGTAGCGCGTGCGGTAGCCGAAACCATGGTCGATAATTATTTCGTTGCCGTAGCCGGTGAACTTGAAATCGGTCTTCACGACCACTCCGTCGCCGGTGGCATATACAGGCGTCCCGGCAGGAGAGGCGAAATCCTGGCCTTCATGAAAACGCACCACTCCGTAGATAGGGTCGGTCCTGCGGCCGAAAGTGCTCGAAAGATGCGCAAGGGACCGGTCAGGAACAAGGGGAGGCACTCCCGGAATATGGGAAATCATGTCCCCCGCCGTGAGCGAAATGCCCTGAACCTCATCCAGCAGCACGCTCTGAAGGTAAGACCTCTTGATGAGATTGTCCATCCTCTTGACAGTGGCCTTGAGAGCGGGATCGGCCCCGGCCTCGTCCATCTGTTCGTAGCGGCTGATTCCTCCAAGACCTGAGGTGCGGGCATCTTCCGGCAAGCCGCTAAGGCCGTAGATTGAACGGTAAACACGGTCGTCACGGTCTTCTATTCCCTCAAGGGAGGTTTCGTAAAGGTCGAGCCGGCGGTCGAGCATGGCAAGATTCGCCTGCCACTGCGCGGCTTCGCGCCTGAGGCGCACCGTCTTGGGAAGATCGAGCCCGAGCACCGAAGTATAGAGCCAGAAGTAGAGGTAGCACAGCCCTGCGGCAGCAAGGACAGCCCCCGCAATCCGGGCCGGCCGGTGCCACCGGGGACCTTCGTGGACTTCGTACTGTAGCGTTATGGGATTGAAAACATACTTCGGCATCTTTTGCAAAGATACGAAAAATACGTAATTTTGCAGATTGCAATTGATATGATCATGACATCTAAAGAAATAAGGCAGCAGTTCCTGGACTTCTTCGCATCCAAGGGACATACGGTAGTGCCCTCGGCACCCATGGTAGTCAAGAACGATCCCACGCTGATGTTCACCAACGCCGGGATGAACCAGTTCAAGGATATTTTCCTCGGTAACCAGACCCCGAAGATGAAAAGGGCCACCGACAGTCAGAAGTGCCTGCGCGTGAGCGGCAAGCACAACGACCTCGAAGCGGTGGGACATGACGGCCGGCACCATACCATGTTCGAGATGCTGGGCAACTGGAGTTTCGGAGACTACTTCAAGGAAGAAGCCATCGCATGGGCGTGGGAACTTCTTACGGAAGTGTACAAGATAGACAAGGAGAAACTCTACGTAACCGTATTCGAAGGTTCGCAGGAGGACGGCACCCCGATGGACGAAGAGGCCCGCAGCGCCTGGCTAAGGCATGTCCCCGCAAACCATATCGTACTTGGCAACAAGCACGACAACTTCTGGGAAATGGGAGACACCGGCCCCTGCGGCCCCTGCAGCGAAATCCATATCGACCTCCGCAGCGACGAGCAGAGGGCCAAGGTTCCAGGCGAAAAGCTCGTGAACACCGACGACCCCCTCGTCATCGAAATCTGGAACCTCGTATTCATGCAGTTCGTCCGCAAGGCCGACGGCCATCTGGAACCGCTCCCTAACAAGAACATCGATACCGGAATGGGATTCGAGCGGCTCTGCATGGTGCTTCAGGGCAAAACATCCAACTACGAAACCGATATCTTCTCCGGAAGCATCCGCAGGATAGAAGAACTCTCGGGACACAAATACGGGGCATCCGAGAAGACCGACGTCGCCTTCAGGGTAATAGCCGACCATCTCAGGGCAATTGCATTCGCCATCGCGGACGGGCAGCTTCCCGGAAACGTAAAGGCCGGGTACGTCATCAGAAGGATACTCCGCAGGGCCGTCCGCTACGGCTACACCTTCCTCGGATTCACCGAGCCCTTCCTCTGCCGCCTTATCCCCCAGCTGGTGGATGATATGGGCGAGGCCTATCCCGAAATCAAGGCCCAGCAGAAACTCGTAGAGAGCGTCATCAGGGAAGAGGAAATGGCTTTCCTGCGCACTCTCGACCGCGGAATCCGCCTCATGGACGACTACATGGCAAAGAACACCGCCTCCAAAGTCATTCCCGGAGAAGACGCTTTCGTCCTTTACGACACCTACGGTTTCTCCATCGACCTCACCGGGCTGATTGCGGAAGAAAACGGCTATACCGTTGACATGGAAGGCTTCAAGGCCGAACTTGAAAAGCAGAAAGCGCGCGCCCGCAATGCGACGGCCAACACCTTCGGGGACTGGACCGTCTATCACGAAGGAGAAAACGTGCGTTTTACCGGCTACGACGGCACTTCCCTGGAGGGAGCCCGCCTCCTGAAGAGCCGCACCGTGGTGGAAAAGAAGAAGGAGATGCTTCAGCTGGTATTCGACGCCACTCCGTTCTACGGAGAGATGGGAGGCGAAGTCGGCGACACCGGAACCGTCGTCTCGGCATCCGGGGAGCAGATCCGCATCCTGAACACCATAAAGGAGAACGACCTTACCATCCATATAGCCGAAAAGCTGCCTCAGGACTGCAAGGGCGAGTTCACACTCAAGGTGGATGAGGAGCGCAGGCAGAGAATTGCGGCGAACCACACCTGCACCCATCTTCTCGACCAGGCGCTGAGGGAAATTCTCGGAACACACGTAGAACAGAAAGGCTCTTACGTGTGCGACAAATACTTCCGTTTCGACTTCTCGCACTTCGAAAAGCTCTCTCAGGAGCAGATCGGCAAGGTGGAACGCAGGGTCAACTCACTCATCCGCGCAAATTTCGCACGGGTAGAGAAACGCGACGCCACAATGGAGGAGGCGAGGGAAATGGGCGCCATAGCCCTGTTCGGCGAAAAGTACGGAGACAGGGTAAGGGTTGTGAATTTCGGCCCGAGCACCGAACTCTGCGGCGGCTGCCACGCCCCGGCCACGGGCAACATAGGCCTCTTCAAGATTGTCTCCGAAACCGCAATAGCGGCGGGTGTACGCCGCATAGAGGCCGTAACCGGAGAAGAAGCCGAGAACATGGTAAGCGCCATGCAGGAAACCCTTCGGGACATGAGGGCCCTCCTGAACAATGTTCCCGACGTTGCCGCCGCCCTCAGAAAGACCATCGAGGAGAACGATTCTTACAAGAAGCAGATAGCTGCAGCATTCAAGGAGAAGACCCTTCAGTACAAGGAGAAACTCCTGTCTTTGAGCGAGGAAATAAACGGCCACAGGGTCATAAAACTCGATTGGGTGGCCGACTTCGCAATGCTTCGCGAAGCAGCGACTATGATCCAGAAGGAAGCATCCAACCTGGTAATCGCCGCCGCCCTCAACATAGCCGAAAAGCCCCAGCTGCTGCTGATGTATTCGCAGGACCTCGTGGCTGCCGGATGGAACGCGGCCGCAGACCTGCGTGAAGCCGCAAAGTTCATCCAGGGAGGAGGAGGCGGACAGAACGGCCTCGCGATGGCCGGCGGCAAATCTGTCCAGGGGCTCGGTGAAGCCCTCGATGCAATGCTTGGCAAAATCCGCAGTTAATGAAGAAACTCGACCGGTTCATACTGAGCGCGTTCGCCGGGCCGTTCCTGGCGATACTCCTCGTGGTGATATTCATCTTGATGATGCAGTTCCTCTGGGTGTATATCGATGAGCTGGTCGGCAAGGGTCTCGGACTCAAGATTATTCTGGAGTTCATGTTCTGGGGCAGCTGCACCACCTTGCCGCTGTGCCTGCCGCTTGCCACCCTCCTTGCCTCAATGATGACGGTGGGGCAGATGGCCGAGAACAACGAGCTCATGGCCATAAAGGCGTCGGGCGTTTCCCTTTCGAGGGTGTTCCTTCCTCTGATGGCCGCCGCGTTCGTCATTTCAGTAGCGGCTTTCTTCGTAAGCAACAACCTCGTACCAAAGGCCACCGACAAGATTTACACGCTCCGCTACGACATCGGCAAGACCAAGAACGAGATAAAGATACCCCCCGGAACGTTCTATGACGGCATCGATGGGTACATCCTCCGGGTCGGCAGTCAGGACAGGGAAAGCCACATGCTGTACGACGTCATGGTGTACGACCATACAGCCAAAAAGGGCAACACATCCCTCACCCTGGCGGATTCCGCCCTCATGAAAATGAGCGCGAGAAAGGATTACCTGACGTTCACACTCTACAACGGAATCAACTATAACGAGAACAACGTACGCAAGTACCGCGATACCACCTTGCAGCTCCAGCATATAGACTTCGAGCGGCAGGAGCTGATAATCCCGCTGGAGAACTATTCCTTCGAACAATCCGACTCCACCCGTTACGGAGACCAGGCCCAGGCCATGAAGATAAGCCAGCTCGTGGATGCAAGGGACACCCTCATAAAGCAGACAGCCTCCGCCCACGACAGGCAGTACAGTTCCATGCGAAAGAGCGGCTACTTCACCTTGTCCGGCCAGCTGGACACCGCGTCAAGGGCCGGAGTGGACGAACGCACCGACTTTTCGGACAAGGAGTTCATGCAGTGGAAAGACCTTGGCAAGCAGATCCGGGCATACGAACGGGCCAAGGGCAGGGCGGAACGTTTCATAAACGATTCGCGGTCGAGGGAAAACGAAGTTCACGAATACTACTACAGGCTCCGCAGGGTTGACATCGAATACCTCAAGAAATTCGCAAAGGCCCTCGCCTGCTTCATCCTGTTCTTCATCGGAGCGCCTCTCGGAGCGCTCATAAAGAAGGGCGGGCTCGGAGCCAGCGCCATCGTGTCGGCCCTGTTCTTCGTGCTTTACTGGGTTGTGGACATATCGGGCACCAAGCTGGCAAGGGACGGCGCCGCCACCGCCGCCGTGGGCGTTTTCATATCGGCATACGTGCTGGCACCCATAGGAGCCTTCCTCACCTACAAGTCCATAAAGGACGCGACCCTCTTCGACAGCGACCGCATAGGAAGCTGGTGGCGCAAGTTCAAGAGCCTCGTGGGACGTTTCTTCAGGCAGAAGAGGATAGTGTTCATGGGAACGCCGGAGTTTGCCGTGGCATCGCTGGACGCTCTCATTAAAAACGGCTACAAGGTAGTGGGCGTGGTTACCGTAGCGGACAAGCCTTCGGGGCGCGGCCTGAAACTCCAGGAAAGCGCAGTCAAGAAATATGCGGTGGAACATGGGATCCCCGTCCTGCAGCCACTCAAGCTCAAAGATCCGGAATTCCTCTCGGAGCTTGCCGCATGGAAGGCCGACCTTTTCGTTGTGGTCGCCTTCAGGATGCTGCCTGAAGAAGTGTGGGCCATGCCCAAGCTGGGGACCTTCAACCTTCACGCCGCCCTGCTGCCGCAGTATCGCGGCGCGGCACCTATAAACTGGGCCATAATCAACGGAGAAAAGATTACCGGAGTCACCACGTTCATGCTTGACAAGGGCATAGACACGGGCAAGATAATAATGAGGTACGACTACCGCATCGCCCCCGGAGAAACTGCCGGAACCCTGCATGACGCGCTCATGGAAATAGGGGCCAAGGTGGTGGTGGACACTACGGAAGGCATCTTCCAGCACAATATCGAGACAAGGGTGCAGCGTTCCTTTATCCAGGGCAGCGAAGAACTGCATCCCGCACCGAAGCTCACCAAGGAGAATACACGCATCGACTGGAACCGCCCCGCCGCGGCCATAGACTGCTTCGTACGGGGACTCAGCCCCTATCCTTCCGCCTGGACCACCCTTGAGGCGGAGGGCAAGCAGAGTCTGGAGTGCAAGGTTTTCTTCGGGAAGGTTTCGGAAACGACCGCAAGCGCAGCAGCAGGCACAATCGTCTCCGACGGCAAAACCCACCTCGGGATCGTCTGCGGCGACGGACGCCTGTTCGAGGTGACCGACCTGCAGCTCTCAGGAAAGAAGCGCATGCCGGTTCAGGATTTCCTGCGGGGATGGCGGGATCCCGAAAGCTGGCGCGCGGTCTAATCCGGAGGTTTACTTTTCTACAAGGCGGATGCAGCCGGAAACTCCCGGAGCCGATTCCATACTGAAGCTGAACGGCGTCCAGACCTCCACCGGCATGTCTGCAGTAATCTTGTCATACGGATAGAATCCTTCTCCTGCGGAGAACTTGCAGGCCACTCCGGCGGGATATGTCCTGCGGCGGCCTCCGACCCTGAGCCCCTTCACTTCCAATGGCTCAGCCGAGGCTGATTCAAAACGGAAACCCTTGAGCGAAGACACCTGCGAATTCGAAAGGTTCGCCACCAAATTCCAGCTGACGCTCTCCCCTTCCTTCGAAGACGTGATGTACGGAGTCCAGCATGAAACGACATCGGTCCACTCCGGATTGGGAGAATAGGCGCCGGCTTCCTCCACAAGGGCGGCTGCCGCGGCGACCACGTCTTCGTAAGGCGTCACGGGGCTGAATCCTTCCCTTGCCACCTTCTCTATGAAAGCGTTCTCCACCGCATAGATGTCAAGCGTTTTCCCTTCTTCGAGGGAGGAGAACAATGCCTTGAGACGGGGAACATAGTAGTCGCGAAGCAGACCCGACCAGCAGCGGGAGGCATAATCGTGAATGCCCTCGGCATCCCAGGTGGTGACAAGACGCAGCGCCTCGGTGCGGAATTCCATCCTCTCGGCCTCGGAAGTGGCGCACTGCCCGGCATAGTCGAGCCACCTCTGCATGCGCATCAGCGGATGGCTCTCCAGCAGACGGTCGGCAGCAAGGAGAACATCGTACAGGCGGGAAGCAAGAGCCCTGCCGCCTTCTTTGTCTCCGAGGGCATAGGAAACCATGGCATCCTTGTAAAGCTCGTCTGCTTTGGCACAGAGATAGGCCGCGGCATAGGTTATGACGTCTGTGCGGTAAAGCGGGGCGTCATGCAGACCGGATAGTGAAAGCAGATACCCGATGCCGTCGTAGAACCCGCGGTTGATATTGAAAACATTCGGAGGGAACGGTCCCGGACGGGTCGCCCAGGAATGTTTGTCCGTATTCGAGAAATTATTGTAAACGCTTCCCAGAAGCCCTTCGACGAAAGGCTCGAGAAGGGCGGGGTCGCAAGCGTACCTGGATGCGAAATACTGCGACAGGAAGGTCTTGGCGTCCTTCGGCGAAGAACTCCATCCCGCAGAAGATATGGCCTCGTAGAGGGCCTCGTTGCTCTCGATGCCTTCCGGAGAAGAACCGAAACCGGTGAGCCTGCCCCTGTTCGGGGAAGAGAGCGCATCCAGATGGGCGTTCAGATAGAAGCCGTAATAGCCCTTGAGGCTTGTCCTTCCGCCGAAATTGGGCGTCGTACTCCATATCCATTCCTTTCCGGAGAAGCCGTCGAGATAGTCCCAGTCTTTCTCGCTGTGCCAGACGAATTCGTTGAAATCGACCGCAAGGTCAACCACCAGAAGCTTGTCGTCGGGAGCACCGTCAAGAAGGGCCTTCACGCTCTCGGGATCCCATATTAGGGTGCGGTCGCGTCCGAACATCCACCCCTGAAGCACCCACACTGCATCCGGATTGGCGGCCTGGATGCTTTTGTATGTTGCGCAGGAATAAGACTTTATGGTTTCGTAGCGCTCCCTTGAGCCGCGCGGCCCGAACGGCACGTCCATCTCGTTGAAGCTGTCAACAAGGTAATACTTCCCTTTCCCGAATTCCTTCTCCCATTCTTTTATGAAGGAAGTTCCGATAACCTGGAACAGGGAGTCCCTTGCGCTGAGCAGCTGGTTATGAAGACCGTGCCAGTCGTTTCTGGTAATGCTTACCTCCGGGAAATGGTTTGCCACGGCCTCAGGGACGAATCCGGCGAATCCCTGGAAAACGGGCTCCATGCCAAGGGAGCGCATCTGCCTCAGGATACGGTGCTCGAGGGCAATCTGCTTTTCGTGCCAGCGCCGGCTCATTCCGCCGTCCTGGGCGCACATGTTTCCCATACGCATCCAGGGGAAGTGTCCGGGGCCTGCAAAATATGCCTGGATTTCCTCGTCGGAAAGCCCCATCCGCTCATATACCCTGTAGAGAATCCCTTCAGTGCCTACGGGTGCGAGGGGCATGTCGAATCCGTGCAGCGCAAGCCAGTCGATTTCCTTTTCCCACTCTTTCCATCCCCAATACGGCGTAGAATACCCGAAAGTGCAGACATTGTAGAAGAGATGGCTGGAAAACGGGCTCGTAACCTGTGTCCGGGGCATGTCGGGGAGCTCCCGGGGAAGGTCCAGCCTAGAACCCGACCACGTGACGCTTCCATAGCCGTTATCCTGTATATAGTCGTGAAATCCTTTGCAGAGAGCCACCGGCGATGAACCGGACACGGTGAGCTTCCCGCCGCTCACTTCGAGGGCATACCAGTCGGTGCCCTCGGAGGGACCGGCATAGCTGAAGGATACGTTGGAAGGGCAGGCTCCGAAGGTTCTTTTAATCACCTGCCGGACAGCCTTCTCCTCGGGGCGGCAGCAAGCGGCAAGCATCAATGCGGCGGACACTGCCAAGATAATGATTCTGTAAAAGGTTTTCATGGCTTAGCGTTATATTGCAAATGTAGTTATGCGCGCAATCCCGGTTTTTTCATTTTCCGTATAAAAATACCATTTTTTAAAATAAACGGTAAGCCTTAAGCCTAAATTTGCAATATGAAAAAACTGATAACCCTCCTTACCGTGCTATGCCTGCTCTGCAGTTGCGCAGGCGACAGGGCAAATGTCATCACCGGATCCCAGGTCAATCACAGCCAGCGGATGGAAGCGCTGCGCACAATGTCGGAAGACAAGCTTGGCACTCTCGCGCTGTTGGGCAGGATTGCAGTATGGACTCCATCGGAACTTGAGGAAATGGGGAAATACTGCAGGGCGAAAGGTTTGACGATTTCCATCTGCGATTTTCTGGACCGCAGGAACTGGGGTGCCCTTCCGGAACGTAAAGACTCTTTGGACGAGATGATAGCGGTTTTCCACCGTTATCCGGATGTATTTACCGAAAGCCATGTCCTGGGAGAATTCAGCGGCGTCATGTTCACATGGCCGCAGTCCTCGATGCGGGGCGGCAACGCCTGCATGCCGCAGGTGAAGACCTATACGGAAGCCGAAGCATTCATCCGTTACCATATTCAAAGGCAGATAGCATTTGCCGACTCCATCGGGCTTCCGAGGCCTTTCGTGAGCGTCGATTATGGTGACGTGGCCCAGCTGCTCCGGCAGAAACTAGTGGACAGGGTGGATGTGGAGCTCATCTTCGACGGTGAATACGAGAAGCGTTACGCCGACGTGGTGGGCGCCTGCAAGGCCTTCGACGTTCCCGGTTTCGGAACCGACCACGCCGTTACATGGTATGGCGGAGACGACCTGGGAGACGTATGGTACAACCGCACCCGCCTGTCCCTCTATCACGCATACCTTCGCGGCTCCAGCCCCACCTGGCTGGAAGGCCCGATACTCAAATACAACGGATACGACAAAAGGAAGTGGACCGGCGACCATCCCCATCTTGTACGCTACAGGAAGATACTCGGCGATTATGCCGCATGGCTTAAGAAGCACCCCCGTCCGGAGGGTCTTCCCAGGGCTGCGGCAGCCTTCATGAAGGGCCGTCTCGACGGTTATTCCGGAATGTGGCAGACCCACAAGTGGGGGCAGCGTCTCAACGACGATTTCCTTATCGGAGATGACGAACGCGCCTGGAATATGGTGGAAGAGTGTTATCACCGGGAAGACTGGGAGAGCCGCGACCGCGGGGGCGACAGGAACTATTCGGGCAATCCTCCCCTGGGAATGGTGAATATCGTCCCGCACGACATCCCTGATGATGTGCTTTCGCAGTACAAAGTCCTTGTCTTCCTGGGCTTCAACTCCATGGACGACACGCTTTACGCCAAGCTCCAGCGTTACGTCTCTTCCGGAGGGACGCTTCTGCTGACCGCACGTCATTTCGACACGGCGGACCGCCCCAGACAGGCTTTCACTCCATACAACAACGGAGACTGGAGCGCCCTCACAGGTCTAAAGGTCATCCCGGGGAAACGGCAGAAGATGCAGTACGGGCTTAAATTCACAGCCCTCCCCTCCTGCGGCTGGAAACTGCACCAATATGGTCTTATAAGCGATCCCTTCTTCACGGACGGAGGTTTTTCGATGCCTGTTTTCGAGAACTGCGGCGCCACACCCATAGCGGTCGGAAGCAAGAACTTCATCGATACCGAATTCAATTTTGACGAGACCCTGCTGTACGAGTACCGCATCGGCGAAGGCAGTGTGATATTCTGCCCTTCGCTCGATTCCGTCGGCTCGCCCCAGCTGTACCCTCTTTATGAGTACCTCGTGCGCCGCGCACTGGAATCTGTTGACGCGTACCCGAAGGTGGAATGCACCGACGCGGTGCGCTGGTCGTGCTATGACGACGGTTCCGTCCTCGTGCTCAACACCGAAGACAATATCCGCCAGGAGATTATCCTGCACACGGATGCAAGCCATTCCCGCAAGGTAACCCTACGTGCCGGAGAACTGAAGATTCTTAGACCATGAAACGCCTGATTTTACTGCTGGCGGCCCTGTTGGCGTCCGCCGTCCTTCCCGCGGAAGGCAAATCTTTCAAGACTCACAGCAGGTATATCATCATCGCGGCTTCGGACAGCCCAAAACAGGACAAACGCCTGGCCGATTTCGTATGTACCGGCAAAAACGATGAGCGAATCATCAACAAGGCTATAGAAGCCCTTCCCTATGGAGGCACCATACAGCTGCTTGACGGCAATTATTACGTGGATGCCTTCGAGCAGGAAGGCAATTCGGCCATACTTTTCGGATTCAACGAAGGAAGGGCCAGGACCATCACCATAAAGGGCACCACCGAGAACAAGAGTTACAACAGCCAGTACGGCGTATGCATAAGGGTTACCGAAAAGGCCATGGAAGCCATGGACCCGGAGCAGACCTACAGGGTATTTTACGGGAGCCCGCAAAAGCCAGTTGACCCTGTGACTGGCAAAAACAACTGGAAAGGCAACTATTTTGCCTATACCTATGTGAACTGCGCCAATTTCGAGAATTTCCTGCTGTTCTTCGCCAATGCGGGCAAAAAACTCGTGGGCCTCGACTGCAGCAAGCTCGGAAACTGCGAAATCAATCTCGTGGGCATCTACACCGAAAAGCATTTCGAGGAAAGATACCTCCATCTCCCTGCATCCACTCCGGCAGAGGGCTGCATCGGAATCATAAGTCCGCGTCGCTCCAACGACGACACCTCCCGCCTGGCCTTCAACACCATTTCGATAGGAGGCCTGTATGTAGGAATCAAGACCAACGCCATAGACCATCTCATCATGTACAACTGTTCCGTGGCCCGCTGCACCATAGGCTACTGGTTCGACGGTCCAGGGGCCAAGACTCTTACAATGCTGAACTGTGCAGACGAAGGCAACACCCATCTGCCCCGCTTCACCGGCACCGGCCATCTTACATGCATAGATTTCAATATCGAGAGGTTCAAGGAAGAATACATCCCGCTCGACGCGGCAAAGAACCCCGAACACCGCGCTCTTGAAGAAGTGAGCGGAGGTTGGCACGGTTTTATATCATACACCATGCAAGGCAAAGCTTTCGGGCTGGGTGACGGCGAGTTCTGGGCCAAAGGCTCGGGAAGCAATTTCAAGACGGTAAACCTTGGCCGCAACGCATCCGAATGGCAACTTTAACAAAACTATAACTAAGACCGATATGAAAAGATTTTTAGGATTCACCCTGCTGGCGCTCTCCATCTGCGCCTGCTCACCGAAAGAGTATGACCTTTGTGTTTACGGCGGCACGGCCTCCGGAATAGTGGCTGCCGATGCAGCCGCGAAAATGGGGCTCAATGTCGTGGTGGTAGAGCCAACCTGCCGCATAGGCGGAATGACCACCGGCGGACTCGGGCGCACCGACATCGGCAACAAACAGGTTGTCCAGGGCCTTGCCCTCAAGTTCTACCGCGAATGCGGAAAGCGCTACGGCAACCTCGAGAACTGGGTGTTCGAGCCCAAGGTAGCCAAGGAAGTGATGGACGAGTTTGCAAAATCGCCCCGGATAAAGGTTGTGACGGACCGTCATTTCGTAAGTGCCGAAACCAAGGACGGAAAGATAATTTCCATGACTGCGGCCGGTGACGGCGACACCCTCACCTTCAAGGCAAAATGGTTCATAGACGCCTCCTATGAGGGAGACCTCATGGCCGGAGCAGGAGTCACTTACCGCACCGGGCGCGAAGCCAACTCCGAATACGGAGAAACCTGGGACGGAGTGCAGCTGCTGCATGTCCATCACCAGTTCCCCCACGGAGTGGATCCGTTCGTGGAACCTGGCAATCCTGACAGCGGGCTCCTCTGGGGCATAGAGAACCACAGCGCCCTTCCAAACGGCACCGGCGACAACCGCATACAGGCCTACAACTTCCGTATCTGCCTTACCGACGACCCGGACAACATGATTCCGCTTACCGAGCCCGAAAACTACGACCCGGCCAGATATGAACTTCTGCCGCGTCTGTTCGAAGCCCAGAGCGACATGCGTGACATCAACCAGTACTTCATCTGGACCCCGATGCCGAACCGCAAGACCGACATCAACAACCGCGGAGCCTTCTCCACGGATATGATAGGCATGAGCCAGGGATATCCCGAAGGCACATGGGAAGAAAGGCAGGAGATTATCAAGGCCCATCTCGACTATACCCTCGGACTGCTCTGGTTCTACATGACCGACCCAAGGGTTCCGGCAAACCTTCAGGAGTTCGTCTCGAAATGGGGCCTGCCCAAGGACGAATACACCGAATGCGGCAACTGGACTCCTCAGCTTTACGTGCGTGAAGCCCGCCGCATGGTAGGCGGATACGTAGCTACCCAGGCCGACTGTGAAGGACGCGGCAACGTCACTGACGGCATCGCCCACGCAGCCTACAACATGGACTCGCATAACTGCGAAAGGATCATCACGCCTTACGGTAACGGGAAATGGATGGTGGAGAACGAGGGCAACGTGGAGATTCCCGGCGGAATCCCCTACCCCATCTCCTACAGGTCCATCGTTCCCGTAAAGGAAGAATGCACGAACCTTGCCGTCTCGGTCTGCTGCTCGGCATCGCACATAGCCTACGGCTCCATCCGTATGGAACCCGTGTTCATGTGCCTCGGACAGGCTGCCGGTATTGCGGCGGCCATCGCTGAGAAAGAAGGGCTTGACGCCATCCAGGATGTGGACTACAGGAAGATTCAGGATGTTTTCAAAAACGACCCGTACATGGACGGAACCGCTCCCGACGTTATCGTGGACGATCCGAAGGCCGTTACAGAGGGAGACAGCTGGGAAGTGGTCAAGGGCAGGGGCGGTTACGGTCCCACATATTATCAGGGTAGTTCCGCCGAGGGTTCCGTTACTTTCACCGGAGTTCCGCTTGCAGCGGCAGAATATGACATCTACATCTACCAGCACCGCATGAAGAAGGAAGACGTCCATGATCTCGGAGCCGAAAGCATGAATCCGATAACCGTTCTTGACCTTTCCGACGGACGCTCCGTAACGGTGGATGCCCGCAAGGTGGTGATAGACGGACAGACGGCAGGTGCATGGCACAGGATAGCCGACGTGAAGCTCGCGGCCGGCGAAGAGTTTTCAGTTAAAGTTCATGGCGACGGCACTCCCGGTTTCATCCGCGCCGATGCCATACTTCTCGTACAGAAATGAAAAGATTGATTACAGTTGTGGCTGCGGTCGTCATGGCCGCAGCCGCGTTTGCCCAAAGGCAGACTGTCTTTGACGGGGAATATTGGCAGGACCAGCCGCTCCCCGGCTGGGAGACTGCCGTGCGCGACCGCATCGAGCTCATGGCGAACATCGAATGGACCACAAAGGCACCCATGCCCAAATGCTTCCATACCAAGGATGCCATGTTCGAAGAAGGAGAAGACCGCACCGGGATCCCCTACAGCGCCGTTCACGACTTCTGCGGTTATGTGGGAAAGGACATTTCCTTCTTCACTTTCCTTTCTGCCGTAAACAACGTGGAGAGCAACATGTACAAGGTGAATTACCACCTCATGCCCTACGACAGGGCCAAGGCCGGCCCGTACTACGGGGAGGTGTGCTCATCTTCGGCCAATTATGTGCTTGGCATCCCCATGATGATGTTCTGCCGCTTCATCCGCAACGGGAGTATCCCGCTATACGAGGACATAGGCAACGACATCGACTCGGTCCAGCTCTACGATACCGTTTGCTATGGCGGCTCCGCCGGACACATAATAGTAATCTGCGGCATCGGCCGGGATGCTGACGGCAAGGTGTGCCAGGTGCGCACTTTCGAAGGCACCGGACCCGTGAACAGAATCAAAAAGCTTTCCCGCGAAGATTTCCTCGACAAGACCGTGCGCAAGTACGACGCCCATTTCTTCCGCTACGACCATGAGAAATGGGAATCCCTGATAATGCTACCAGATTATATCGAACAGCATCCCGACCTCGACTACACCTTCAACACCGACCTTTCCCCCAGGGACGGGGAAAGAGTCACCTATCCCGAAGGCAAACCGGTGGTCATCGATGTCCTGAGCAAGAAGTACAAGAGCATGGAAATCCTGCGTAACGGCGAACTCTACACCACCGTTCCGGCCCCCAAGGGCGAAGTGGTGCTGGAGAACCTTCCGGAAGGCCTGTATTCGGCAAGGCTCACCAAAGGCAAGAAGGTATCCAGGCCTGTGGAATTCCAGGTGGCTCAGAAAGAATGCAAAGCCTGGTACGGCGAGGACGGACAGCTCTACGTCGGCGGCTGCCGCGACGGAGTCATCCCTATCGGCGCCTACATGGCACCCGGGGACAAGGTGAACAAGAACTACAGCAGCTATCCGGTAGCCCAGGCCTGCATAAAGGTCGGAGACGACTGCTGGAAGGTGTTTCCGAACATCCCGCAGGGCACGGTCCGCACCCTCAAGGTGAACCTCGCAGGCAAGTACAGCGGCTACTGGGCAGAAATCATAAAGCTGCCATAAGGAGTTACGCAAAATGAAGAGAATCTCCATATTCCTTACAACCCTCTGCGCAGCCCTTCCGATCTTCGCTCAGAAAGGCGCGCAGTTCGACGGCGAACTCTGGCAGGACGTCCCGCTTCCCGGCTGGGAAAGCGAAACGGCTGCCAGAATAGACCGCATGGGCCACACCACTGCGGAAACCCTGGCCCCCATGTCCAAGTGCTACCA
>CADBSV010000051.1 GCA_902797435.1 uncultured Bacteroidia bacterium
CGCCGGGGAGCAAAACGGGCTCTCCTGCACCCCGGGAGGGGAAAAAGCAGGCACCGGGGAGCGAAACGGGCTCTCCTGCACCCCGGGGAGGGGAAAAGCAGGCACCGGGAAGCAAAGCGAAGGAGGCGCCTGGCAAAAAATGACCGCAATCCTTCTTCAGCTCTTCTGGACCTTCTTCATTATCGGCCTTTTCAATTTCGGCGGAGGAGGTGCCATGATTTCACTCATCCAGAACAAAGTCGTCTCGGAATTCGGATGGATTACCCAGGCCCAGTTCACAGATATTGTGGCCATCTCCCAGAGCACCCCGGGGCCTATCGGCATCAACTGCGCCACCTATGTGGGATATGAAGTCGGGCATTCGCTCGCGACCGGCGCAACAGGAGCAGCGGGGAGCTTGAGCACCGGGGCGATAGGCGCAGCAAGTACGGCCGGGGCTGCCGGCACTGCCGGAGCGGCTGGCGCCACGGGGAGCGCGATGCTTGGAATCGCAGGCTCGGCCCTTGCCACCTTCGCGCTGGTGCTTCCCTCTTTCATAATCTTCTGGGGAATAATGGTCATTTACCGGAAATACCACCGCACGGCCCTTTTCGGCAACGTCATGAGCGGGCTCAGGCCTGTGGTTGCCGGGCTGATAGGAGCGGCGGCGCTGGTGCTGATGTTCCGCTTCGGCGGCGGCATCTCCAGTCCGGGAAGCGGTTGGTCCATCGCAAATCTGCAGGTTTCCGTGATAAGGGAAAACTTTGGCGACTGGACCTCCTGGGCAATTCTTGCTGGTACGCTCGCTTCCTCGCTGCTTCTTAAGGCAAATCCCATCCTGCTCATTATAGCAGGAGGCATACTTGGACTGTTAATCTACTGAAAATGAAAAGAATACTTCTCCTTCTGGCTCTCATTCCGGCCACTCTTGCAGCAAAACAGCAGGGCCTTCAGATAACTCCCCAGCCACGCGAAGTGCAGATGGGTAAAGGCAGCTTCAACGCCCGCGGAGCAGGTTTCAACTATTCCGCCGGGCTGGAAGAGCGCAGCGTCACCGCCATAGCCAGGCTTGCCGACGACATCTCGGCGGCGACCGGAAAGATGAGCAGCGTCGCGATAGCCGCCGTGGTAAAGCCCGATGCGCAGGCTTCCGACCTTAAGGGAATCTACTTTCTCGAGGACAAATCCCTGCCGGAGGAGAACTACCGCATCGAGATTGCCCGAAAGGGGGTGAAAGTGACGGCATCCGGCCACAACGGCTTTTTCTATGCAGTGCAGACGCTCAGGCAGATGCTCCCCGCAGGTGTTTACAAAGGGAAGGGAGGGGGCGGCTGGAGACTCCCATGCTGCACCATAACGGACGGCCCCCGCTTCGCCTACAGGGGAATGCACCTCGATCCGGCAAGGCACTTCTGGAGCGTGGAGGAGACGAAAAAGTATCTGGACGTAATGGCCATGTACAAGCTGAACCGCTTCCACTGGCATCTGACCGACGACCAGGGATGGCGGATAGAAATCAAAAGCCGCCCCGAGCTCACCGAAAAGGGGGCGTTCCGCAGCGGCACCCAGAAAGGATTCGACTTCGGCAGCAGCGACGGCGTGCGCTACGGGGGCTACTATACCCGGGAGCAGATAAAGGAAGTGGTGGAATATGCATGGGAGCGCGGCATCACGGTGATTCCGGAAGTGGACCTGCCGGGGCACATGCTGGGCGCGCTGGCAAGCTATCCGAATCTCGGCTGCACCGGAGGACCCTATGAAGTATGGACCCGCTGGGGAGTGTCTAAGGACGTTCTGTGTGCAGGCAGCGAGGAAACTTTCGCCTTCCTCAAAGACGTTCTTGACGAGCTGTGCGAACTCTTCCCCTCGGAATACATCCACATAGGCGGCGACGAGTGCCCGAAAGACCGGTGGAAAGAATGCCCCCGCTGCCAGGCCAGGGCCGATGAACTCGCTCTGGTATCGGACGAAAAGGGAACCCGGGAACAGAAACTGCAGAACTACGTAACCGCACGAATCCAGCGCTATCTCGCCGGCAAGGGACGCAGGATAATAGGCTGGGACGAGATACTCGAAGGAGACCTGCAGCCGGGCGCCACCATCATGTCCTGGAGGGGGACCAGGGGCGGCATCGAAGCTGCAAAGCGAGGATTCGACGCCATAATGGCCCCCAACACATACTGTTACTTCGACTACGCCCAGTCGGCCGATACGGACAAAGAACCCGCGAGCATCATAAGGGCAAGGAAGGAAAGGGCCGTCACACTTGAGAAGATTTACGGGTACGAGCCTCTTGAAGGCCTTCCGGAAGAAGCGCGGGGGCACATCCTCGGCGTACAGGCCAACCTGTGGACGGAGTATATCTCTACTCCGGAGCATCTGGAATACATGCTCCTTCCGCGTTTGCTGGCCCTTTCGGAAGTGCAGTGGTGCCCTGCGGAAAAGCGCGACTTCGCCCGCTTCCACGAAGCCCTCACGGAGCATCAGGAAGAGGTGCTGGAGCTTCTGGGATACAATTTCAGGAGAGAGTAAAAGACCCCGGATGCCTAAAAACCGACATACTGCCTCCCGGTGACCGATTTGGCAAGATCGACATTGTTGACTGTCATATAATCCACGCCCATATTGACGAAGGTCATAAGATCGGCGACTGTGGACGGGGTCCATGTGCAGACCTTCAACCCTGCATTATGGCAGCGAACCACCCAGTCGGGATTCGCACTGAGGGTGTTCATGTTGACTTCGATGCCCGAGTACCCTTTCCCTATCGCAAAAGAGGGGTCGTCCGTTCCTATATAATCGACGGGCAGCGTCGGGACAAGGCTGTGCAGGCGGTCCAGCGCATCGGTACTGTAGGACATCACCCGGCACTGCGAAACCATGTTCCTTTCTTTGAGCAAGACCGCTACGGCTTCCGCGCAGGCCTGGTTGCGGGCGGCTGAAGAGTGCTTCTTGATTTCGAAATTCAGCACTGTTTCCGGAGCCTTGAGCCCCTGGTCGAGGAATTCCGACAGGAGCGGAAGATGTTCCCCGCAGCCAAGCTTGACATCCTTTATCTGCGACCAGTTGCTGGTCTCTATTTTATAACCCCCGATGCTTGCGTCATGATGCACCACCACATACCCGTCCTTGGTGATCCACACATCGAACTCGGCTCCGTAAACCCCGTATGTCTGGGTCTTTTTCAAAGCTTCGAGGGAATTTTCGTATGGACCGGAGCTGTTGTTGTGCACACAGCGGTGAGCAAAGACTTTGGTGAGTTGCGGCAGCGGCGGATTGGCTGAAACGGAGAAAGCGACGCTGCCCAGCACCTTGTATTCGGAGCCCCTGCGCAGCAGCAGCGTCCACGTCCCGGAAACGAGTTCGGACGGAACGGTGGCGGAAAGCATTCCCACGGAGTATGAGGTGGGACATTCGATTTCCCGGGAACCGCTGCGAAGCACCAGTACATCTCCAAATGCAACGCCGCCGGCATAGACATTATATCTGTAGCCCGCGCCCACACTGCATGAAGTGAGGAAGGCCAGCTCGGATAGTTTGATAGAAGATACCGTCTGCGAACTGTTTTTTACCTTTTCGTAGAGGGATCTGGCCTCAGACGCATCCACAGGTTTGTCCCAGATACGCGCCATCGCCACTTCCCCCTGCCATGAGCGCTCCGCGTAATTGACGGAGGAGGAGCAGTCTCCGCCTATGCAGAGCCATGCGGAAGCGGCATCGGAAGGGAGCAGAAGACTCTCCCCGGTGGACGATTCAGCCTTGAGCACACCGTCAACGAAAAGCCTCGCCTTGCCGGAATCTCTGTCCCAAACGGCAAGAACATGGTAAAAGATTCCTGGTTCAGGGGTGATGCCGGAATCGAGCTTCAGCAACTTTCCCGTATTTATTTCGAAACGAATATGGTTCCCCGAAGAGCCTGAAGATACGCCGATGCCGAAACCGGAATCCTGTACCGAAGAAAACACGCAGGCGTCGGCAGAGCCTGAAGGCAGGGCCCCGGCCGAGAACACCGCTTCCATAGAAAAACCGTCCGCGAGTTTCTCCCTGAACACTGCGTCGGAAGAATAGTCGATACGGTAGTAGCCGCTTCCAACCGTCTTGCCCGGAGTGCCGGAGAACACGCCTACGAATCGCTTGTAATAATCGTGGTAGTAGGCCGAAAGGGTAAAGCCGCTGTTGGTGACGACACCGCACCTGTGCGCGGAGAAATCGCTCCCTGCCGCACTGGAGGCAAGAGTCAGGTCCAGCAGGTCGGCGTGTTTGGCAGAAGGTGTTTTTCCCCCCTGCTCCTCCTCGTCGGAAACGGAAGAAGGCTTGCTGCAACAGGAGAGCACCACAAGTGCCAGGAGCAATGAGATTTTCCTCATTTCAAAGCTTTAAGGACTATTTTGCCGATTTTCAAGGCCAGGGCCGACTCGGCATCCGGGCGGCCGTCGTCGATGGGAGCGGAAGCGTCGGTATGCCTGGCAGTCACGACCCTGTCGGAGGGAAGGATGCGTATATAAATGCGCTCCTTGTCCAGCAGTATCGAGGGGAGCACAACCGTGTTTTCGGTGAAACCGACCGCGGCGTCGTACGAAACAGGCGAGCCGTCGGACCACGCAAGAGGACGCAGCAGCAAAGTCTGCCGGACCGGAATATAGCTTCTGCCGTCAATGGAATAGGCCAACTGCCAATGAGCCGGGAAGCCAAAAGAGGACTCAGGGGTTCCGTATCCGGCAAGCCATGTAAAGTCACACAGCAGAGCCTGCCCGGAAAAGCCCAGGGTGGACGCTTCAATCAGAACGGCTCCGCCCCCGAACCAGTCAAGCGCCTTTGTGTCGTAAACGATTGCGGCACATTCGCGGTTTCCTTCACCTGCCCTCAGTCCGTCGCGGGCGCAGCGGGAATTATAATCCTTGTCAAGCCCCATTCTGGCTGGAACCGTCACGGACAGCCACCCTTCTCCTTTGTCGGAACGAACCCTTTCGGAATCGATGCGAAGGTTTTCGAGCCATTTTTTGGTTCCGCTTTCACAATTGAGCTCATAGTAATAGTTGCGGTCCCAGTCCCAGGACGCTACAGTTTCGTAGGAGGAGCTGCCGTCCATGGGTATGTCCACGGCCTCGGGGCCTGATATGCGCAGCTGCAAAGGGCCGGGGAGTCCGCTGCGGCGCAGTTCTTCGCTGACGACTATTCCGCTTATGCTTCCCTTTCCCGAAGGCATCCGGTCGCCCCTGCGACGCCAGGCGCATACGGTATTTACAGGAAGGAAAATGGCATCTCCCCTGCTGTCCTGGACGTGCAGTCCAGCCTCGTCGAACCAGTCGGAGAGCGCTGGTTTCTTGAAGGAGTTGATATAGGTCGGCTGCACGTAGAACTCGCACACATTGGTATAGGAGCCCTCCTTTGACAGGAACTCCACGTCAGAGAGAGTCACATAAGTGTATATATCGGCCGCCGTCAGCTCTCCTATATGGCGTATCTTGGCGGCAGGCCGTGCACTTCCAAGCACCTCCACCGCCCCGGTGGGGATATCCGCCAGGGTGTATCGGTCCGGAGAGGATTCTTTCAGAGCCTCGCAGCCGGCCAGATTGATGCGCACGCGGCTGAACGCCGGCACACGGTTTCCGTAGAGGTCCTTGAACAAGAGCCGGAAGCCCATGCTGCCGTCTTCGTTTTGAAGGTAGGCGGTGCTGTAACACATCCTCACCTCAACCTTGTTCCATGCCGTCTGCGGGTTTTGGGCCATGTTCAGCGAGCGATAGTCGCTAATTATCGTTCCCTCCACGAAAGTGCCCTTGGGCAGCACCGCTCCCTGGGGAGTCGCCTTTGCGCGTACGGCCTCGAAACTCTGGGCCTGGAGAGCCAGTGAAATCAGTGCCAGGCATACTGTTACGGATATCTTTTTCATAGGCCTTTATAATCAGGGTCGAACAGACGGTTGAAGATTTCGGCAAGACGATAGGCCGAAGCGGCGAAAAGATAGGAAATCAAGGCCTCGTGCTCCTGGTCGGTATAGAAACTCTCGTCCAGATCCTGCCCGGGCCTGACCCATTCGTAGATGACCTTCGAACGGATTGCGGCATCCTGAAGCCACTCCCCAACCCATCCGGAAAGGATTTCATGCCGCTGATCCCAGTAGCGGCCGTCAAGGTAGTCTTTCCAGGCATCGAGATTCTTGTTGAACTCGCGGTGGATCTGGTCGCCGCCGTCAATTATTGCATGAAGCGTCATGCGTTTGCCGCCAAAATTATGGGTATAGGTGCCATAACCGCCGGCAATGCCTCCTCCCATAGGGTCCCAGGTCCCGTCAGGCTTGGAATAGAGGATGTGTCCGGGGCAGTGGTTGTCACCCACCATGTGCACCAGGGCGGTAAGGTCCACCACCACTGCGGAGTCGGTCATCTCCTTGTAGTGTTCGAGACGTTCGATATAACCGAGTATGGCCCCGTAGCCCTCGCCGTTACCCTCCGGACGGTTGGAGTGGAGCAGGGGATAACAGTCAGGCCCCACGCAGACCGCATGCTCCCAGCTCTTGAAGCAGTAGTCGGGGGCGTCGCTGAAATCCTGCGGAGCCCATAGCCGGCAACGGAATATGTCGGGCCATAAGGCGATATTGTTGAGCGGAGAGTCCAGGTAACGGTCGAACACCTCGCGGGTGGCGGGAGTGCAGTGTTCCTGGGCGATGTACGCTATCATGCGGTGCGCCCAGCCCCAGGAAAAAGCCGGGGCGGAAAGGAGCAATGACGCTGAAAGGACAAGCAGCAGCTTTTTCATGGCTTATCTGTACCTTATGTAAATGAAACCGAAACGCACACGGACGTCAATTCCGGTTGTATAATCTATTTCGGATACCTCTATGTCGTCGTCCCAGAGCAGCGGCAGCGAGACGATGGTCTTGTCGTAGGGACGGAGTCTGAGCATCGCCTGTTCCTTCCCGGCGACTTCGGGGGGAAGGACATAGCTGTGCTGGCTGAAACCCATGCCGGCCTGGGAGGGAGTCTGATACCACTGGCCGTTCAGGAAGGTACGGACCCACGGCAGTCCGCGCATGTGCACATAGGGAGCTCCGGTGGCCGCTTCGGGGACCAAGGTCCAGCTGTCGCCGCCGTCAGTGCTGCATTCCAGGCACCAGTGGGCCGGCCAGGAGCGGGCGGTACCTGCAGAATTGTAACCGCCTGCGAATTCAAAAGCGAATTCCCAATGCGAAGCTTCCACTTCGGCAGGGCGGAACGTGAACACGAAACCATTGTAGCCTTCAACTTCCCCGTCGGAGTTCCAGCGGTAGAAATCGCGGGTCATCATAATGTCCCCTATCCCCACGTAATCGGACGAAACGCCGTCATTGTCGGCGGTAAGTCGGTTGTAGCAGTTGGCGGTGGTATAGGGCGCATCGGATTTGGAGTCGGGATACGTGACATTCTCGGAAATCATTTCGCCGTTCGCCAAGCTCTTGCCTGCCTCCAGGAGGTCGTTCGAGGGAATAACCGTAGCAAGCTTATTGTACGCGTAGCGGCTGTTGACCGCAGAATAGTTGCTGCGGTTGGCGTAACTGTTTATCCAGACGGCATGCTCGTGAAGCGTTGACTCCTCCGAGCCCATGTCGAAGCCTGATTCATCGAGCACTCGTATCTGGTATGTACCGGCATTGCCCAGGCGGGGCATGTCCTCATGGACCAGGATGCCGCGGACCTGTCCGGCGCCCTGAGGCACCCCGCCGCCGGTGCGGCGCCACGGGCAGAGCATGTTCACCGGGGCATAGATTCCGGCTCCCGAAGCATCCACCAGAAGGCTGGCCCAGCCGTCGAGAAGGCTTCCCTTGGATCCGGAACCGGCACTTCCGGGAGGCTGGATGGCAAAATCTTCCATTACGTCGGCGTATGTCCCCTTCTTGAATGCAAACTCCATGTCCTCAAGAGTCACATAGGTATAGACATCCTCCGGAGTGAGCCCGGAGAGGCTCCGCTGTTTCTCGGGAACGACTGCGCCCGGCGACGACGAACAGATGTTCCACCCGGAAACGCCCGAGAGGGTGAAACGTTGCGGGTTGCTCTCCCGTATGGCAGTAAGGCCGTAAAGGCTCAAGGAAACCGCAGTGCCGAAACGGAGCGCGTTGTCGGCCTCGTCGTTGAAGATGAGCCTCAGGCCCCAGCTGCCGTCTGCAGCCTCGAGATATGCCACCCTTCGGGCGAAAGTGGTATCGGCCATGAACTTGTCTCCGGTATTGCAGACCGAAGGGTTGAGCGCCATGTTGGGACTTGTACAGTCGCTTACTATTATGCCGTCGAGCGTGAAATCGTCCTGGATAAGGGTGCCTTCGGAAGAGCCGAGTGCCTTTATGAGGGTTATGCCGGCGCTCTTTCCCACGGTGCCGTCACGGTCGGTCTGAGTGACGAACAGTTCGAGAGAGGAGTCGCGTCCCCAGTTGTCGGTGTATTTCAGCAGGCAGCGGGCCCTGCGGCACACATCGCTTTCATTGGCAAGAGCCTTGATGGCAAGCGTCCCCGAAGAAAAGCTCACTTCGGAAATCCATCCTTTATAGAGCCCCAGATACTCCACATCGCAGCTTATCTGCTCCTCGGGAACATTCGTGACTACCGTAAAGGTCTGCTGCACGTCAGAACGGCCGTCCACTATGCAGTAAGGTTCACGGCAGACAAGATACTGTGGCAGTCCTTCCTGACGGACGGGAACGTCTAGGGTTGAAGCGCCGCCGTCAAGGGTAAGCCGGATTGTGGCCATGCGGATGCTTCCGCCATTGGGACTTACCAGCACCTCCACGTCTCCGTCACCTTTGAAGGAAGCGGCGGAAGACAACTCGAGCCAGTCGGCCCCGCTCTCCACGATGCCGACGCTCACTTTGCCGTTCGAATACACCTTGAAGGAACTGATTCCGCCGCCGTCGGCCACTATCAGTTCTTCCTTGCTGGCGGCAAACTCCCTGACGTCTATCAATTCAGCATCATCGATTGCCCGGCAGCCCGCCAAGGCCCCGAAAAATGCGGCAATATATAAGAATTTCTTCATCATGGCTTACCTGTAATCAAAGAAAATGGTACCGAAACGCACTGTCGAATACTGCTTGCTGTTCTGTTTCACGAGATTCAGAGTGGCGTCGGGATGTTCCACGTCGCGCGCAGGATTCGTGCTCAGGTGATACCAGCGCCCCTCACACGGGCTGATACGCACGATGAGAGTCTTGGCGCCAATGACTTCCTGCGGCAGATTGTAGCAATGCTGCTGCATTCCGAGGCATGCGTCATACATCATGTGATACTCGCGTTTGGTGCTTCCTTCCGTCGTTGACTGTCCGGGCAGCGGACGGAGGCCGAAAGTCTCGGTACCGTCAATCTCCCGGAGCGGCTTCCAGTTCTCATCCCCGAGGCTGTATTCCACCTTCCAGCGAATAGGAATGCCCCTGTCGTTGAGCAGGTTGCCGTCGCCCGCGGCAATTTCGAAGCATAGCTGGAGCTGCGAAGCCTTGAGCTTTGAGGGGGAACATTCCAGAAAGACGGATTTTCCCTCCTCTATTTTCCCGGACGGTCCCCAGCGGAACCATCCCGGCAGGGTGCCGTAGAGCTTGATGCAGCCTCCGCCCTCGAATCCGTCTTCGCTTTTAAGGGAATTGTAGGAACCGGCCTTCTGGATACGGCGCTCGCCGGCATCCGTAGAAAAGTATGCCTTGGGGCCGACATTGTTGAGAAGGCGGTCGTCCACGCCCTTGGGGGCGTATCCTGCCTTTTCGAAGTCGAAGTTGTTGCCGGGCATCCTCCCCGGGAACCAGCCAAGATAGTTTTTCCATACGGAAGATTTGCTCCTGTCGCTGATTCTTACGTTCTCCCGGAAAGGTGGCCGGATGTACATCCTGGGGGAGGCGTCGCCATAACGGCGGTTGCGCTCTATCACAATTACTCCCGTAACGGTGCCGGAGCCCCTCGGGGCAGCCTCCTTGCGCCAGGCGCAGCGGGTGTTCACCGCCATCGGGATACCGGAGCCCCGGGAATCGCGCAGCATGGTGACGGCGCCGTCGGCATATTGCAGCATCTTCCCCCTGATTCCGGAATGGATGGCCGGCACGAACTGGCCGTAGGGCTCGCTGATATTGACTATTGCGCCTTCCTTGAAGACAAACTCGACATCGCGGAGGGTCACCAGGGTGTAGATGTCCTTGTCGGTGAGTTCGGAGATGTATTTTTCTTTCACCGGACACGATTCCTCCGTGCCCTTTGTCCGCGACAGGATGTTCAAAGGCTGGGCACAGGTGATTTCAAGCGCCTGCGTGGAAGAGTCCATCCTGACCTTGCATCCGTTGAGGTCGAGCTTTACCCGGTCGTAGAGATTGAGGCTGTTGTAGCAGGGATTTGAAAATTCGAGCCGCAGCCCCCAGCTCCCGTCCGGAGCCTCAAGATAAGCCGTGCGCAGCGTCGCATCGGTGTCAACCTTGTTCCAGGCGATATTCGGATTCAGCGCCGTGTTTTCCGAGGTGCAGTCGCTCACCACAATCATCTCGAAAGGCGGCACATCGTGCACCGGCAGCCGTGTTACGAGACCGTTATCCCTGTCGCCGCAGCACGCCGCAAGGGCGCCATAAATATCCTGTCCGCACACTGCCGCAGATGAAAGGCAGAGCGCAGCGGCAAGAGCGGCCAGCCTTGTTGTTCTATATGCCTGCATTCTGAGTGATCGTTATGGTTACAGGTTCGTCAGCGCCCCCCGAAAGGGTAAGAGAGGTTTCACGGGCTTCAAGCAGATTCTGCCCGAATTCAAGATGGATGGCGGATATCCCGGAACCCGACCTCCTGTCGAGCGAAGCCCAGTCGCATTCTTCGTCAAGTGCGGCCGTCCAGGAACCGGAATAATAAACCATTATGGCTATGCTCCCCGCATCGGAGGGAATCTTGAGGTAGGTCCGGTCAACGCGCAGATGCGGATACTCATCCCTGTAGGCGGTCTGGCAGGATGCTGCAAACATCAGCGCACACAGTATTGCTATAACAAATCTTCTCATAATCATTGAATCCATCTGTCACGATAATCAGGATTGTCGAGAACATATCCGGAAAGGGCGCACTGCACATCGGGTATGGGATAGTATTCGTGACACCGGCGCATGTTGCTCTTCAGCGTGGCATTTCCCGTATTGTTGTAGGTCTGGTCGAACCACACGCCCCAGCGCACCAGGTCGAACTTCCGCTGCATCTCACCCGCAAGCTCCCTGGCCCGTTCGGCGCGAATCTGAAGCATCAGGTCTTCGTAGCCGGAGAAAGCGGTAATGTCGGGAACCGCGGCGCGGCGGCGTATCTTGTTCAGGTACTCCAGCGCCTTCTGCGAATTCTGTTCCTGACAGTAGCACTCCGCCATCATCAGCACGGCATCCCCGTAGCGGAATAGCCGGTAGTTGTTGGAGTCGAGATTGTTGATGATGTCCGGACACCAGAACTGCGGTCCAGGCCAGCACTGCCCGTCTTCGCGAACGAATGTGAACGTGTCCCCGGTATCCAGGTTTCCCATGCCGAACTTGAGCATGGCCCGCCTGTCCAGAGGCTGTCCCTTCACCTCTCCTGCAGCGATTGCATCAAGGTCGAGGGCAATGGCGTAGCGGCCTTTAACCGGCTCCGAAGTTATCTTCAGGGGAAGAGGGCCGAAGAGAGAGGATGCCGTGCTTCCCGCCTCACTGCCGGAAGCATTGCTGCGCAGCCCGGCGAAACGCAGGTTCGTGCGCAGGGTACCGGCACTCGGAATGGTGTTGCCGTATCCGTAGAGGAGCACTCCGTTGAACATGTATCCCTCTTCGTGCGGGGGCATCATGAACTTGGCCACGGTTCCGGTGTACTGCACGCCGGAAAGGTCGTATTCGTGCTGTACCTCGAAAATGCTTTCCGGCACATGCTTGTAGCGCCACATTATATCCTTGAGCGGATAATTGGTCTCGTTGAATTCGCCGTAGAGTTCCTCAAGCGCCAAAAGAGGCTCGAGCGCGGCGTCCCAGTCGCCGTACCACATGGCGAACTTGGCCATGAGCATGAGGCCCAGTGCATATCCGGAGCGTTTCGACGGGGCTTCACAGGCGCGGCATTTCAGACCGTTTTCTTCCGTGAAATAAGGCAGGGCGTTATTCTTGATGTCATCGTACAGGATGCGCCTTATGGTATTGGCGTCGGTCCTCGGCAAGTAGCGCAGACTGTCCTGCACGGCATAGCTGTTCACCTGCTCCGTGTAGAACGGCACGCCGTTGAACATGCAGGTCAGATAATAGTAATAGAAGGCCCTCATCACCCGGCACTCGGCAAGCATGACGTTCTTCACCGAATCCCGGATGTACGGAGTGTCCCCGATGCAGTGGATGGCCTCGTTGCAGAGGTCCACCCCGCGGTAGCCATAGCGCCATACGGTGGCGCCGTGCTCGGGCTTGGCCGCCGTCACCATGAGGCGGGCGTCCTGGGTTGTGCTGCTGCTGTACCACAGGTCGGACTGGGCCTCCGTGACCAGCATCATCGTCGAGGTGAATATGCTCTGAAGAGGGATGTAGATGCCGTTTACCACCGAGCGGCACTGTGACTCCGTGCGGTAGTACCTGGACTGGTTGATTCCGGGGAAATCCTCGTCGAGGGAGCATCCCGCGAAAACGGATGCGGCAAGGAACAAAACAAGCAGTTTCGTTTTCATCTTCATTTCCTCCTAATAGTTGAGTTTCACTCCGAAAGTTATCTTGCGTGAACGGGGATAGGCGCCCATGTCCACTCTTCGCATCACAGATCCGTCGCTCTCGGTGGAGACATCCGGGTCGAACCCGTTATATCCCGTAAGAAGGAAGAGATTGTCTCCCTTGAGGGTGAACGTGATGTTCTTGAATATGCGCTGACTGCGGAAATTCACGGTTCGGGACAGCACCAGCGATTTGAGCCTCAGATACGAAGCGTCATGCACCATGAAGGTGCTCGGAGGATAAACGTCGTCGGCACCGGCCCTGGGGAGGTCGCTGTCGGGATTGCGCACCGGATGCCAGGCATCCAGCATGTAACGGTACTGGTTGCCCCACATGCCGCCTGCCATAACGCATTCCGAGAAATTGTAAATCTTGCCTCCTAGCGAATACGAGAGGAACACGGAAAGCTTCCAGTCCTTCCAGTGGATGGTGTTCTGCAGGCCTCCGTACAGCCATGGGTCCGACTGCCCGAGGTAGAGCAGGTCGTCCTGGCTGATGACCCCGTCATGGTTGACGTCCACATACTTCGCAATGCCGGGCGAAGCCGGATTGACGGAAGCGTAGGCATGCGTGTAGCTGTTGCGGTCTATCTCTTCCTTCGATTTCCACGGCCCCGCATACTGGAATCCCCAGAGGGCGTTGAGAGGGTATCCTTTCTTGTATCCGTACATCATGTAGGAATTGTTGCCCGAACTGTTGAGCGCAGACACATATTCTTCGCTGCCTATGTCTTCCACCATCTGCGTGTTGTGCGAAAGGGTGAAGGTGGTGGTCCAGCCGAAGTTCTTCTTTTCGACATTACGTGTTTCGAGGGTGATTTCGTAACCGCGGTTGGATGTGCGCCCGAGGTTCTGGAAGCGCGAAGCATAACCGGTCACCAGGGCCGTCTGCACCGAAAGCAGAAGGTCGGTGGTAACCGAAGCGTAGGCCTCGGCCGTGAGGCTGATGCGGTTGCCCAGGAAGGCAAGGTCGGCGCCTATGTTCACCATATGCGTTTTTTCCCAGGTAAGGTCGGGATTGTACAGGCGCACGATGTAAGAGGCCAGCGGCTGGGTGCCGTCGAATACATAGGCGCTGGTATTGGTATTGTACGATTCCAATGACTGATACGCACTTATGGCGTCGTTGCCGGTGACTCCGTAGCTGGCGCGAAGGGAAAGGTCGTCTAGCCATTTGGCTTTCTGCACGAAGCGCTCGCGTCCTGCCGCCCATTTGAAGGCCGCCGACGGGAAGAAACCCCATTTGCGGTTGGCGGCGAAGTTGGACGAACCGTCGAAGCGGCCGGTTACCGTGAGGTAGTAACGGGCGTTGAAGTTATAATTGAAGCGACCCAGCACCGACTCCTTGAGGATTTCGGTATGAGAAGAATTTATGGTGTAGTTCTCCTTGCTCGCTATCGCATTGATGTTGTACCACTTGATATCGTCGGAGACTATGCCGTTGGCATTGTCGGTGGAAGTGTTGGCCGTGACGTAATTCAACGAAAAACCGCCCATGACATCCATGTGGTGCCCGCCGCGAAGGTCCTTCTTCCAGGTCACGGTATTGTCGGAAAGGAGGCGATAGTTGTTGCTGTCGTATATATACACCCGCGATCCCTGCTCATCGAGGCGGCTGGTAAGGGTGTTCGGCCACAGGCCGTAGTCGTGGCGCTGATAAGGCTTGTAGGTGTTCGTGCTCTTTATAAGCAGGTTCTTCACCGGCTTTATTTCCAGCACTCCGGAGTGGATGTTGTCGAGACGGTCGTAATAGTATTCCCTGCACTCCAGCGATGTTACGGGAGTGTCGATGCGGGTGCCGTTCTCGTACAGGGGATTGATTTCGTCGTAAGGCCCTATGAGCGGAGAAAGGTAAATTGCCCCGTTGCTGAAGTTGCGGCCTCCTATATTGGCCTTGTTGGGAGAGTCGCGGCGAAAAGTATAGCTGCCCTTATACGAGAACTTGAGCCACTTGAACAGCTGGTAATCCACGTTGAGCCTGCCGCTGAAACGTTTCTCCCACGAATCGCGGACAATCCCCTGATTGTCCATGTATCCTCCTGAAAAATAGTAATTTATCTTCCCTTCCTTGCCGCTCACGGAGAGGTTGTAGTTCTGGTAGGGGGCGATGCGTGTAATCTCGCTCTGCCAGTCGGTATTCCCGAGAGGAGCCGACGGGTCGAGCCGGAGCGGTTCTCCAGAGTTCTGCCCGGCATTGAAGTAACGTATGTCATTATAGTAGCGCGAAAACTCCGCACCGTTCATGACATCGAGCCTGCGGGCGAGCTGCGCCACTCCGAACTCTCCGCTTATCGTAATCCGCGGCTTCGACGTGGATGCCGCCTTGGTCGTGACCATGATGACCCCGTTGGCGCCCTGCGAACCGTAGATTGCAGTAGCGGATGCATCCTTGAGCACGGAGATGGAGGCTATGTCGTCGGGATTGATGAGGGAAAGGTCCTTAACCACATCCATGACTCCGTCCACGACGATGAGGGGCTCGTTGGAAGCATTGATGGAACGGGTGCCGCGCACGCGTATCGAGGTTCCTTCGGACGGGTCTCCGGAGGTGGACATGATGTCCACTCCCGCAATCCTTCCCTGAAGGGCCTGGCCGACCGAAAGGCCTGCCGCTTCCTGCACTTCCGAAACCTTCACGGTGGCCACCGCTCCGGTGAGGTCGGCCTTCTTGACCTCTCCGTAACCTATTACCACGACCTCGTTCAGGGTGCTGGCGACGTCGGGCACCATCACTATCCGCAAGTTGTCCTTGCCTGCGATATCCACCACCTGCACATTGTAGCCGAGCATCGAAACGGAGATGGTCTTTTCGGCAGACTTCACCTGCAGGGAAAACTGCCCCTTTTCGTCAGTAAAGGCTCCGTTGCGGCCATCTTCGGAGGCAATCATGGCACCGGGCATGGGTTCTCCGTTTTCGTCCAGCACCGTTCCGCTCACCGTACGACGTGTGAAATCCTGGGCCGGGACTGCGATACCGGCCGCAAACAGGCAGACAACAGTAATAATACAGCTTAAGAGTTTTCTCATAATACCACAGTGCCGCTGATGATTGAGAATGAGGCTGCCGCCGAGTGCTTTCCGTCACCTGCAAGCACCATGAAAGATGCATCACGGTACGGCTCGGGGGCCACGAGAGAAATGGTGCCGGAGCGGTCAGTGTCAGAAGTCACGGTCGCGCTCCAGGTGCCGTCGCCCAATACGTCGAGGTTCACTGCCCCGCCGGCCCCTTCCGCCGTCCAGTTCAGCAGGAGCCCTCCCGCCTTTTCGAGGATTATGCCGAAGGGAGCCGCCCTGGGGATAGAGATGCTCTCTCCCCCGGACAGGGTGAACACGACCGAATCACCGGAAGCATCCACCGATGAGAACACCCCGTCCACGATAAGCACCTCGCTGTCGGAAACCGGCCCGAGCACCGATGAGCTGCCGCCCACGGTAACCACCCAGTTCCCGTCTTCGATACTTATCACCGGGGTCTCCCCGTCTTTGGCTACGGCCGAAGAAGGATCGGGAGATGCAATGCACGGACTGCCGTCTTCGCCGAGCAGGATTTCTCCGTCAACCGTCCAGCACCACACGCCGTCGGCCATGGTGACTCCCACTACCGGAGAATGGCCCGGGGTGCCGTCGGTACCGGGAATGCCGTCCACGCCGATATGGCCGTCAGTGCCGGAAATGCCGTTATGGATTATCACCGGGTCCAGTCCGGTGAATGAAATCATGTAACCGGACACCGAACCGTCGCCGGCAAAGAGCGTATCCACGCCCGTGACGGTGGAACCCGAAGTATATGCCACAGCCAGGCTTCCAAGCGCAGCCACGTTGTCGTTCATCGCCGAAAGCCGCTCTGAAACAGCAGCGATTCTGGCGTCGAGCGCATCGAGACGGGCGTTGAGCGCCGAGTCGTCATAACCGGCCCCGCAACCTGCGGACAAGAGCGCCGCAAGGGCAAGTACTGCCAATCTGTTCTTCATATCCCTACCATTCAAAATCTTCAAACAAACCTATGTATTCCAGCTCGGAAACCGTGATGCCCGTGCTGGAGAAATGCATCTTGCGCATTGAGAGGCAACCGTAGCCGTTGTCGGCGACGGCGAGCACGTCTCCCTCGGAGACCGAGGCTGGAGCCGTCACGGTGATCGTGCCTTCCGATACCGATGAAGCGGAAACCGATGCGGTATAGCCGTTGTTGCCAAGGACCCGTACAACCGTTCTGGATGTAGCGTTCGAGACAGCATAGCGGATTTCCACCGAACGTGCCGGAACGGGTTTCAGGCCCTGCCATCCGGAGAGTTCCAGATTCGGGACTCCGAGGCGAAGGATATCGAGGCTTTCACCCGTGGAAAGGGTGAAGCGGACCACGTCGCCGAGCGGTTCAACGGAACTGAAGATGTATGGGGAAGCCTGGGCCGCCGCCGAAGCGCTTCCGAGAGAGGTCCAGGAAAAGCCGTTGTTGAGCGACATCTGCCATACCCCGTCTTTCACCCTCAACCTCGGGACCGTGCCGTCCTTACCCTCGGTGGAGGAGATGGTAAGGAAGATATGTCCGCCGTCATCGTCGAGCAGGAAATCCCCGTTCAGAGTCCAGCACCATGCGCCGGTATCGTCCTTGCGGAAGCCTATCACGGGAGAAACGCCGTCGGCGGCGTCCGTACCGTCAGTCGCATCCGTTCCATCGGTTCCGTCGGCTCCGTCGCTTCCATGGCGAACCGTTATGGCTGGGGATTCGGTGAACTCTATCACATAGCCGCTGCTGTCGGGGAGGGCTTCACAGGAGGTGATGTAATCTCCCTTGCCGAATGCATCCATGAGGGCAGAAGCCGAAGTCAGGTCGGCGTTTATCTGTTCCGCCAGGCTTTCCAGGGCGGAGAGTTCCCTGTCCATGGAATCCATCCGGGCAACTGCATCGGAATCGTCATAACCCGAGCAGGAAAGCAGGATTGCCGCCGCGCCGAGCAGCGGGAAAAGCTTCAGTTTTGTCATAGCACGGTGAATCTTATGGTTTCATACACCGACAGCCCGTCGGAGCCGGTGGCAAAGAGTATCACCTGGCAGGAGCCTTCGGCATCGGCGGGAGCCGTCACTGAAAGCGTGCCGGCAGGAGCCGAACCGTCACTCCTGTTCACAACGGCCGTCCATCTGCCCTGGGCGAAGGCATCCACTTCGGCCTCTCCGGCTTCGGCGGACAAAGTCCAGTCGAGCACCGCGGTTCCGCCGGCGGATATGGCAACATCCCCTGCGTGGGCTACGGACAGGGAAAGGCTCTTTACCTTCGGGATGGTGATTGCAGAACCGTCGGCAAGGGTAAAGACCACGTTGTCATTGTCCTGCCCGACCGAGAGAAACACGTTTCCGTCCCCGTACTCGGCCTTTACGTCAAAACGTATCCATGCGCCGGAAGCGCCCATGCGATAGAACCACACGCCGTCTTCCACCTTAAGTTCGGGGGTGACTCCGTCCACTACGGTTCCTCCGGAGGTCACGAGAGGAATCCTGTTCCCTTCGTCGTCGAGAATAAACTCTCCGTCAAGCGTCCAGTATTTCTCTCCGCCTTCTTCCTTCACCCCGACGGTGGGCACCACCCCGTCCGTTCCGTCGGCTCCGTCGCGTCCGTTGTAACCGTCGGTACCGTCGGTACCGTTGCGCCCGTCGGCGGCGCAGTAAACCGTTATCGGCCCGCCGAAACAAAACGTGAACACATATCCGGTAATCCGGCCGCCTTCGGTTATGGGGCTGACCGTTTTTATGCGGTCGGAAGATGCCGCGATGCTTGCAAGTCCCTGCAGGGCTGCGATATTGGTATTGATGCGCGCACAGCGGTCTTCAAGCAAAGAAGCCCTGTGTTCGAGTTCTTCCAGCCGCTCAAGCAGGGCGGAATCGTCGTAACCGCCTGAACAGGCGACGGACAGGGCCGCGGCCAGTCCCAGTTCCAACAATCTTTTGAGTTTGGTATTCATGGCTTTCGGACGGTTAATCGATATAAGTGGCCTCTATCTTGCTGCTGTTTGGGCAGAGCCAGGCTGCAAGGGCTCCTATGGAAAGGGCCGTATCATAGCTCACGCCACCGACGGTGATCTTTTTGGAAACGGCAGCCGTGACAGTGTTCGCCGCTTCCGTCTGCATGTCCCCCGCCACAGCTCCGCTTCCTCCGACGGTGCCGGCACCGAAGAGTGTCGTGCCGCCTGCGGATGCCGCTACGTTGCCGTTGGAGTTGTTGCCGGACAAAGTGGAGACGCCACTGGAATAGCTCATGCGGCCGACTATGCCGCCTGCCCCTATACGGGCCTGATTAGCAACTCCGGTGGCAGTGATGACGCCGTTGTTGGTGTTGCCGGTTATCACGTTGGCAGCCGGTTCCGCGGTTTTGGTATCCACATCCACATCGTCGCCGAAAATGCCGGCAGCATGGGGATTGGCCGCGGCATTGCCGCTGAAAATGCTGACCGCGCCGTTATTGACATTCCGGGTGACGGTACAGTTGCGGTTGCCGCTGCCGAGGATTCCGGCAATGGCGAATCCGTTTGTCTTCTTGTTGCCGGTACCCCGAAGTGATATGTCGGCGTTGTTGGTGCAATCGGAAATGGTGATGCTGCCGGAGTTCATGAAGGCGCGGCCCACGATGCCTCCGACCCAGCGGTAGTTGTCGCCCTTTCCTTCATCCTGGACAACTCCGTCGTTGATGCAGTGGCTCACCGTGACTGTACTGCTGTTGACCCTTCCCATTATTCCGCCCATCACGCAATGCACGTCGTACGAGTTGTTCTTGGACACCTTGCCGGTGTTTCTCGCCCAGGCGACGGAGTTGGTTCCGGAGACAGTATAGCCGGTAATTCCGCCTGTCCAGATACGGGCGCTGGCATCATCGGCATTTACGGAGCCGCTGTTGAGTACCGGCCTGTCTTCGGTACCCTGGATGGAGAATCCGCCCTGGGCATATCCGGAAATGCCTCCCATGGCGCCGTCGTTTGCCGCGCTGAAGCCATACACCTTGCCGCTGTTGACCGACTGGCGGGATGTGCAGGTGACGGTGAAGCCGTTGCCATGGCCGAAGAAGCCGCCTATCCTTGCCTGCGCCGCCTTTGAAGCATTGTGTATGTCACCGGTGTTGACGCATCCGTCATATATGGTGGCGGCAGTGGTGACGCCGCAGATGCCGCCGATGTTGCGCTGGCCCGCAGCTGTCCCGTCCACATAGACTTCCCCGTCGTTGCTCACCCTGGTAAAGTTGCAGCCGGCCTTTTCGGCCCGGCCGGCAATCCCACCGACTGCTGACTGGGCGGTGGAGCCGCTGCAGTGCACCTTGCCGGAGTTGACCACGGACGAAAGAGTCATAGCGGCCGAGGCTGCGCCGCTTATGTATCCGATTATTCCGCCTATGTTGTTCGCCGCGTCCGCAGAGCAGCCGGTTATTTCGCCGTCATTGCTGCAGCCGTCGAGGAAAGAGTCGTTCCACTTGAAGAACACTCCCGCAATTCCGCCTACGTTGTTCTGACTGTCCGTCACGGCAGCTGACACCGGACCGTGGTTCTCGCAGCCTGTAAGGGCGCCGCCGGCAAGGGCCCCGGCAATGCCTCCCACATAAAGGGTGGCGCCTTTATTGGCGGTTACGGCGCCGTAGTTCCTGCAGTCTTCGAGCACCGACACAAAGGAGTTCTCGGCGGTCTCGGAGCCGTTGATGGCCGCAGGGCCGTTGGTGGTCCCCATTATTCCGCCTATGTAATACACTCCTTCGCAGTTGCTGGTTATGCTGCCGTAATTTGTGCAGCGCGCAAGGGTCACAGCCCTTTCGGGAGACCCCACGATGCCGCCCATGGCCTGGTTCGCGGTGGTGGAAGAGCTGTTGTTCACCACGGCACCGCGGTTTATGCAGTCTTCGATTCCGAGAACCCCGGGGTTGGCGATGAACCCGGTTATTCCGCCGAGCCGGCAGCGGCCTTTGCCGTCCTGCTCGCCCAGCTCCACGGTGGCGAAATTGGTGACTCCGGATATCATGCTGCCCGTCTGCATGCGCCCGCAGACGGAGCCCGCATTGGGCCATGCGCTCTCAGAACCGCTGTATTCGTGCTTCACCATGCTCACTCCATCCCAGGAAATGCCGTCGGAGGAACCTATCACAAGGTTTTTCACCGTTCCGTACAAATCTGCAAAAAGGCCGGACAGGAAAGAATCGCTTTTGCACACGAAGTTGTAGAGACGATGTCCTTCGCCGTCGAAGACACCGCGGAAATTGTGCGGAGTCCAGGCATCCCCTTCCATGTCGATGTCCGCGCCGAGCGACACCTGGTCGTCGGCTGTCCATACGCCGTAACCGTCGTTCCAGGCAAAGAGTTCCTCCTTCGTGCTTATCACCTTCTTCCATTTGAGGGTTGTGGCCACATCATCGAGGTTCACTCCCTGGTTGCGCCTGAGCGTGAGCGACTTGGAGGTGGAGCGCACGGCACCCGCACCGTCGGAGCGGGCGAGAATCACTTCGAATCCTTCAGTAAACTCCACCGGCGCGACGGCTATGTAGCATACCGAACCTTTGGGGAACGTTTCCCCTGCGGGAAGCAGAGTAACCGTGCGGGAAGCGCCGTCGCCGGGCACGAAGCTGCGGTCGCCGGAAAGGACGATGCTCCCCGGCCCCGCCAGTTTTTCGGAATTGTTGCCGCGCAGCGTAACGGACGTCACGCCGGCAAGGCTGATACTTACCTTCACCAGCGAATAGGCGTTGCGGAACGACAGAATGCCGTCTGCTGCCGCAGCCTCCGCCGTGCAGAGCAGGGCCCCATGGCACACGCTGTCGGCTACCGTCTGCACAGCAGGCAGGGTGGCGCTTAGCAGGCCGCCACTGCAGGAGGCCGACCTGTCGTAGGGATAGAGGGCCTGAAGGGTAGTGGCGTTTTCATCCACCTCGCCGCCGAAGGAGGCGGTTCCGCCGGAAGTCTGAGACACCAGGAACAGGTTGTTGCCCGCTCCGTCGAACACAGACAGCGAATCGTCGGCGTCCCATTCGGGCCTGAGATTCTTCCCAAGCCCCACGCGGGTTGGTGCGGCAGAAGCCGGCGCCGTGTCCATGCATGTGTACAGGGTCCGGCGCACCATGCGTGTTCCGGACTGCATTGCGTCTCCCAAAAATTCTTCCTGGCAGGAAGAAACGATCGCCACCAGGAAGAAAAAGGGAAGAATGACTTGGAAAAGCCTTCTCATCTAAAAAGAATTAATCTGCGTATGTAGCTGCGATGTTATTGTTGTTGGGACAAAGCCAGGATGCAAGCGTTCCGGCGGCATCGGCCGCAGCATAGGTTACGCCGCCCACGGTGATGCCCTTGGATACCGTTGCAGTAATACCGGTGGCGGCACCCTGCGAGTCACCGATGACGGCACCCGAACCGCCTGCTGTAATAGTGCCGGAAGCATCCACGTTTCCATAACTGTAGTTACCGGTAAACTTGCCGCTGGAGGCCGATATTGCCCAGCCTATAATGCCGCCTGCGCCGGCCCTCGGGGCCGTTCCGGCAACAGATACGGAAACAGCTCCGTAATTGTAATTTCCTGAAACCGTTACCGTGCCACTCGGAGCATTATCCACGTTGTCTTCCCCTCCAAGAATTCCTCCTGCCCAGCCATCGTAATTGGCACGGGTATTTGAAAGTGCCACGGTAGCATAGTTTATATTGCCGGAAATGGTGCTGTTGTTGGTAGTGCCGCCCACGATTCCGCCGGCAACAACACCCTGTGTCTTGTCGGAATTCACACTGAGCGTGACTTTCCCTTTGGTGGCATCGCCGGAAACACCGTTGACGCAGTCCATGACCTTTAAGGTACCATTCTTCCCGATATGGCGTCCCAATATGCCTCCGGCCCATCTCAATACAGATTTAGAAGCAGTATAAACATTTTTGACTTCTCCTTCATTTACACAGTCTTGAATGGTTACGTCTGCTGTTGACGCAGCGGCATTGATGCCACCGACAATGCCGCCGTCCCCGAAGTGGTTGGCGCCGGTTGATGAAATCTCTCCGGTGTTATATGCATACTTTACGGTGACCGTACCGGGAGACGACATGAAACCCACTATTCCTCCGGCATAACGCCTCAGAACCCCGCTGTCATAAACCTTGCCTTCATTCGTCACCTTGCTTGAGGAAGTTCCTTCTATAATACTTGTGGTGCCCGATGCTATGAAAGCGACAATACCGCCCTCAGCCGTATCACGGGATTTGTCATTGCTCTGAGTGCCGCTGTTGTATATGTTCCCTGAATTGATGGTCTGCCTGGTATCACAATTGATTTCAAAATTCTTGGCATACCCGAGAATACCGCCAACCTTGGAAATATTGTTATAGGAGGCTTCATTGTGAACGGTTCCAGAATTCTGGCATCCGTCAAAGACATTGGCAGTGGAACTGTTGTTTACAGCGCAGATACCGGCCACATTGACCATTTGCGTGGCAGTTCCGTTGACGTACACGGCTGCACCGCTGTTGGTGGCAGAAGTCACGACTACTCCGGCGCTTTCGAGACGCCCGATGATTCCGCCGGCAGCGCTCTGTTGAGAGGAACCGCATGTATGTACTGCGCCCTCGTTGGTGACACGCGTCATTTCAACCGTACCCGTAGCCGAACTTGCGCCATAGCCCAAGATGCCGCCGACGTCATTATATGAAGAGGTTGAGGAACTATAAACCTCCGCTTTGTTGGTACAATCCACAATGGCGGAGTCGTTTTCCTTGTCTAAACCGCCGGGTATGCCCCCGATGGCGCTCCTCTGGTCCGTAACGGTGCTGAACACGCTGCCCGTCGCATAATTGGTGCATTCGGAAATGGTGCCGCCGGTAAGGAGGCCCACAACACCGCCGACATAGAACGTACTTCCCGCAATGGTGGAAGAAACCTGCCCATAGTTGTCGCAGGAGGCGATGGAGGACCCCGTCGTAACAACTTCATCGGAAGCATTGATTCCCGCGGTAATACCCATTATGCCGCCAATGTAATAAGCTCCGGTGCAATTGCTTGTAACCGCCCCTCTGTTTGTGCAGTCCGTTATGGCGGTCGGTTTTTCGGCACTGGCGACTATGCCGCCCATGGGTTGTTTTGCCACGGTCGAAGTGCAGTTGTTGGTTACGCTGCCATAATTGACACACCCTGTTATTGTTGTACCGGTACCTGATACGTACCCCGCA
>CADBSV010000052.1 GCA_902797435.1 uncultured Bacteroidia bacterium
ATGGACGTTGTTCCACACCGCGCAGTTGTTCATGCCCACATAACCGGTGCAGATGTAAATGGCGTTGTTGGCGTTGGATGTTGCATCGACATAATTGCCGCTGAACTTGCAATCATTGAGGAAGGCCTTGCAGGTCATTCCGCTGTTGTAATTGGCCCAGGCTGGTCCGGCTACGACGGCCCGGTTGCCGACGAATGTGCAATGGTCTGCTGTAATGGTCTGGGTGAAGTTCCTGGAAAGGAACACCGCTGCGCCATATCCGCCGTTTGCCTTGGTGGGATTCAGCGCCACATTCCCGTCGAAGACGCAGTTGGACAGGGAGATGCCTCCGGTTACGGCGCAGTCGAACTGGAGGGCTCCGCCGCGGTAGGCCTGGTTGTCGGTGAAGCTGCAGTTGTCAAAGGAGACGCTGCTCAGGGTGCCGATGAAACCGACGGCACCGCCGGCAGCGCCACCGTCTTCTACTACTTGCTGCAAGGCTTCGTTGCCTTCAAAGTCACAATAGGATGCGTTTAAGGAAGAAGGCTTCTCCGCATTACCTTGAATGTAGATGGCACCACCCACGCTGTAGAAGCGTGCCATATTGGCCACGTTGTCTTTCATCAGGACCCGGTTGCCGGCAGTCCCTTCGATGGTTAGGTTGGAGCCGTTCGCCCCGTAGAGGACACCGCCATAGGTGGTGGCCGTATTGTCGGTGAAGGAGCCTCCGTGGATGGTCACTGTCCCGGTTCCGCCGCAGCCGACGACGGCGCCGTAGGTCGCAGAGGTATTGGAAGTGAACGTTCCTCCGTCGATTGTCACCTGACCGGTGGACCCGATGCCGACCAATCCGCCGTAGCCGCCCGATCCGTTGCCGGAGAAGGTACCGCCGTCAATCGTCAGGCGGGAAGCGCCGGCAAGATAGAAGGCGCCCCCGTTTGCGGTAGCGGTGTTGCCGGTGACGGATGTGGATGCGCCGGTAACGGTCACCTGCGAACTTGCGTCCACGATGCAGACAGCCGATCCGTTGGTAGTGGCGGCATTGTCGCTGAAGACGCAGTTCTCAAAGGTTCCGGTCCCTTTACGGACCAGAAATGCGCCGGCACGTACCGGAGAACCGTTGTTCAGGAAGGAACAGCCGGCAAATTTGAATACCGGGAAATCATCTGTTGCGCCGGTATATGAGTAACAGACGGAACCGCCGCCGCTGTTGGCGTCTGAAGAAGTCGACGTGAATTTCTGGAATGTAAAGCCGTCGATGAGCGCATTGGCATAGCGGTCCATCCGGATCAGGTGCTGCAATGAAGCGCTCGTGCCGTCAAATACGGTAGGATAGGATGCTGCATCCCGCTTGGAAAGGTCTGTGCCTTTACTGGTGCCGGCATAACCGCCAAGAAGGGTTATGTCAGTAGTTTTCCCAGCATTGGTAAAGTCAAAGGTGATGATGGTGGTGAAAGCGTCATAAGTTCCTTCCATAAAATGGAATGTTCCGTTGCCATACACCTCGATTGTTTCCGCCGGGATGGCTCCGCCGGGGAAGAGGGCCTGGAACTCAGCCATACCGAAGGCATTGTCCCAGCTTACACCGTTCTTTTTACCGGCTCCGGCAGGAGTCACGAACCAGTCTGTTACGATATAGTCGGAAATGTCAGTTCCCATGTTCACCACAGTGGAGCGGGTGATTTCAAGGTCCTTCGGCGAGAAGACAGTCCTGACTCCGGCGGCAGTGGTAAGCTCGAAGTAGAAGCCTTCGAGGGTCACGCCCGGAAGAAGGGCAGCATAGTACGTCCCCGCAGAGGGGGTGGCGATGGTGATGGCAGTGCTTCCGCCTTCTACCGCACCTGCGACAGGAAGTCCCGCACTGAAGGTTACGGGAATGGTTCCGGCAATCACTTCATCGGAATCTCCCTTGATGGTTACGGAAGTTACGTCGGAGGAGACGGTAAACTTCAGCAGGCCGCAGAGATTCTTGAACGAGAGAGAGAAGTCGTCGGTCTTGGCGACCATGATATTGGCTGTGCCGAAGGCGCCGTCCTGCACAGACGGGACAGTCACTTTGAAGGTGCCTGAAGTCCAGCTGGCGCTGCCGCTCGGATAAACAGCCCAGTACGGGGCGGAACCGATAGTGCCGACAGCCGGGAAATGGCTTTCTGCCCCGGCATCGGAAGCAGAAGCGGTGGCAGAGGTTCCTTCTCCGAGAATGGAGATTTCGTCGTTCTCGAGCCAGAGAACCTTTTTGCCGGAAAGCTCCGTCTTCACGACAGGAACTTCGAGAGATGCGGAGAAAACGGTTTCCTGGGTTACGGCAGGTTCTTCACCGGCAGTTTCAGGAGCCGCGATTTCGTCAGTTTTGGAGCATGAGAAGAGTGCAACCAGGGCAATCATTGCCAGATACGAGTACTTTTTCATAATGCTTTCCTCCTTTTTTACCAGACGAAAGTAGTTTCGCCCACATCTTCGGTCTGAGTCTCCGGAGCGTCTCCGGCGACAAATGAAACGGCTACGGGAGCGGCCGTCTGCAGAATGGCCGTTTCCGTCTCCGGACATAAATAATACTTTTTCATATGCATATGATTTGTTGATTAATCTTTCCAACCTTCGTTCTGCGTCAGGGACGGGTTCATCTCCCTTTCCTTAGCAGGTATCGGCCAGTAGCGCACGTAGTCGCCGTTATAAACCCATTTGTATGTAGCGGTGCCCCATATCTGCATAAGGCCGTTCGAGGAGAGGGGAGCGTTTGCGCTGGTTCCGTCGCGGAATTTCCTGTCTTTCCACGTGCCCCAGCGGAGTTCGTTGAAATACATCGAATCCTCTCCGCCGAGTTCCCAGTAGAACTCATTGCGGATGCGCTCGCGCATGTTATCCTTGCCTGTAACTATAGTGGCAGGGTAGGATGCATTGTTGAGCGTGACCGCTCCAGCCCTGCTGCGGACCTGGTTCACGAGTTTCACGGCCTCATCAGTATTCCCGAGTTCGTTTTCACATTCGGCCTGCCTGAGCAGTATCTCGGCATAGCGAAGCAGTATGATGTCCTGTTCGTACATCCATGCAGTGGTGCATTCGTTCCCGATGGGGACATATTTGCGCCAGAGGTAATAGAACATGGAGTTGGTGTCGGTCCTTATGTCCCACGGGGAGGCTGAATCCTTGCGGTAAGGCCAGCGCAGGGTGAAGGTGTGTTCCACGCCGCTTATTGAACCGACATACTCGGAATAAGGTGTGATGACCGATTTCTTCAGACGCGGATCCCGGTTGTCGTATGCCTTGCGGATGCGAGCCTCGTTGCCTCCGGTCAGATACTTGCTCATATCTGCGCCGTATTCCGTCATTTTCTGAATCTCGTCGGAGGTCATCCCGTCACGGAGGAAGAACACCGATCGGGCTTCCGGGCTCATGCTGTCCCATCCCGGAAGGTAGTCTTCCCAACGGAAAGCGGAGCCGTCAGCCTTTTCGAAGCCCTGCACATAAGCCGGATTCGGAAGATAATTGTTCCAGCCGCTTCCGCCGGTGTCGCGGTTGCCGAAACTGCGGCCGCGGATGTTCCCCATCTGATCCTGCGCTTCGCACTGTATGGAGAATATCATCTCCGCGCACTGCTCGTTCTGCGGATGCAGAAGGTCGGCCCAGTCTCCGGTATAAAGGGAATAGCCGCATTTCCCGACCTCCTTGAAGTCGGCAAGTGCCTTGGCCCATTCCTGCTGCCACTGGTACACGATTCCGCGAAGCGCATAAGCCGCACCCTTGGTAACGCGCCCGTAATCTCCAGAACCCGCCTGATAGCGGTCCGGGAGGTTGGAATCGCCGATACAGAGGGTAAGGTCGTCCGTTATGGCTTTCCATACCTCCGCCTCGGAGCTGCGCGGCCTGGTGGCGGATTTGGAGTCGCTCACATAGTCGAGATAAAGCGGCACGCCGCCCCAAAGCACGTTCAGGTTGTAGTAAGCCCAGGCCCTGAGGAAGCGGACTTCTGATGTGAGACGCGACTTCTCGGAGTCCTCCATGTCAGGCACGTCTCCGATGTGGGATATGACATCGTTGGCACGGAACACGATGGTGTAGTAGAACTTGAACATGTTTGCCACATCGGAAGAAGAAGGGGTGCCCGAACCATATATCACAAGGTAATGCTCCCTCCAGTTCTTGTCGATGTCCATCACCGAAGAATACCCTTCGAACATGTTGCGCCAGGAGTCTCCGTTGCCTCCGGTAGCGGCAGTATAGAGAGTATAGAACTCATTGTACACGCCGGTGGCGGCACTGCGCGCCAGGCTGGCTTTCTTCCATACGGCAGCCGTTGAGATGGAGCCTGTAGGCGTAGTGTCAAGCAGTCCTTTCTGGCAGGAGAGCAGCGAAGCGGCCAATAGTATGAGTGTTAAAGTTTTTTTCATAACCGTCAGAAATTGATGTTGACACCTACGGCATACTGCCTCATTGTAGAATACCCGGCGGTGGCCCTCATTTCGGGATCCATTCCGGTGAAACCGGTGATGGCGAAGAGGTTCTCGCCTGTTGCGAATACCCTGACGCTCCTCATGTAAACCTTGCGCGTGAGTTTCTCGGGCAGGGTGTAGCCGATGGTCACGTTCTTGAGTTTCACAAAGTCTCCCTTTTCCAGATGCAGCGTGGATGTGGCGCTGGACTGGTCGTTTCCGGACAGATAGGAAAGCCGCGGCTGACGGGAAGTAAGGTTGGTGCGCGGGTCGTCCGGATTCTTGGGATCGAAGAAATAGTGGTCATCAGCCACGGCGTCGGCGATGGTGTATCCGTAAATAGTCGCCGATGAATTGGTAGCGAGACGATAGTAGTAGATGCTGAACCCGGCGGCACCCGACCAGCTCATCGAGAAGTCGATGCCCTTCCAGTTGAAGTAGGCGTTGAGGCCGTAGTTGAACTTCGGCGTAGTTGACGTGCCGCAGAACCGGCTGTCGTAGGTATTGCCGTAGATGCCGTCCCCGTTGGCGTCAGCATAGATGTATTCACCGTACCAGAGACCGTCCTTGCGGACGTTCTGCGAAGGATAGAAACTGTACCCTTCCTTTATCATTGCGCGGAGCCACATCATGTCGTCGGTGGTGCGTATCATGCCGTCGCGCGGTCCGCCGTCCGGATTGGGAGTGCCGTCGGCATTCCAGTACATGCCGCTTCCCTTATATACGGAAGGCATATAGAACTCGTTTATCATGTGCCCCTCGAGGATACGGTTGGACGAGCCCGTGGAAACATCACCAATATTTGTATAATACTCGGGATTGCCGTCTTCGCCGGTGCGCCATCCCTGTTTGAGGGAGCCCTTGTATTTCTCCACACGGTTGCGGTTCCATGCCCCGTTGACCGTAACCCCATAACCGAAATCTCCTTTCTGGTCTTTCCAGGAGAGCTCAAGTTCGATACCGGTGTTGGAAACGGCGGCGAGGTTTTCACGCGGGCCGGTGGCGTTGCCCATCACCATGAGCATGTCGGGACGGTAGAGGATGCCGTCGGTGTACTTCCGGTAGGCGTCGAGGCTTCCGCTGAGCCGGCCGCGGAAGAATCCGTAGTCGAATCCTGCGTTGCTCACAGTCGTCGTCTCCCAGGTGAGGATTTCATTGGCTATGGAAGTGATGGCCAGACCGCTGACAAGAGTCTGTCCGAAGGAGTACCCGCGACTCGAATAAGTGCTCTGCCAATCGTAATTGCCTATGGAGTTGTTGCCGAGCTGACCCCACGAAAGACGCAGTTTCAGATTGTCAAGGATGCCCTTGAGGGGTTTCATAAACTCTTCCTGGCTTATTCTCCAGCCTCCCGAGAAAGAGGGGAACACACCCCAGCGGCGGCCGGGAGCGAAGCGGGAAGAGCCGTCAACACGGATGTTGGCCTCAAGCAGATAACGGCTGTCGAAAGCATAGGTGGCGCGGCCGAAGAATGACCTTGCACTGTATTCGGTACCCGAACCTCCGTTTTCGAATGGTTCTACGGCAGAAGACGGGTCGCCTACGGACGGGTCCTGCAGCCCCTTTACGCTGAGCGAACCGGTACGCTGTCCGAAATGGGACTCTTCGTATCCGGCCAGGGCAGTAATGTCATGGCGCCCGAAAGACTGGCTGTAATTCAGCACCGACGACAGCTTGTACTGGTTCTCCCTGTTGTAGGACATGGAACTGTAGAGGTCCTCGTTCGCTACAGGTTGCGCGACATACTGGCCCTGGGAATAGCTGTACTTTCCGTAACCGGTGTCTATCGACTGGGTTTCGTTGCGGAAATCCTTGTAGTAGAAGTCGAGGTCGTAGGAAAAGTGCTTCAGGAACTTCACCTTCGCATAGAAATCCGTGAACAGCTGGGTGTTCTTGCGGTACCCTCGGGTAGTGTTCATGTCCCAGAGAGGGTTATGGCTCTGCGGATCTTCTTCATTGGCCTCCGGCCCGCCGTACATCCCGTTCCAGTGCGGGAAAATGCCCGGAACCATCTTCTGCGTATTGAGGGAAGTGAGCGAACCGGTGTTTCCCTTATCCTGATCGGTGTGATAACCCCAAACCCGGGCGCCTACACGAAGGAAATCAGTTACGTCGGAGAACAGGTTGACCCTGGCAAAATAACGCTTGTAACCAGTGTTCTCGATGATTCCGGGATTGTCGATGTAGGACAGGGAGAGGTTGTATCCCGAACGGTTTTCGCGCCCGCTCAGGCTCACGGAATGCTTCTGCATCCACTTGTTCTGGTATATTTCGTCCCACCAGTCGGTATTGGGGTATGCCACGAAGTTGTAATAGCCGGTCGCCGCGCGGCCCATCGGGTCGGCTTCGGCAGCCCGCCACTGGTCGATGGTGAACTGGGAATACGGAGCGGGCTGTCCAACATTGACGGCGCTTTCGTTCATCAGCTCCATATACCTCGCATAGTTGGACACCGTGTGTATGATCTTGAACGGCTGGTCGTATGAGAAGGTTGCGTTGTATGACACCTCCACCTTCCCGCTCGCGCCTCCGTTCTTGGTGGTGACGAGGATGACGCCGTTGGCGCCCTGGTTCCCGTAGATGGCGCACGATGCGGCATCCTTGAGGACGGAGATGGAAGCGATGTCGTTGGGATCGACGTTGGAGATGTTCTGCTGCATGCCGTCAACCAGCACGAGCGGCCCGCTGGAGTTTAGCGTTCCCTGGCCGCGGACGGTGTAAGAGAAGCCTTCGGAGTAGGGGTCTCCCGAACTCTGCATCACCTGGAGTCCCGGCACCGCGCCGGTGAGGGCCTGGGCGGCGTTGAACATCGGGCGCGACTGCGTCCCTATGGATTCGAAGCTCAGGGCGGCAACGCTGCCGGTCAGGTTTACTTTCTTCTGTGTGCCGTAACCCACGACCACGCTCTCTTCGAGCTGAAGCCTGTCGGTGAGAAGGGTAACATCGTAACGGTCTCCCGCCCCGAGCACTATGGTCTGAGGCAGGAAGCCCAGGGCGCTCACCTCAACCGTCTTGGTGTCGGAAGGAATTGTGAACAGATAGTTTCCGTCCATATCGGTGAGCGTACCGTTTGTAGTCCCGGGAATGAGGATTGAAGCCCCGATCGCCGGAAGGCCGCCCTCCTCCGTTACAGTGCCCATTATGGTGCGGCTCTTCTGAGCCCATGCCTCAAGCACGAGCACCCCGAGCAGTAAGGTCATCAGAATACGTTTCATAGGCTACTTTATCATCAGGACATACAGGTTGACGAATTCGCTGTCGAGCACCGTGCCGGCCGTCTTGCCGTCGTCGCCGAGGGACTCGCGGCGCTTGTGCGGGAAGAATTCCGCTCCCCAGAGGTTGCCCTCGTTGTAGGCCCCGCCGTCCTGCATGAGGACGATGTTCCAGTAATTCTCCTCCCAGAGGGCGCCGCTGGTGCAGCCCATATCGACAAGCTCGCGCGCCACTTCATTCGCGGTTGAGCCGCTGTCCTTTGTGGAATACCAGAGGTTGGCGGCATTCATGTTCACGAGGCGTTCGCTCTGGAATATGACCAGCGAACCGTCGGCAGTGCAGCCAAGTGCGGTGCGGCCGGTCCTTGCGGTAAGATAAGACTCCAGGGAGGCGAACTTGTATGCGGTAGTGAGGTTCTGCTCGGCCTCCGGAGTGGAGGTCCAGGCATTGCGGTAACTGTCGAGCGAACGGGAATCGTTTCCCCCTATGAGGTTCTGACCGTCCTGCACGAGCATAAGGCAGCCTCCTGCCGCCAGATCGGCATCCCAGAGGGTTCCGTCCTCTGCGTTCGGGGTCAGGGAAGGAGTTTCGAAACTGTAAAGGCTTCCGTCGATTATATCGGCATAGCGGATCTCAGCCTTTCCGTCCTTTATCCCGACCGCGGGCATCGTCCCCCAGTCTCCGCTCCTCACGGCAGCTCCGTCTTTCCAAACGGTAGGATTGATGAAATCGCCGGTCGTGTTTCCTGTGTATTTTCCGGCAGTGGCGCTCCATCGGTTCACTCCCTGATACGGCACGAACACCATGTAGGAGGGATTGGCGTGCAGGACCGACGACACCTTGTTGTCGGCATACGTCTCCTTGACCGAAAGAGCCCCGTCCACGCTTCCTCCGGCAACCACCACGGCCCAGCCTATGCGGCCCGAGGAGCCATGAAGCGAAGAGGTCTTGTAGATGGCGATGTTGTCGGGCAGGGTGACGCTGTGCTCCGCGCTCCAGCTCAGGGAAACATCTTCCCAGTTGCCGGCGGAGGTGTTGATGCATGCAGCCGGAACGGCCTGCAGAGAGTAGGTCTTCTCGCAATGGACATGCTTGTCGTAGAGTTTGATTTCCACGCCCCGACCATTGAGATTCACGTCGTCGAGGCTCTCAGGCGAAAGCAGGACCACGCTTTCACCTGTGGTGAGGACAATCTTGCTGTGTTCGAGGGCGCTGCGGTTCTTCGTCCGGGAAAGACGGACGGTCATCGAAGGAGACACTGCCAGAGGTTCGGCCGTTTCGGCACCCACCTGAATCTGAATCCTTTCGATGAATTCCTTGATCTCTCCGGTTACCCTGTAACGGATGTCGTCCACCCCGTCGTTTACGGTGATTGTCTGGGACGCATTCAGGTTGAGTTTGAACTCACGGGTTTCGGGATAAACCAGAGAGCCCCATTCAGGATCAACGTCCAGCACGCACTTGACGGAATCAAGCGCAGCATGGGCGCGGAAAGTGAAATTGATGTTGCGGTCGTGTTCGTCGATTTCGGCGTCCACCCATTCCCCGTTGGCGTCCAATGCCTTGAAACTGCGGATGGGCACGTCGGTATATCCTTTATTGCCGGTCGTGGAAATCTGGATTTCCCGGTCGGAGCAGGACACTATACATCCCCCCACAAGCAATGCGAAAGCCGTAAGGACTGACAAACGAATGGTCTTGAAACTGTCCATTTCTATACGAGATTATCTTGTCTGGTCAAAAGTAAACGCCTCCCATGGCAGCTCGGCGTCGCGGCCCTCGTCGAGCACGGCCGCGGCATGCCGCAGCATGGGGAACAGGGACCACGATTCTCTTCATTCTCGTTTGTATTTACTGCGCCAAAGATAATAAGTTTTTCTTTTTGTTTTCAAAAAATCAAAAATAAATCGAAAAATTTCCGAATAAAAACTTCTTTTACTTATATTTGTGCACTCGAAAAACAAAAAAATCGAAAACGCATCAGAATAAAACAACAGAGTCATGTTTACTCTTCAGGAACGCCACAAATACATCCTGGACCAATTGGAGAAGACCGGATTCGTGCGCGTAAGCGAAACCTCCGAAGTTCTCGGTGTCACTACGGCCACTATCCGGAACGACCTGCGCACCCTCGAAAACAGGCATCTTCTTTATAGAAACCACGGAAGCGCTTCGCCGATAAAGCAGAAGGTAGTGGACCTGCCGGTGCAGGAAAAGGCATCCATCCAGGCATCGGAAAAGAAAAGAATCGCCGCCGCGGCGGCAGCGCTGATAGCCGAGGATGACTCCATCCTCATGACATCGGGCTCCACCATAGAAGCAATGGCCCTGGCGCTCAAGCCAAGCGGCACCCTCAACGTTGTTACTCCGTCCGTAAGGGTGGGAGTGTTCCTGAGCGAAAAGGAGAACGTGGAAGTGATGATGCTGGGAGGGCATCTCATAAAGAAATCCCTGTCAGTAAGGGACACTTACACGCTCGAAGGCCTCAAAAACGTAAAATGCACCAAGCTCTTTCTCAGTTGCGACGGTTTCGACAAGGATTCCGGCGTGAGCACGGCATTCGTAGAAGAGGCCCGGCTCACCAGCGCCATGATGAACTCCGCCACCAAGGTAGTGCTGCTGGCCGACTCCAGCAAATGCGGCAAGGTGGGATTCGGAAAAATATGCGATTTCTCCGACATCGACGTTTTCATTACCGACCGCGCCCTTCCGGACTCAATGCGCGCTTTCCTTGAGAACGAAGGAGTGGAAGTAATTCTGGCTTGATATGGAAGCAAGCGTAAAAAAGAAGTATGTAAAGCTGCAGTGGCGCACCCTCATCGTGCTCATGGTGGGGTACATCTGCTATTATTTCCTGCGCAAGAACTTCAGCGCCGCCATCCCGGCCATGGAATCCTCGCTGGGGCTTTCCAAGGTCCAGCTTGGAATCTTCCTCACACTCAACGGAATAGTCTATGGCCTCTCGCGCATGGTCAACGGCCTTCTGGCCGACCGCTACTCCAAGAAACTGCTGATGTCGCTGGGGCTCGCCCTGTCGTGCGTGATAAACCTGGCCATCTGCTTCTCTCCCAGGCTTAACGGCTTCATGCACCTGCTGGATGCCGAAGGCAAGGCCACCCTCGGCCTTGTGTATCTGATAGGCTCGCTCTGGGTGCTCAACGGCTATGTCCACGGAATGGCATACCCGCCGATAGCCGCCATGATGGCGCACTGGTTCCGTCCTTCGGAACTGGCCACGAAGCAGAGCATCTGGAACGCCTCGCACTCCATCGGAGCAGGCCTGGTCATCGCCTTGTGCGGCTGGATACTGTCCCGTTTCGGATACGGGGCATGGAATCTGTGCTTCATAATTCCGGCGGTGATAGCCTTCTTCGGTGCCGCCCTGATGTTCACCACCCTCAAGGACGATCCATCCGACTGCGGCCTGCCGTCAGTGGAGGAATTCGACCGCGAAGAGGGACACGCCGAAGCTGCCGGAAGCGGCGCTGCGGCTGTTCAGGAGCAGCTCAGGGGCGACAGGTACAAGAAATTCATCTCCCGGATGGTATTCCGCAATCCCATCATCTGGGGCATCTCCATTTCCGATTTCTGCGTATATGTAATCAGGTTCACCATACTCGAATGGGGGACCTCGTTCCTCACCCAGTACAAGGGCTTCGACATCGCCCTCGCGGCATCTATAGTGGCGGCCTCCGAACTTGTGGGAGGAGTGCTCGGCACGCTTGCCGCCGGATGGATGACCGACCGCCTCATGAAGAGCAGGACCCTTCGCACCAGCGCCGTCTTCACTCTCGGGGCAACCCTCTGTTTCGCCGCATTCTGGCGGGTTCCCGCCGGGGCGCACTGGATTTGGAGCGCCATCCTCATCGTTGCCTCGGCCTTCTTCATCTACGGGCCCCAGGCGCTTCTTGGCGTGAGCTGCTCACAGTATGCGACCAAGCGGGCGAGCGGCAGCGCAAACGGTTTCTGCGGAATCTTCTGCTACGGCGCAACAACCATCTCAGGGATAGGCTTCGGCTGGCTTGCCGACAAGCCGGGTCTGGGCTGGAACGCCGTTTTCGTGGTTGCAATCCTTTTCGGGCTCATCGGGGCTGCGATTCTTTTCAGCTGCTGGAGGCTGCCGGCAAACGGCTATGCCAAGGCCGAAAAGGTGCTGGAAGAAATTTAATCCTAACGATATGAAAAAAGCTTTGTTCTCCATTCTCTGCCTTGCCGCGGCGGTGGCCATGCAGGCCCAGCCGAAGGTGGTGGGCCACCGCGGATGCCGCTTCGACGGCCCGTTCGAAAACACTCTCGCTTCCATGAAGCTGGCGCAGAAAGCAGGGGTCGATGCCATAGAATTCGACGTGAACCTCACCTCGGACGACAAGGTGATAGTTTTTCACGGGCCGGTTGTTCCGGGCCTTGAAAAGGACATCCGCAAAATCACCTTTGCCGAAGCCCGTGCGGCAAAGCTTCCCGGCGGGCACCGCATGCCTACGCTTGAGGAATGGTTCGGGCAGGGGCGCAAATTCCCGGAAATCAAGCTGATAATAGAATTCAAGAACCAGCTCAGCCCCGAAAAGGAAACCCTGCTCATTGAAAAGACCATGGCGGTGGTGCGCAGGATGAAGATGGAGGCGCAGGTGGAATATACCGCCTTCGGCCGTTTCAAATGCCTTGAAGTGCACCGCATCGACCCGGCGGCGAAGGTAATCTACCTGCAAAGCGGTGTGGGTGTGCATGACGCCGCCTGGGCTGCCGAAATGGGTTTCAACGGCATATCATACGACCTGAACGCATTCCTGAACAACCCGCAAATCGCGGACGAAGCGAAGCGTCTTGGCATTGAAACCACCCTTTGGCTCGTGAACGACTTCGAGGTGGCAGACTGGGCGATACTTCACGGAATCGATTACATTTCCTCAGACCATCCGGAAAAGCTGGTTCCTTACATGGAAGCCGTGCGCACATACAGGAATCATTCAGAATAGCATCATGGACAGAAGGGATTTCCTCAAGACATCGGCGGCGGGACTGGCCGGCATCGGCCTCTCCCAGCTGGTTCCTGCCGGACTGGACGCAAAGGCCCGTCGCTTCCGCGGCGCGGAAGGACGAAACGGCGAATACAACCTCATAGTCCTGGGAGACACTCATTTCGACACCGAACCCGCGAGCGTCTATCATTCCAATTACAACGAGCCCACCGAATGGCTCAACCGCGTGCAGAGGGCCGAATTCGCCCGCAACGGCGAGATGTGGAGGGAACGCTGCCCGCGCCTTATCAAGCGTGCCGCATGCCTTGTGGACGCAGACACCCGCCAGGTGCTTCACATGGGCGACCTTGTCCAGGGAGACTGCGGCAGCGGCGAAGTGCACCGCCGCATGCTCGACGACGTGATGAACTCCTTCAAAGCCAGCTTCGGCGGGCAGCTGCCGCTGGTGCTCACGGTGGGCAATCACGACATCCGCGGCACGGATGCCGAGAAAGTCTGCCACGAATACGTTCCTGCCAGAATGTCCGAAGAACTCGGCAGGCAGATTACCAAGACCACATTCGGCTACTCCATAGGCCCCGACGCCTTTATAGTCATAGATTTCAATACTCCCGACGACTCCGAAGTGGAAAAGCTGCTTTCCGAGTATTCCGGAGCCCGGCATACCTTCATAGTGGTGCACGGCCCGGTCTTCCCCTATGACGGAGCATCGTGCCGATGGTTCTACCACGGAAAGAACACCCCGGAGCATACCGAAGCCAGGCTGCATTTCCGCCGCGAGTTCGCCCGCCGCAACTCCATAGTGCTCTGCGGCCATGTGCACCGCACCGAACTGGCCGACTGGCGGGGTGACGGCGGCCGCATCACACAGATGACCTTCAACAGCGTCTGGTCCAGGCCCGAGCTCGACCAGTACAGCATAATCTCCGAAGGTGCCGAAAACTACGGCACGCTGCGAAAGGACATGAAGCGCGACGACGGCAAGCCCATCCTGGACGAGACTCCTCTCTTCGACGAATACCGCTCCGGGCTCAAGCGATACAGCGTTTCCAGGGCGGCGGGTTCCTATAAGCTGAACGTTTCGCGCCGGCATGTGTCGGTGGATTTCTACGCCGGAGACGCAACCTTCCCCAGCGCACATTTCGACCTCAGGTAAGCGCGACGGAAACATAATTGAAAATCGGCCTCCAACTCCCGTCGGTGGCCGATTCGCAATTCTAACCTAAATTTAACCTATGAAAAAACTATTCGGTTTTTTCTATTGCAAGGTGCGTGCCAAAATCTGGTCACGCAGCGCAAAATGATTAAAAATTATAGGTAAAGCCTATACGGACATTTCCCCAACCGCCTCCGAAAATATCGGTGGTCCTTGCTCCGAGGGTGAAGTTGGTGTCGTGGTCGTCGGTGGTTGTAGTATCGCTCGACGGGCTGTCGATATGGACGACACGCTTCGAAGAGGTGGAAGCAAAGTTCAGGCTTGCCAGATTCAGACCGGCCTCGAGGGTTATATTCTCGTTAAGGGCGTAGGTGACGACGGGCTCGGCGTAGATTCCGAAAGAAGTGTTGGTAGATTTGATGGTAGTGCCCGAAGTGGCGGTATTCTTATCGTTCTGGGTGTAGAAGCTGAGGCCGCCTTCTGCAAGGAGGTTGAACTTGTCGAAAGAGAGAAGGATGTAGCGGGCATAGGGAGTGATGCCGATGCCGAACCTGCTGGCCTTGTCGGCCGGACGGCCTGCCGTAAGGTTAAGATATGCACCTACTGCCAGTTTGTCCGAAAGCCAGTATCCGGCGTTGGGAGCGAAAACGAAACTGTTTGTCTTGGCGTGGGTGTCGGCGACTTTGTCTTCGGAGCTCGTGGAAGCGAAGCTGCAGGAACCTCCGACATAAATCTGTGCTGAGAGCGTGAAGCTCACGAGGGCAGCGACTGCTGCAAGGAAAATCTTTTTCATTATTGAATCTGTTTATTCGTGAAGTTTTATGGTTATTATCTTTACCGGGCTGAGAGGACGGTCGCGGCCGTCGGTTTCCACCCTGGCAATCTTGTCTATTACCGGAATGCCCTCGGTAACCTCACCGAATACGGTGTAGGCCCCGTCGAGCTGGGCGCATGCGCGCTCGTCCTGCACTATGTAGAACTGGCTGCCGGAGGATTCCCTGTAGGGATTTGCGGCATCGCCCCTGCGGGCTGCGGCAAGAGCACCCTTCTTGTGGTTGTACTCGGGTTTGATTTCGGCAGGAATGGTGTATCCGGGGCCGCCGGTTCCCCACATGCTCTTCTGCGCTTCGTCCTTGGAGAGGGGATCGCCGGCCTGTATCATGAAGCCGTTTATCACACGGTGGAAGAGTATGCCGTTGTAGAACCCGTCAAGCGCGAGCTTGGCAAAATTGTCGCGGTGCTTGGGAGTGCCGCTGTAGAGTTTGACTGTCATGGTGCCGCAGTTCGTGATGATGTCGAACACGGGCTCTTCGGGGAGTTCTGAAATCTTCTTTTCCATTTTGAGGGAATCTTCTTTTACCTGCTGCGCCGCGACTGAGTCCGCCTCGGCCCCGGCTGCGGCCGCCCCGGCTCCGGCTTTTTTCCTGCCTCCGCAGCCGATTACAAGGAGAGCGGCCGCCAGGATGGCAAGAGTTGGGATGATGTAACGTTTCATAATGTGCAAAAATAACTAAATTTGCAGATATATGAATCTAAAATCCCTTGCAAAAGATACGGCGCTCTACGGGCTGAGTTCGATAGTGGGGAGGTTCCTCAACTATCTGCTGGTTCCGGTATATACATATTACATATCCGCAGAAAGCGGCGGATACGGCATAGTCACCAACCTTTATGCCTATACGGCGCTGCTGCTCACGCTGCTCACCTTCGGCATGGAGACCACCCTGTTCCGCTTCGGGAGCAAGGAAGGGGAAGACCCGAAAATGGTATTCAGCACGACGCTGCGCCTCGTAGGGCTTGTGGCGGCGGTGTTCGTGGCGGCTGTGCTGGGTTTCCTGCATCCGATATCGGGTGCCCTCGGATATGCGTCGCACCCCGAGTATATCGCCTGCATGGCGCTCATAGTGGGTCAGGACGCTTTCCAGGCCATAATGTTCAGCCGTCTAAGGCAGAACCACAGGCCGCTTCGCTTCGTGGCCCTGAAGTTCGCCTTTATAATCCCCAACGTGCTGCTCAACCTCTTCATATTCATGCTGCTGCCACGCTTCTTCGCGTCCAGTCCAGCCCTGGAGGCCCTATGGCAGCGCTTCGACTATGGCGTAGGCTTCATCTTCTTCGTGAACCTGCTCTGCACGACAGCCGTTTCCCTGCTCTTCATTCCCGAAATCAAAGGCATCTTCTACGGCTGGGACAAGGCCCTGGCCGGAAGGATGCTGCGTTATACATGGCCGCTGCTGCTTCTCGGCGTAGTGGGCATCCTCAACCAGGTGGCCGACAAAATACTTTTCCCGAAGCTCATTCCAGGGGAAGAGGGGCTCGTGCAGCTGGGCATATACGGCGCCTGCGCCAAGATTGCCCTTATAATGTCGGTGCTCACGCAGGCCTTCCGCTATGCATACGAGCCCATCGTATTTGCAGGCAGCGGCGACCGCAGCAGTCCGCAGACCCTTAGCGACGGCATGAAGTTCTTCGTGCTCTTCACCCTGCTGGCTTTCCTCGGGGTAATGTTCTACATGCCCCTTCTGCGTTACCTTGTAGCCGGGAGCTATTGGGAGGGACTGAAGGTGGTGCCCATAGTGATGATGGCAGAAATTTTCATGGGCATCTATTTCAACCTGTCGTTCTGGTACAAACTTACCGACCAGACCATCTGGGGCGCGGTCATGAGTGCCGCCGGAGTGGCCGTAATGATAGGGGTGAACGTAGCATTCGTGCCGCGCTTCGGCTACATGGCCTGTGCATGGGGAGGATTCGCCGGGTACGGAGTGGCCATGCTGCTCAGCTATTTCATAGGGCAGAAGAAGTCTCCGGTGGCCTACGACCTCCCCGGGGTTTTCATCTCATTCGCCCTTGCCATGCTGCTCTATGGCGCATCCGCACTGCTCGCCAGAATACTCGGAATCGGATATGACAGCCCTCTCTCCGGAAAGAGCGTCGCGTTTATGGCAGGGAATACGGCATTGCTGGCAGTGTACGGAGCATGGATACTTAAATGCCTGCGCCGGACCCGTTCCGCCCGCAGGGAAGCGGAGACTGCGCAATGACACCCTTTTCCATAGAATGGCTTCGCGATGCGGGCGCCAGGGGTGACATTGCCGATGTGACCGGCCGACTTGACGGCGAGAAGCTCGAACTGGATTTCCACGGAAGGAGAACCGGACGCCGCGAAGAAGGGGAACCTTTCGCAGAGAGCAAACTGCGTCTGCTCAAGACTTCGTCCCTTCGGGGCTTGTTCGCAGCAGGGCAGATTCTGCCGGAAGACCTTGTCCTGGTTTACGGGAAAGACGGACGGGTGCTTCACGCAGGGACAGTGACCCCCGGCCTCCATCTGCAGCATCTGGACCATACCGGCGGCATCTGCGCCGGGGCAGTCTCTTCAAGGAGCGCCGCCGCATACCTGACAAGGTGGAGGAGCGCCGCAGGGATAAAGGTCCTGCGCAAGCCTTGGCTTGCATTCCACTACACCAAAAAGGAGTGTTTCGTGCCCATGAGGGACGGAGTGAGGCTATATACCGCAGTGTACGAACCCGCCGGCGCCGGCCCCAAGCCGATAATCCTTATGCGCAGCCCTTATCCCACAGGCACTTACGGATATGGCGGCGTGGGGGATCTTTCCGAAAAGCTGAGCGGTTTTACGCGGCGCGGCTATATCATCGTGGAGCAGAACGTAAGGGGCACCTGCATGTCGGAAGGAGAGTTCGAGGACCTGCGGCCGCCCGGAGGCGGATGCGACGAGGCTACCGACGCCTACGACACCATCGAATGGCTCCTTCAGAATACCCGCAGCAACGGCCGCGTAGGGATATACGGCGTTTCCTATCCGGGCTTCTATGCCACCCTTGCCGCCACATGTGCACATCCCGCACTGCGGGCCGTCTCGCCCCAGGCGCCGGTAACCGACTGGTGGATGGGAGACGACGCCCACCACAACGGAGCGTTCATGCTCTCCGACATGTATGGGTTCGGAGGGGCCTTCTTCCGCCCCAAGGGCAATCCCTCCCCCGACTGGAAAGATTCCCTGCACCCTGTGCCGGAAGATGCCGACCTGTACGATTTCTTCCGGGGGAAAGCGATGGCGGACATTCTGCAGCCATTTCTCGGGGGCGACGACTCTGCGGGCGATGACAAGGCCCCGCTGAAAGGATTCTCCGATATAGTTGAACACCCCGGTTACGATTCTTTCTGGAAGGAGCGCAATCCCCTGGGGCATCTGCACAAAGTAAAACCAGCCGTAATGGTGGTGGGAGGATGGTACGATGCCGAAGACGCATGGGGTGCCGTAAACACCTACAGGGCACTCAAAAAGCAATCGCCAGGGACTGAGAGTTTCTTTGTCTGCGGCCCCTGGACCCACGGCGGCTGGCGAAAGGATCCCGATTTTCTGGAGCGAATCGAGGCCCCCTTCTTCGAGTATTTCCTGGAGGGCAAGGGAGAGCGGCCGAACTGGCGGGAACTCTTGATTCCCACAGGTACCGGGCAGGGAGAGAACCTTTCTTCTCGAACAACAAGCTTTGCCATCCCTTCGGGAAGTTACATATCCGACCCATCCAACCCTGTCCCGTTCATGGAGACGGTAGGGACCTGGAGAAACAAAGCCTACATGTGGGCCGACCAGCGCTTCGCATCGGCGCGGGAGGACGTGCTTTCCGGAATTGCCGCCGGACCGCTTGACCGGGCGGTTACTGCAACCGGGCCGGTGGAGGCAAGGCTGCGTTTCAGCGTGGAAGAAATACCGGAAAAGACTGACGGCAAAGGAGGGCTGCTGGATGCCGATTTGGTTGTAAAGCTGATTGACTTGGCACCAGACGGTTCGCAGACGCTTGTCCGCGGAGACATCTGCCCTGCGCGCTGGCGGGGCGAATCCTTCGGAAGCCGGGCAGAAGCGCTGAGTCCGGGAACCCCTACAGAACTGCGCTTCAGCATGACCGACATCTGCCATCGCTTCGAAAAAGGGCACAGCCTTATGGTACAGGTGCAGAGCTCCTGGTTCCCGCTTGCCGCCATGAATCCGCAGCGCTTTCTGGACAACCCCTATAAGGCCGAGGCGGAAGACTATATTCCAATAAAAGTAACAATCCTTCCAGGTTCTGAACTTATTTTACTCATACAATCGTGAACAAGTTATTTTCATTTCTCGCTTTACTGCTCCTTCCTGCCGCACTCTGGGCACAGGACAAAGGAACGTTCGCATCAGGCTTTTTCGGCTCCTACCGCTCCTGGAACGCACAGGACGGCATGAATTTCCTCGGAATCGTCACCGGAGCCGACGGAAAGGCTGCGAAGCTGTCGGCAGGCCTGCACGCAGACTGGTTCTTCATGGACAATCTATCGCTTGTCGCTACGGCAGAGTATTCGAATGTCGCCTTCGACGGCAATTCCGCCAATATAGCGGGCCTGCTGAGCATCTCCAACAAGCATACGCGAAGCGAGAACTATATGGCCGCACTTGGCGTGCGCAAGTACCTGCCGCTGTTTGGCAGCCGTATCTTCGCACTGTTCGGAGAAGGACGCATCTGCGCTTCGCGCGGATACAGCAAGAACTACTCCGAAACTGAGCGCGGCAAGGAAGGAACCTACTCCGACCTTTATTCCGCAGACATCCAGATGCTCTCCGGCCTTTCGGTATTCTTAATGGAGCGGATGGCCCTGCAGGTGTCCATTCCCGTAGGAGGAGTAGGGTACAAGTGGGAGAAACAGACCGAAGCGCAGGTAAAGATCAGTTCATTCACAAGCCTTGCAATCTACAGCGATTTCGATCTGCTCCAGATAAAATTCGGCATATCCTACCTGTTTTAAAAGAATCTGACATGAAATCAAGGCATCTCGCTTTCGCAGCCCTGGCGCTGGTATCCTGTACAAGCCAGTGGAACGACATTGCACACGAAGAAGTCGTTGCCGTGGTGAAAACCTTTGCAGTCAAGGACCAGATAAAATGCTCGATAGACGGCCCCGGCAGAACCGTATCCATCGTACTCCCCTACGATACCAACCCATCGGCAGTTACTGTAACCGAATTCAGCATGACGGAAGGGGCCGTATGCACCCCGGCGATAAAGGTCGGAGACAAAATAGACCTGTCGTCCCCGCTTACCCTTACCCTGCACACCTACGACGATTACCTGTGGACGGTGACGGCCACGGTCAAGCCCAGACCGGTGAGCGAAATCTACAACATGACCTTCGATTTCTGGAGCGAGGACTCTTGGGGAATGGAATGTCCCTATGCCAAGGATGCCGACAGCGACGACAAGTCGGTCTGGGGCTATGGCTCCATGCTCCTTATTGCCATGGTCACGGAAGGCCGTTACGCCGTGAGCAAGGAAACGGAAATTACGGCAGATGGCGGAGAAGGGAAAGCCGCCCTGAAGCTTGAAAGCCTGTATTCCGAAGCCGTTCCCCTTTTCGCAAACGGAACCATCTTTACCGGCGAAACGAAAGACTTCGATCAGGAAAGATTCTCCGTAAGCCTCGGCGTTCCTTTCAAGAAACGCCCCGCCACCATGGACGGCTATGCCCGTTATATCCCGAAGAATATCGACCATGCCAAAGAACCCTACACGGACAAGGCGGGAACCCTCGACAATGCTTTCGTGTTTGTCGCCCTCGCTTCCTGGGAAAACAAATATGAAGCCGACCCTCCCGCAAGAATCCTGGAGAATACTGCTGAAATTCCTGGGATTGTAGGCTTCGGGAAGGTTAGTTTCGACAGAGTGATGGACGCCTACGAAAAGTTCTCGGTGAAAATCGACTATATCAGCGAAGAAACTCCTTCGTTCGCAGTAATACTTGCAAGTTCCAGCGCCCTCGGAGACTATGGAACCGGAGCGGCGGGAAGCGTCCTGTATCTCGACGAACTGGGCTTCACCTACGAATAACCGGGGCAGCCTCCAGGCCATGAAAAATGGGGCGGGAACCGCAATGGTCTCCGCCCCGTCCGTTTTGTGGGTTCAGGTTTTAGTCGCTGAGGCTCACCCTCTTGAAGTCAACCACCCTGGCCTCCTTGTCGGCCTTTGCGATGGCGTCCTTGACGGTGATCTTTTCGTCTGACATCTGATACTCCTGCTCGGTGAGGGTGCTCTCCTTGAGGAATTTCTGCACGCGGCCCTTGGCGATGTTCTCTACCATCTGGGCATTGAGGCTTGCAGCCTTCTGCTCGGAGACGGTCTTGATGATTTCGCGGGCCTGCTGAGCCTGCTCGGGAGTAAGCCAGCCCTTGGCGGTGTTGGACTCGATGTGAGCTTCGCTGTCCACGTGGGCGGGATTAATTCCTGCCTTCTCGAGAGCGGCGTTTACCGCCTTCTGCACGAGCTCTTCCTTGGTCTTCTGCACGGCAACCTTGAACTCGCTGTCAAGCATTTCCTGGGAGACCTGCTCCGGGGAGATGGCGACGGGGTTCATGGAAGCGACCTGCATGGCAAGGCCCTTTGCAAGGTTTTCGTCAACGGCCTTGTTCAGACCGATGATGGCACCGAGCTTTCCGGTGAGCTTGTGGATGTAAGCGAAGATGTAGGGAGCTTCCACCTTGCCGTAGAAGACGATGGAGAGCTTCTCGCCGGTCTTGCCGGTGAAGACTTCAATCTCTTTTTCCACGGTTTCGCCGTCTGCCATCTTGCAGGCCTTCAGGGCCTCGGCGTCGGCGGGGAAGTTCTTGATAGCGACATCTGCAATAGCCTCTACGAGACCCTGGAAGCCCTCGGTACGGGCGACGAAATCGGTCTCGCAACCAAGGGCTACGAGGATGGCCTTGTTACCCTCGATACGGGAAACGACGGCACCTTCGGAGGTTTCGCGGTCGGCGCGCTTGGCGGCGACGAGCTTGCCTTTCTCGCGGATGATGTCCACGGCCTTCTGGAAATCGCCGTCAGCCTCGATAAGGGCGTTCTTGCAATCCATCATGCCCGCGGAAGTCATCTTGCGGAGCTTCATTACATCTGCTGCGGTAATGTTTGCCATGGCTTAGTCCTCCTTATTCTCTTCGGTTGCCGGAGCCTCTACCTTTTCGGCGGCCTCGGCTTCAGCCTTGGGAGCCTTTGCACCGCGGCGGCTGCGGAGAGCCTTTCCTGCGGGCTTTTCTTCAGTTGCGCTGCTCTCTTCCTCGGCTGCCTCCTTGTCCTTCTCGAGCTTGCGCTCTTCAAGGCCTTCACGGATGGCTTCGCAGAGGGCGGAGAGAACGATATCGACGCTCTTTGCTGCATCGTCGTTGGCCGGTATCACATAATCAATAGTGGTGGGATCGCAACAAGTATCAACCATTGCGAATACCGGGATGTTGAGACGATTGGCTTCCTTGACGGCGTTGGCTTCCTTCTGGACGTCCACGATGAAGAGGGCTGCCGGAAGGCGGCTCATGTCGCGGATGCTGCCGAGGTTCTTCTCGAGCTTTTCCCTCTGACGGGTTACCTGGAGGCGCTCACGCTTTGCGAGCTTGTCGAAAGTTCCATCCTCGTGCATCTTGTCGATGGTGGCCATCTTCTTGACGGCCTTGC
>CADBSV010000053.1 GCA_902797435.1 uncultured Bacteroidia bacterium
CGTTTTGCACCCCGCGCCCCTTCTCTTGCTGGTTCGGGGAGCAGGGAGGCCTGTTTTGCTCCCCGTGCCCTTTCTCTTGCTGCTTCGGGGAGCAGGGAGGGCTGTTTTGCACCCCGTGGCCATTCTCTTGCTGGTTTGTGGTGCATGAGAGGCTGTTTTGCACCCCGTGGCCATTCTCTTGCTGGTTTGGGGAGCAGGAGAGGGCTGTTTTGCACCCCGCGACCCTTCTCTTGCCTCCTTGGGGAGCAGTGAGGCCCGCTTTGCACCCCGTGGCCATTTCCCTTTCAGACTGGTATTTGGGCGATGAAAAAGGGGGGGGAGATCAGTCCCTGCCTCAGAAATGAACTCAATAGCGCCCGGAGCTCCCGAAATAGCGCCCGAAGACCCCGTAATAACGCCTGGAGACTCCGAAATAGCGCCCGAAGAACTCGAAATTGCGCCCGCTGCCCCCGAAGTATCGGCTAAACACTACGAAATATCGCCCGCCGCCCCCGAAGTATCGGCTAAAAACTACGAAATACCGCCCGCTGCCCCCGAAGTATCGGTTAAAAACTCCGAGATATCGCCCGCCGCCCCCGAAGTATCGGCTAAACGCCACCGAAATATCGCCTAAAGGCTTGAAATCAGGCGCGAGAAGAGCCTTTCCATCCTGTGGGCGGCGGCATCGGCCTGGCGGACGATTTCGTTTTCGTCGGTTACATATCCGTCTCCGGCTTCATGAGCCACATCGGTCACAACCGACATGCCAAGGACACGCATCCCTGCATGCCTGGCTGCAATCACCTCCGGAGTTACGCTCATCCCGACGGTATCTCCACCTATGGCGCGGAAGAAACGGTATTCTGCGGGAGTCTCGTAACATGGCCCCGACGTGGAAACATAGACTCCGCGTCGTATTGCAATGCCCTCGCTCTCTGCTATTTCCACCATCCTCTCCTGAAGTTCGAGGTCGTAGGCGCAGGTCATATCAGGGAAACGTGGCCCGAGATCTTCGCGGTTCGGGCCTATCAGAGAATTTGGAATCAGGTTGATGTGGTCGCGGATAAGCACGAGGTCGCCGATGTCGTAGCCGGGATTCATGCTCCCGACGGCATTCGAAACGAGGAGATACTTTATTCCGAGTTCCGCCATGATGCGGATGGGCATTATCACCACGTCCATTCCGTAGCCTTCGTAGAAATGATAGCGTCCCTGCATGGCCAGAACCTGCTTTCCTCCGAGTACGCCGGAAATGAAGTTGCCCTTGTGCCCGATTGCGGTGGCCGCAGGGAAACCGGGGACGCTTACGTATGGAACGGTTATCCGGTCCTGTATCTGTTCGGCGAGGTTTCCAAGCCCGCTGCCCAGGATGATTCCCACCTGGGGGAGCCTGCCCCGGAGCCTTTCTTTCAGGAAAGCCGCGGCGCTGTGCTGTAAGCCGATGTCCGCCATCAGATATGCTTTATCATTTCGGACAGAAGGGCATGAATGCCCTTAACTACCTTCTCGGCCTGGTTCACCACATCGTGTCCGTCGTTGAAGTTTACCGGCGTGTTGGTAGTGTTGCAGACATTGGTAACCGCGGACATGCCGAATACCCTTATGCCGCAGTGGCGTGCCACGATTACTTCGGGGATGGTGCTCATGCCCAGAAGATCGGCTCCCACGCTGCGGAAGAACCTCACCTCGGCAGGAGTTTCGTAGGTGGGCCCTGTGCTTCCGAAATAGACCCCCTTCTTGACGTCGAGCCCGAGCCTGCCTGCGCAGTCGAGGGCGAGTTTCTGAAGTTCGAGGTCGTAGGCGCAGGTCATATCGGGAAAACGGGGTCCGAATTCTTCCATGTTGGGCCCGATGAGGGGATTGGGCATCATGTTGATGTGATCGGTAATCATTACCATGTCTCCCACTTCGAAGTCGGGATTTGCCGCCCCGGCCGCGTTGAAGACGAATAGGAAATCTATCCCGAGTTTCTTGAACACCCTTACGCCTATGGTTACAGTCTCCATCGGGTAGCCTTCGTAGTAATGGAAACGGCCCTGCATCGCGAATATCTGCTCGCCGTTATAAGTGCCGCTTATGAAGTTGCCTTTGTGTCCGACTGCGGTCGAAACGGGGAAACCGGGAATGTCCTTGTAGGGTATGATAATCTTATCCTGAATGCTGTCCGCTATAGGGCCGAGACCGCTGCCGAGAATGAGCGCCACTTTTGGCTGGCGTCCGCCGAGACGGCTGCGGATGTATTCTGCTGCCCTGTTGATCCTTTCTATTCTTTCATCCATGTCATGTGGTTTTAGTCCATTTTGATTTTTGACAGAGCCTTTCGCGCCTCGTGGAGCACCTCTTTTTCGCCCGGTATTTCCCGGTCGCGCATTACGAACCTGCCTCCCGCAATGACCGAGACTATGCAGTCGGAATGTGCAGAATAAACGAGATTGGCGAGGAACGGGCCGGGGGAGAGGAAGTACGTGCTGTCCGTCTCCACCAGGGAAATGTCGGCGAGGGCGCCCTCCACCAGCCTTCCGGAATCGAGCCTTAGAGCCTTGGCGCCGTTGACGGTAGCCATGTCGAGCAGTTCTGGCAGCGGAAGGGCTTTCGGGTCGTTACGCCATGCCTTCTGGAAGAGGGCGGAAGTCTTCATCGCCTCGAGTATGTCGAGATTGTTGGAGGAAGCGCATCCGTCCGTTCCGATGCAGATGTTGGCCCCGGCGTCCCTGAGTTCATTGTACAGGAAGCGGTATCCGGAGGCGAGCTTTGTGTTGGAGTTGATGTTGTGTATGCAGTGCACCCCGTACTTGGCGAGCAGTTCTACGTCGTGCTCACTGAGCCACAGGCAGTGGGCTGCCAGAAGATTGGGACCCAGGATGCCCAGGGTCTCGAGATATTCCACAGGAGTGAGCCCTCCGTGTTCGGCCTTGCAGTCCTGCACTTCCTTGAGGGTTTCGCAGAGGTGGATATGCAGGGGGAGGTCGTGTTTGCGGGCGAATTCCGAAGCCCATATCATCATCGGTTCACTGACCGAGTATATGGCATGGAATGCGAGTTCATAGATGGCGCCCTCCTTGTTCCAGAGGTCGTACGCCTCCTCGTATTTCTGCTCGCAATGATCCATCTGGCGCTTCGCCTCTTCGGGGTCGCCGTGGTCGATGATGTCATATCCTACCGCCGGCCTTATGCCGGTTTCGGCGGCCGCTTTCTGACAGCTCTGGAAGAACCAGTACTGGTCGTTGAACGTAGTGGTGCCGGTGCGTATCATTTCCAGGCAGGCTACCTTCGCCGCCCAGTAAACGTATTCGTGGTCGAAACCAGCCTCGATTTTCCAGATCTTGTCCAGCCAGTCGTGGAAGACCATGTCCTCTCCGACACCGCGCATGAGCGACATTCCGGCATGGGTATGCATGTTGATGAACCCCGGAATGGCGACCTTGCCTGTACAATCATAAACATCGCAGTCTCCTGCGATGTCCCAGTCGATGCAAGACCCGGCAGGGCGGATTTTGACTATCCTGCCCTTGTCTATGAACACATCTTTGCGCTCATCGGCTATGGTTACGTCCTTGAGAAGGATAGATGCCATAGCGTGAGACTAGAATTCGTCGGGATTCTCTGTTGATTCAGGCCTTACGGGGATTTCTCCGCCGAAGCACTTTACTCTGATGTATTCTACGACCTCGTCAAGGCCTTCCTTGAATTTTTCGAAATCTTCCTTGTAGAGGAAAATTTTGTGCTTGTCGAAAGTGAACGAGCCGTCGGGGTTGTTGCGGCGCTTGCTTTCGGTGATGGTGAGATAGAAATCGTTGTTGCCTTTGGTTGACTTTACGTCAAAGAAATATGTACGTTTTCCGGCCCTCACAGGCTTGGAGTACACATCTTCGGCATCCCTGTTCTGAAATCTGTCCTGATCTCTGTCTTCTCTGTACATAATTTCACTAAAAATTAGGATTTGACCCTCAAAGATAATTTTTTTTCGCGACTAAATGCTATCTTTGCGTAAATTTTGACATTAAAAATGCTTAACCGAAGAATTCTCCGAATAAAGGCATTCAAGGCTGTCTATTCGCGTACGGAAAATCCGGCCATGACCGTGAAGGAAGGGGAGACGCAGCTGGAGCTCTCATGCGAGGCGACAAGGGACCTTTACCTTTTCCTGCTTGCCCTGCCGGCGGCGCTTACTGCAGAGGCCCTTGGGCGCATAGAAGCCGCAAAAGGGAAATTCAATCCCACCGAGGATGAACTCCATCCCAACATGAAGTTCGCAGCAAACGGAATAGCCCCGCTCCTGTCAGGCGACCCCGATTTTACCAAGATTATCCAGAAAAAGAAACTCTCATGGGACCAGTATGACGTGCTGCTGAGGCATCTGTACGACACGCTCCGTACCCGTGATTACTATTCTGCCTACATGTCTTCCGGGCAGAAGTCCATAAAGGAGGACGCCGCTCTCTGGAGCCGTTTCTATGCCAGCGAACTGGAGGATAATGCCGAGCTGGAGGAAATCCTGGAAGATATGGGAATCTGGTGGAATGACGACCTTGCCTATGCCCTCAACTGGTGCTGCCGCACGATGGAATCCCTTGGAAAGGGGGAACGCTGGAACCTGCCGCCGCTGTATATGAGCGACATGTCAGAGAAGTCCGAGAGCGACAAGGCGTTCATAGTGAAGGTGCTCCGCACTGCATTCGCACGGTACGACTATTTTGTGGACCGCATAGCGGAAATCACCCCCAAGTGGGACAGGAGCCGCATCTGTTCGACCGACCTCGCGCTCATCGTCTCCGGCCTCGCAGAGAATGCTGCTTTCCCGGAGCAGGGAAGCGGCATCATCATCAACGAGTATGTCGAGATATCCAAATATTACTCGACTCCCGAAAGCCGTGCCTTCGTGAACGGCATCCTTGACAGACTGATCAACAATAAACAGAAATAGCAATGAAACTCCTTTACATCGTACTTCAGGCCCAGGGCGCAGCCGCTCAGGGACAGACCGGCGGCGGTGCCGGTTTCTGGATAATGATCATCCTCATGTTTGCGGTGATGTATTTCTTCATGATCCGTCCGCAGCGCAAGCAGCAGAAGGAACTTGAGGCTTTCCGCAACTCCCTCAAGAAAGGTGACAAAGTTGTTACCGCCGGCGGAATCTACGGCACCGTTCTCGAAATCCAGGAGAGGACTGTCCTCATAAAGGTTGACGGCGACGTCAAGCTCAGGGTTGACAAGAATTCCATCCAGAAGGATTTCAGCGACACCGCTTCCCAGGCTCCTGCCCAGCAGGAGGCAAAGGCTGAAAAGGCCCCCAAAGCCCCCAAGGCTCCCAAGGCGGAGGATACTTACGACAAGAAAGAGAAGTAGCTTCCCGTAATGAAGAAGTGGACGGCCTTCATAGTCTGTCTTCTCCTGTCGGCCTCGATATGGCTGATCCATAACCTTTCCCAGACGCACAGCAGCATTGTGAGCCAGGAAGTTGTGGCGGAGAGCAGCATAGAAGGCCGCGCCGCCCGTTCGAGCGACGCGGTTACCATGGCCGCGCGCGTGAGCGCATCCGGGTTCCGCCTGCTGCTGATAGGGTTGAGGAGGGGCGCCGTGACCGTCCGCTTTGCTCCGGAGGACCTTTCTCCGGTGGAGGACGATTTCTTCAGAATATCGGCGCCGCATCTTTTACGGTACGCAACCGATATCTACGGCCAGGGAGCGAAGGTCGAGGCGTTCCTGTTCGACAACGCTTCCTTCCGCTTCATCCAGGAATACCACAGGCGTCTTCCGGTACGGGCTGTCTGCCTGCCTTCTTTCAGGCCGCAGTTCACCCAGGTGGCCCCGCTCTCAGTGAAGCCGGACAGCGTTCTGGTTTACGGCCCTGCCGAGGTGCTGGAAGCCCTTGATGAAGTTTATACCTCCACCATTTCGCTAAGCGACCTGCATGGAAACGTCCATGGCGAGGTTAGGCTTGAAACTCCCTCCGGTACGCGTCTTTCGGAAAACAAGGCGGCGTATGCCATGGAAGTGTCGCGCTATGTGGAAATAAGCACTGACGCGCCTGTTTCCGTGCGGAATCTGCCTCCGGGAACATCCCTGATGGTTTATCCCTCCACGGTTAAGGCGACATTCCGATGCGTGTTCCCGCTCATCAACGACCCGAGGGGTCTTGTGGATTTTTACGTGGACTATGGCGAATTCGCCCACAGCATCACGGGCCGCTGCATGATTCACTGCAGCTCCCTTCCCAAAGGGGTGTTTTCCTGTGTGCTGTCGCCCGATGTAGCTGAATGTGCCGAGACTGCCGATGAGTAAGACTGTTCTCATAACCGGTCCTATAGGCAGCGGAAAATCGGCCGTGTGCAGCCGTCTAAGGGCTCTCGGACTGTCGGTTTACGACTGCGACTCCCGCACCAAGGCCCTCTACGAAAGCGTTCCGGGGCTCAAGTCGAGGATAGAGGAGGCCATAGGCCTTCCGTTCTCGCAGGCAGGGGTGATCTTCACCGATCCCGTAAGGCGCAAGGCTTTGGAGGATATAGTCTATCCCGAAGTCCTGAAAGACCTTGCCGCCTGGAAATCGGAGCATGAAGACGAGGACATGGTTTTCGTAGAATCGGCGATTGCCCTTGAAAAACCAGCCTTCGACGGCACTTATGATGAAGTATGGCTGGTCCGCGCTCCTTTTGAAAAGCGGCTGGAACGAAATCCCCGTGTGGCCGAGCGCTTTTCGGCACAGGCTCCGGTGGATCCTTCCAGGGCGGATGTCATCATTGACAACGATTCCTCGCTCGAGGAACTATTTGAAAAAACAGATACACTGATATATGGATAATAACAAAACAGATCTTTCAAAGATTCTCGCAATCAACGGAAAGCACGGGCTTTACCGTTTCCTGGCCCTTTCCAGGGGAAATGCAGTAATTGCTGAATCACTTTCAGACGGTCACCGCACCGTATTCGATGCGCACAACCGCATCACCACCCTTGCAGACATCTGCATCTTCACTTCCGAAGGCGAGCTCAAACTCAGGGAAGTTTTTCTCGCTATCCAGAAAACCCTCGACGGAAACGCCCTTCCTTCGGTGAAGGACGCCGCGGCCGTCAAGGCCCTCTTCGACAAGGCCGTTCCGGATTATGATGCCGACCGTTTCTATGCTTCTCACATGAAGAAAGTACTGGAGTGGTATCAGGACCTTGCCGAGCATGCCTCGCTCGACTTCGTAGAGGAAGAAGAGGAGCCGCAGGCGGAGCAGGCCGAATGACATCGGTACAGGTAATAACTCTGGGCTGTTCCAAGAACACCGTGGACACCGAGCATCTGCTTGCGCAGTTGCCCGGTGACCGTTTCGAAGTGCTGCCGGAGAGCTGGGCCGGTCCGGTTGACTATCTGCTCGTAAATACCTGCGGATTCATCGGCGATGCCAAGCAGGAGAGCATCCAGGCCATTCTGGAACAGGCCGCCCGCCGCAAGGAGGGGGTGGCCGGGCGACTGTACGTCTTCGGCTGCCTTTCGCAGCGTTATTCCTCCGAGCTTCCGGCCCTCATGCCTGAAGTTGACGGATGGTTCGGGGCACGGGACCTTGACCCTATAGTGCGGGCGCTCGGCGTTTCTCCCCGGGAGAGTCTGCGCACGTCGCGTTATTTTTCCGGCGCTCCGTTTGCATGCATCAAGATATCCGAAGGATGCGACAGGCGCTGCTCCTATTGCGCTATTCCGTATATCCGCGGGGCTCACCGTTCCGTACCTTTGGAAAAGATAGTGGAGGAAGCGCAGAAACTTGCCGCCCTTGGGGTGAAGGAGCTTCTTCTGATAGCCCAGGATACAACTTATTATGGGCTTGACCTTTACGGGAAGCGGCGCCTGGCCGATGTCCTCAGGGCGCTTTCGGATGTCCCCGGTATCGAGCGGCTGCGCATCCATTATTCTTATCCGGAGGGCTTCCCCGATGATGTGATCCGGGAACTTGCGGAAAATCCGAAAGTCTGCCGTTACATGGACATTCCCCTCCAGCATGTCTCCGACAAGGTGCTTTCCAATATGCATCGCCATGTGGACGGCGCATGGACGAGGCAGCTCATCCGCAGGCTCCGCAGCGAAGTCCCCGGCGTGGCTCTCAGGACCACTCTCATTGTGGGCCATCCCGGAGAAGGGGAGGCCGAATTCGAAGAGTTGATGGACTTCGTCCGCGAATCCCGCTTCGAACGCCTCGGCGCCTTCATGTATTCCGAGGAGGAAGGAACCTGGGGGGCGGCTCATCTTGAGGATGATGTGCCACAGGAGGAAAAGCAGCGCCGCTTCGATGCGCTTATGAGTCTGCAGCGGGAGATTTCTTCGGAGTACAATGCCTCCAGGGTTGGAAAGGAATATTCCGTCCTGGTAGATTCCGTCCTGGACGGTCGGCTCATTGCCCGAAGCGAGTTCGAGAGTCCCGACGTTGACGGGGAGATTGTCGTAAGCTGCCCGTCCGGCACTGACCTTGACTCCCTTGTAGGGCAGTTTGTCCGCGTCCGCGTGACCGAAGCCCTCGACTACGACCTGCTGGCGGAACTTATCTGATTTTTTTCTAACTTTGCAGCCGAAATAAAAGGCGGGACGATCTGCCGCCCGGCTTATCCCGGGAGGAAAGTCCGGACAGGAAAGGGCACCCCGCTGTGGAAAGCGCAGATGGGAGTAATCTTATGTAGGCCGTAACAGAAAACAACCGCCGGAGGCTTGCGCGTCTTCTTTTGGAGGCGGCTTCCTTTCCGGTAAGGGTGAAAACGCGAGGCAAGAGCTCACGGCTTCGTATAGCGATATGCGGAGGGTACGGCACCGGGGCCTGCAAGACCAAGTATACCGGCAACCAAGGGCTGCCCGCTCTTTGCCGGGGGGTAGGTTGCGCAGATAAATGGCAGATTTAAAAACAGAAACCGGCTTACGGCCCCGCCTTTTATTTTTCTTCTTCCGGATTATCCGTCTTGCTTTTGAAATGCTCGAAGATGCGGTTGCGCTTTTCTTCGCGGCGCAGTCTCAGGCGTTCGAACGCATCCGGGTTGAGTTTTGGGAACCTTTCGCGTACCTTCTCTATCCATTCTCCCCAGGATGAATTGGCGTGCCTGTCTATCTTGTCGGGAAACATTTCGTTGTAACATACCAGTATGCCGGTTTCCTCGACGTCGGAAAACTCGTCGTTGACTGCGGTCCCGAGCATTTTCATGGTGGACGAGACATTCATGTACGAATTCACGAGCGGCGGAATCTGTGTGCCGAGTTTGCGTACGGTGTCCTTGAGTTTCCGGTAGTCGGCCTTGAGGTCGTTTTCGCAGAGAATAAGGTCCATCAGCCTGGGATCTGTCTGCGGCAGGACGGGTTTATAGGGACGCACCAGCTCCTCGGGATCGGGGAAATGCTTCCAGAGAAAGTGAAGTATGAAGTCGCGGGATACCTTGTCGTATGAGGGGTACATCGTCATCTTTCCGAAGAAATAGATTATCTGCGGGTGTTCGGATGCGATTGTGGCTATTCCGTCCCAGAGGTTGTCGAGGGCGAAAAGCGCTTTTGCCCCGGCTTTGGAACTCTGATATTCAGGGGCTACGAAACTCCTGCCCAGCTCCATTACGTGGGGAAGGTAGTCGCGGATGAAGCGTTCGCTGAAGCGGAACATGTGGGAAGTGGCGAGCTTGGGCTGGCCGTCTTCCTTGAAGGTTATGTCCGGCCCCATGATGTAGCGGTAGCCTCCGAGTATCGCCTTCGCATCCGGGTCCCATACGATAATCTGCTTGTAGGGCTTCTCCATGGTGTCGAATTCATCGATATCGGCGCTGAGTCCGCTGCTGCCTCCTGCCTGGCGGAAGGATTCTTCGCGCAGGCGCCCTATTTCCAGCATGGTGTTGGGCGAGTCGTGTGCATCGACTATGTAGATGACATTGCCGCCCTTGTTCGTGTTGCGGAGTTTCTTGTCGGGAGTAAGTTCGGCCTTGATGAGGTCCGTGCTTATGGGATCGATGATCTTTTCCATGCTACTCTAGGTTATATGCTTTTTCCCTTACCCAGGCGGCCCATTCGGTCTGGGTTCTGGAGGAATCGAACGTTTCCGGGGGTATAGGCTCGCCGAAGATAATCTTGAAGGTGCTGTGCTGGGCGCGGTAGAGTTCGTCTGGAAGGAAGAGCATGGCAAAATTGAATTTGAGCTTCAACCATTTGCAGATCCTTGCGATATTGTAGAAGCGGTTGCTGTTGCGGCCGATGAAATGGACCGGAACAACCCAGCGGCCTGTCCTGGCGCTCATCTTGATGAAGTTCTTCGACCACGGCAGGTCTTGTATTTTTCCGTCTATCTTGCGGGAACAGAGCCCTGCCGGGAAGATGACGATATTGTCGGAAGATTCGTAGATTTCGTTTACCAGACGTGGAAGGTCCCTTGCCTGCGCGCCGGTTTTGCTTACCGGAATGCTCATGGAACTGAGTCCTTTGATGGCCATGAGGAAATCATTCACCAGGAGCCTTATGCCCCTGTCGCTGAAACGGGTGCCCACGACTCCGGTGAGAGTCACTCCGTCGATGCCTCCTAGGGGATGGTTGCTGGCGAAAGTGATTCTGGCCCCTTCGGGAACTTTTACCTTTTCGAGGCCCTCCACTTCGAGGGTGATGTCGAGCGCCTTGGTGCATTCGGTGCAGAACTCGATGCCTTCATAGCCTTTTACGAAGAAATCATTGAGGAAATCCTGATGGATGAAATTCTTTATCCAGCGGATGAACCACCCGGGGAATTTTTTCCCCGGAAACTTCTTTGCTATGACTTTTTCAATATCGATAGCGTATTCCGGATGCAGTTCTGCCATGGTCTTGGTTTTATATGCTACAAATATAAACAATTTGGCGGGAAATGTTTACCTTTGTCCTGCAATGCGCATCATTACTGCAATACTTCTGATGTTTTCCTGCGCGAGCTGTGCGGCGGGTCCCAAAGATTATAAGGTAAGAGTTCTGGAATCGTATCCTCACGACGTTTCCGCCTATACCCAGGGGCTTTTCTTCCATCTCGACACGCTCTACGAAACCACCGGCCAGTACGGCGAATCTTCACTCCGCAAGGTGGACCTTTCCAGCGGCGAGGTGCTCCGGCGAGTGAATTTCTCAAGAAAATACTTTGCGGAGGGTTCGTGCATCCTTGACGGAAAGCTCTACATCCTCACTTGGACAAACAAGGTTGCCTTTGTCTATAATCCTTCCACTTTCGAATATGGCAGCACCTGGAGCTACCCGCGTGAAGGCTGGGGGCTCACCACCGACGGTTCGCTTCTCTATGCTTCCGACGGTTCTGACAGGATATATGTGCTGACTTCGGATTTCAAGCTCCTGCGCACCATTTTCGTCCGCCTCGACGGCAGGCCTGTGCGCATGCTCAATGAACTGGAGTGGATGGACGGCAAGATCCTGGCGAACATTTACACTACCGACGTCATAGTGCAGATAGACCCCTCCGACGGAAAGGTGACCGCCCGGATCGACTGTACCGGCCTGCTGCCCGATAGTCTTCGCAAGCCGGACACCGATGTGCTCAACGGCATAGCGGTCAACTCCAAAGGAGAGCTTTTCCTGACGGGCAAATACTGGCCCAGGATTTACAAGGTTGAATTGAAGAAAAAATAGTTTATCTTTGCAATCAAATATTGCGGGGGTGCCGGAAGGCTGAGATCATACCCTTAGAACCTGATGAGGCCAGGACCTCCGAAGGGAGCAAGCGACAGACCCCGCGTAATGTAAATTCATCATCATGCGAGGTTTTGTTTTTTTATTTTCGTTCCTTGGCCTTGGCTGCATGAGCGCCTGGGGTCAGCTTGATTCGGTGAGGGTGGAAGAGATTGCCGCTTCGGCGGTTTCTGCGGTGCGTCCCCAGAAGGATGCGCCTTTCGCGGTTGCAAATATAGGAAGTGACGACCTCGAGGATTTTTCCTCCTATGGAAGGGAACTGCCTCTTCTTCTGTCAAGGACTCCCGGCGTGCTTGCGTGGGGAGAAAACGGCCTGGGAACGGGTACGTCCTACATGCGTATAAGGGGGGCGGGGGATTCCCGCATCAACGTCACCCTTGACGGGGTGCCTCTCAATTCTCCCGAAGACCAGTGCGTCTTCTGGGCCAATATGAACAGTTACGCTTCGCTTATGGGCAGCGTCCAGATACAGAGGGGAGTGGGAGCTTCTTCCAACGGCGACGGAGCGTTCGGAGGAACCGTGTCGCTTTCATCAAAAGCCCCGTCCCTGATACCCTCGGTGACGGTTACATCATCATGGGGCAGTTATAATACCTACAATGCCGGAGCCCGCTTCACGACCGGACTGATAGGTAAACACCTGGTGATCGAGGGGGCGTATCACAGAACCGGCACGGAAGGCTATATCCATGGAACAGCAGGCCGCAGCGGCAGCTACAGCGGCAGCATTTCGTGGCTGGGCAGGGATGTCGTAATAAAGTATCTGAACATAGGCAACTTCGAGTGCACCGGGCAGGCGTGGAACGGTGTGGTCGCGGGAAACGACGACGAGTCCCTCATGAACGACGGGATCCGCACCTACGCCGACATGTATGAGCGCGGGCTGGGCCGTTTCAACTCGCTATATGAGCGCCTTGTCTTTGACGATGTGAACTGGACCTTCCCTAAAGATGCTTCCGGCAATTATATGACGGAGCGTTATGCCCTGTCTGACGGCAGCCTATGGCCCCAGACGACGGATAATTTCTGGCAGAACCACAACCTCCTCAATGCTTCATGGCGCATTTCAAGCCGCCTTGATGCCAGCGCAACGCTTCATTATACTTATGGCTACGGCTACTACGAGGAATTCCGCTATCAGAATAAACTTCGGAAGTTCGGCCTCACCGATCCGGTCTTGTCCAGGGCCGACTTTGTAAGGCGCAAGGGATTGGAACAGAACACTTACGGGGTAGTGGGCAGCCTTGACTACAAAAACGGGGGATGGAATATCGTGGGCGGCTTCTCCCTGCAGCGTTTTACCGGAAATCATTTCGGTTACCTCACCTATGCCTCGGACGGTCTCGACGCTTCTCTTCTTTCCGACGGGTGGTATAAATACTACGATTCCGACGCTGAGAAAGGTGACTGCAGCGCTTATGTCAAGGCCTCATACACTTTCGGACGAGGCTGGCAGGCTTTTGCCGACCTCCAGCTGCGCAGTGTAGGTTATACTACCGGAGGCGTCAATGACAAGTTCATAAAGCAGACGGACGGGACCTACCGCAATCAGGTTCTGGACATAGACCGGCATTACGTCTTTCTAAATCCGAAAGCGGGTATCAGCTATTCCGAAGACGGCTGCCGCGTGTATGCCAGCATTGCTGTGGCTAACCGCGAGCCCGAACGCAATAACTTCACCGACAACGGTTCATACCCCGCTCCTCGGCCTGAAAGGGTGTTCGATTACGAGGCCGGGTGGCAGTACGACTCGGAGCGAGTCCGCTTTTCGCAGAACTACTACTATATGAAGTATGACGGCCAGTTTGTGCAGACCGGAGCTGTCAGCGACATAGGCGAGGCACTTACCACCAACATAAAGGACTCCTACCGTGTAGGGGTTGAGACTTCTGCGGCCGTTGGTATCCTTTCCTGCCTTACACTTGAGGCCAACGCGGCGCTCAGTGAAAACCGCATCCTGGATTTCGACGAGTCTGTGGAGAATTGGGACGGGGATTATATCACTGTGCATTACGACAATTCCACCCTTGCATATTCTCCTTTTGCAATCGTAAACGGCTTCCTCGATTTTCATCTCAAGGGATTCTCGGCAGTATGGCACACGGCTTATGTGAGCAGGCAGTATCTTGACAACACCGCATGCGAGGAGAGGTCACTGCCTTCATACTGCGTCTCCGACATGAGCATGAGCTATACGCTCAAATTCCCGAGGATAGTGCGCGAAGCTGTGTTCGGCCTTAACCTCGGGAACGTGCTGAATTCCCATTTTGCCGCGAGCGGCTGGGTATATTCGGCGGTAAGCGAGTCCCTTGGGTACACCCCCGGAAACCGTTACCGGCAGATTGGCTTCATTCCCATGGCGGGAACAACCGTGACGGGAAGCCTGAAGCTGAAATTCTGATCACTTTCCGGTAGAACTCTCGAGGCGTCCGGTGACCTTTCCGAGCTTGAGCGGGGCCTCGAAATAAAGGGGGATGTGCACGTCGTCGTCGGAAAGATATATGACCACGTTCTTCTTGGGGTCGAAAGTGTTGCCGGAAGTAATGCTGATGCTGAGTTTATGGGCTGTGGTTTTGTCGATGCCGCGTGCCTGGAGAGTCTGCAGCCCGTCATAACGCATGCTTATCGTCTCTACTGCGTCCCCAAGCGCAACCCTTATGGCGAAGGGCTTTCCGTCGCTCACTTTTTCGAGGTCGATGCTGCGGACGGCATAGTAGAGGCTGGGTACGTCGAGGGTGCCTTCTTCGAGGGAGAATTCTTTCTTGCGTTCGGAACTCTTGTTGCTGGAGATTGTCATTTCGAGAAGGCCGTTCTCCCAGTCATACTTGTATGTCTCGCCTCCGTTATACTTGGCTTCCAAAGCCTTGCGGCTCGATTTGACGGGACGCATGTCCGCCGCGGTGAAGGTGGATGTGAAATCTTCCCTCACCTTTACGATGGATTCGCAGAACTTTGCGGTTTTCCCATAGATCCTGGCCTTGTATGCGGGTTCGCCATGCCAAAGGACGGATTCGCAGCTGGCGGTTATGCGTGCTACGTCGGCATTGAGAACTCCCCACTGGTAATGAACCACATATACCTGTTTCTCCGAGTTGGACTCCAGGCTCCCGGTTTTGAACGGGAATACTCCGAGGATGAGGCTGAGGAAGATGTAAAGCGCTTTCATGATAAATATGCTCTTTTTAAAAAAATTGCTATATTTGCAAACACAATGCCACTTTAGCTCAGTCGGTAGAGCAGCGCATTCGTAACGCGCAGGTCGCAAGTTCAAGTCTCGCAAGTGGCTCCATTACAAACTTTTCAATATATGGTAACGCACGGCCTTCGGATCTATTGTGATAAGGAGGTCGTGCCTCGTTATTCGCAGTTCGATGCTGCGCACCGTGAAGACCATGCGAGGGCTGTCATCGAGAGAAGTCTCCGTCTTTCAAGGCATTATGATGTGCGGGAAGACATCGTTTATGCCGCAGCGGCCTTCCACGATACGGGGCTCGTAGCCGGCAGGGAAAGGCATCATCTCGAGTCGGGCCGCATTGTGCGTACGGATTCGCGGCTTCCGGAGTGGTTCTCTGCAGAAGAAATAGAGTTGATAGCGCAGGCCGTTGAAGACCACAGGGCTTCGGCGGGAAGGGAGCCCCGGAGCCTTTACGGCCGCATCCTTGCAGAGGCCGACCGCCTCATCGACCCCGAAACCATCATCCGCCGCACAATACAGTATGGCCTTTCGCATTATCCGGACCTGGGAGCCGAAGGCCATTGGGAGAGGACGCTCGAGCATCTGAGGGAGAAGTACGGCAGGGGAGGATATCTGAAACTCTGCCTTCCCGAAAGCGAAAACGGAGCCCCTCTTGAGCAGCTGCGCCTGATTATCGACGATCCGAAAAGGCTCCGGACCATTTTCGACCGCTTATTTTCCGAGGCCGGCCAGCTTTGATACCAGTTCTTCGGGGGTGGAGGCGACAAGGAGGCTGTCCATGTCGGAAGCGTCAGTGAATCCGGCACTTATCATGTTGCCGACCAGCTTAAGGATGGGGTCGTAATAACCGTCGGTGTTGAGGATGGCAAGACGCCGTTCGTAGCTTGACAGTTCATTCCCTTCAAAATAGGAGAAGAATTCGTGCATGGTGCCGAAGCTGCCGGGAAGGATTATGCAGATGTCGCTCCTGCGCTCCATTTCCCGGATGCGCGAATCGAAGTCGGGCGCCTCCACGAAATTGATTCCCGGGCCGTCCTGCTTCACTTCTATGCCTTTATCTGCATAGTCTTTCCTCCCTTTGAAGCCTTTGGGGAAGACTCCGGTGAGCGAGCCTCCCGCCTCGAGCACACCTTTGGCGAGCTCTCCCATGGTGCCTACTTTCGCGCCTCCATAGACTACCGAAATGCCGGCCTCTGCCAGGAGTCGGCCAAGAAGGCGGGCGTTCCTGCCGTATTTCGGGTCGTTCCCTTTGCGGGAACCCAGATATACTGCAGCCGTCATGACTTACTGTGTTTGGAGACTATATTCACGAGTATCGTTCCGAGAAGGGCGGAAGCCACCGAGCCGAGCAGTACTGCGACTTTGCCTGAGTCCCGCATGGAGGCAGTAAGAGAGGGGTCGAGCCCTCCGAAAGAGAGGGTGTCCACGAAAATGCTCATGGTAAAACCTATCCCTCCAAGGCATGCGACGGCGAAGAACATCGCCCAGTTCGATTTTGCCGGCATTTCCCCTACACCGGATTTTATGGCAATCCAGCTCGCAAGGGTGATTCCTATGGGTTTGCCCAGCAGGAGTCCGAGGAATATCCCGAGACTCACTCCTCCCGAAGGAGCTCCGCTTATTTCGACTCCGGCGTTGGCGAGGGCGAATAAAGGCATGATGAGGAAGTTGACCCAGGGGGAGAGCGCATTCTCGAGCCGGTCGGTCATGGTCATGGAGCCGCGGCCTACTTTCCCGAGAACCCTTATGAAATGCCTCTGCGGGCCGTTAGGGAAGCTTTCGTCGCCTTCAAGGCCGTGGTAGTCCGTGAGCCTCTGGCTGTACTTCTTCCATTTGTGCCTGAACTGCGATTCGTTGTAGCGGGGCGTGCCGGGGATGAGGAAAGCCATCACGACGCCGGACATGGTCGCATGTATTCCGCTGTAATAGAACAGTACCCACACGACAAAGGCGCAGGCAAGGTATGCAATGATATGCTTTTCGCCAAGCCTGCGGAGCAGGACGGTGAAAAGGATCACGGCCACGGCTGCCAGCAGCAGCGGGAAATTGATGTGCCCGCCGTAGAAGAAGGCTACCACGAGGATGGCGATAAGGTCGTCCGCGATGGCGAGGGCCGTGAGGAATACTTTCAGCGATACCGGGATCCTGTCGCCCAGAACGGTGAGTATGCAGACTGCGAAGGCGATGTCGGTTGCGGTAGGAATGCCCCATCCCGAGGCGGCCGGGGTGCCGTGGTTGACGAGCGTGTAGATAAGGGCCGGAAATATGACGCCGCCGAACGCTGCTATGATGGGGAGCATAGCTTTCTTTGGGGAAGACAGCTCCCCGTAGGAGATTTCGCGGCGGATTTCCAGGCCGACGGTGAAGAAGAAAATCATCATCAGCACGTCGTTGATGAAGTTCTCGACCGTCATGCCAACGGGGAAAGTGACGTCAATGTTTCCGCTCGGGCTCACGAAATGTCGGGATATGGTTGTTCCGAGAAAATCGTGATAGGCTTCTTTCGTGAACGGCAGGTTGGCCAGAAGCATTGCCAGTACTACGCAGGCAAGCAGGAGAACCCCCTGGGCCCATGGCTGTTTGGAAAACCTCTTTCCGTTCATGGAAGCGGTAAGAAGGCCCTTGTTCCAGGTGTATATGGGGATGAGTCTCATAACCGGTCAGAACAGCTTTCCCCCGTTGAATCTATTCTTGAGGGCGTCGATTTTTTCCTGGGACGCCGGACCCTTTCCGGCTGCGTCGAGTTCTTTGCGGATGCGTGAGAACTGGGCCTTTGTGTCGAGCGTGAAGGTGCCTCCGTCTATCCAGGCAAAGTAGGAGGGCTCTTTTTCATAGACCTCCTTGGCGCTGCGTCCCTTGTGTTTTCCGAAATTGATGAGGATGTGCGCGGGATCTTTCTTTCCGGAATCGTCGTAAATGAGATGTCCGGAGAAGTCCACGTACTTTTTGCCTACGAACGAACTGAGCGAAGCAAGGTCGTTCCTCAGCACCTGTTCGCGGTAGGGAGCGGGCTCCTTGTACATGTCGAGCTGCGCCTTGAGCACTTCGTAGGTGGCCACGGTGTCGGCTTCGGCTGTATGCGCGCCTGTGAAATCCTCTCCTCCGCAGTAGAAGCGGTAGGCGGCCTTGAGGTTCCTTGGCTCCATGGCGTGATAAATGTTCTGAACATCCACCATTGCGCAGTCATGCAGGTTTATATCGACCGCCTCGAGGGTCTGACGCGCCTTCTGCTTGTGAACTTCCGGGGCGTCGAAAGCGCCTATACGGCGCAGACAGTAGAGTTTCACCCTTTCAATCTCTTCGGCGAGCATGGGAAGGTCGAATTTCGAGGAGTTGAATCCGGCAAGGTCCGAGTCCCTGAGCCAGCTTACCACCTCGGGCGCCACCTCAAGGAAACGCGGACAGCCGGTGAGCATGTCGTCGGTTACTCCGTTTACCTTGGAGGCTTCTTCGGAGATATGCTTCTGGCAGTTGCCATCGTAGTCCCAGGGACGGATGCGCCAGGTTTTGATTTCGGGCTCAGGCCTTCCGGGGAAGACCTTTACAAAGCTGAGCTCTATGATAGAGTCGGTGGGAATGTTAAGGCCCGTGCTCTCGATATCGAAGAAGAGCAGGGGCCTCTGCAGATTGAGTTCCATTCTGTATTGTTTATGAAACCATTATTGGCATCAGGATGCCGCACACCTTCTCGCTGTCCGCTTCTTCCTCCGAGGGAACGATGAGCGCCGCGCGGCGGGCGTCGGCAAAGCGGAACACTATGGTCTGGCACCCCATGTTGGAGAGTATGTCGATAAGGAAGGAAGACTTGAAACCGATAGTGAGTTCGTCTCCGGAGTAGTCGCAACCGAGTTTCTCATACGCTGCGATGGCGAAACCGAGATCCTGGGCGGTAATCTCCAGCTGTCCATCCTTGAGCGTGAGCTTGATGTGGTTGGACGCCTTGTTGGCGAACACGCTGACGCGGCGCACCGTGCTGAGAAGCTGTTCGCGGTCGATACGGAGCACGTTGCTGTTGTTCTGCGGGATTACGTCGCGGTATTTGGGATATTTCCCGACCACGAGGCGGCAGATCATGGTGGTTTCGCCGAAACAGAACACTACGTTGGTGGAATCAAAACGGACGGTAACGTCGCCGTCTTCCTTGGAAAGGGTGCTGCGCAGCACGCCTGCGGGCTTCTTGTGAAGGATGAACGAGGCGGCTTCGCCGGCTTTTACATCTGCGGTGGTGTAGCAGATGAGCTTGTGGGAGTCGGATGCCACGAGGGTGGTGCTCTCCGGCGAGATGTCGAAGAAGATGCCGTTCATCGCGGGACGCATTTCGTCGTCTGCCGTGGCATACACGGTGCTGGAAATGCCCTCGATGAGAGTTTCGGCAGGAAGCACCAGAGTGGGGGCGTCATCCTCCACGTTCTTGATTTCGGGGAAATCAGCCGCCGGCAAGAAGGGCAGGGAGGAATTACCGTTGCTCCAGACGCATTCGAAAGACGCTTCTCCTGTGGTGCGGATGGTAATCGGCTGGTCGGGAAGGGCTTTGAAAAGGGATATGAGCTGACCGGCGGGAACGACGATGCTGCCGTCTTCCTTGGAATCAACGGTGACTACCGTGCGGAGGGTGAGCTCCTGGTCGGATGCGGTGATTTCAAGTTTGTCGCCATGGAGGACGAAAAGAATGTACTCCAGGATGGGCAGGGATGTCTTTGCCGGAACGGCCTTTGAGACGTCCATCATTCCTTTGAGCAGTTCTGCGCTAGATACGTTGAATTCCATATGTCATTTTTGTTTTAGTCGGATTGCAAATATACCTATTTAATTTTAGAATTTGGCATATCTTTTGATTTTTTATCCAACTACGGAAAGAAAACGATTAACAAAATACAGACTTATGAAACAAAGTGTATTGACAACAGTCCTTTCAGTCGCCTGCAGCGCCCTCGTGGCGGTTCTTGTCGTCAAGGCCTCATCGCCCAAGGCAACCGCGGCGGCTCCGACTACGACCTATTCCATCGACGGTTCCGCCTACCGCACTGTCAATCTGTCAGAGACCGATTATCCCGACTTCACCTACGCCGCCGAATCCGCGGTGGATGCGGTCGTCTTCGTCAAGGTTACGGTAAAGACCACACAGCAGTATAACATCGACCCCCTCTTCCGCTATTTCTTCGGCATCCCCGACAGCCAGGAGCGGGAACAGCAGGGGAGCGGCTCCGGCGTCATCATCCGTCCGGACGGATATATCGTAACAAACAATCATGTGGTGCAGGGCGCCAGCAAGATTGAAGTTACCCTCAATAACAACAAGACCTATCCGGCCACCATCATCGGTACCGATCCCGTCACCGACGTGGCACTCATAAAGGTTGAGGCGGACGGCCTTCCCATCGTTCCGTTCGGAGACAGCGACAACCTCCGTCTCGGAGAATGGGTGCTGGCAATCGGTTCCCCGCTCGGAGAACAGCTCAAGGGCACCATCACCGCCGGCATCGTCTCGGCAAAGGGCCGCAGCATGCCCGGCAACCCCGGTGAATTCAAGATCGAATCGTTCATCCAGACCGATGCCGCCGTCAACCCTGGCAACTCCGGAGGCGCGCTGGTGAACAAAAAGGGAGAGCTTGTGGGAATCAACACGGCAATTGTCTCCCAGACGGGGGCTTATAGCGGATACTCGTTCGCAGTGCCCTCTAACATGGTGAAGAAAGTCGTGGGCGACCTCATCGACTTCGGAAGCGTCAAGCGCGCAATGCTCGGAATAACCGGCGGCACAGTAAACGACGAACTGGCGAAAAAGCTGAAGCTCTCAAGCCCCGAAGGGGTATATGTGAGCGAAGTAGTCAAGGGAGGCTCCGCCGACAAGGCCGGTATAAAGGCGGAAGACGTCATCGTGTCGATAGACGGGCACAAGACGGCCACTATGCCGGAGCTCCAGGCCAAGGTGAACAGTTTCCATCCGGGTGACAAGGCTACCGTGAAGATTATCCGCGGCGGTTCCGAAAAAGAACTCCAGGTGGAATTCAACGACGGCACCGTCCTCAACGGAACGGTAGGCAGTGACGGTACGGTTGCATTCTATGGCGCCCAGCTCCGCGAAAGCGAAAAGGGCGGTGTGGAAATAGTCTCCGCCGGCAACGGCAAGCTTGCGCAGGCAGGCGGCGAAGACGGCTTCATCATCCGTTTTGTAAACGACCAGAAAGTGTCCAAGCCGCAGGATGTAGTGGAAATAGCCAAGAAGAGCAAGCGTTCCATCTTCATCGAAGGCGTAACCGCAAGCGGACGTCCCGGATACTTCGGCTTCGGGAAGGACTGAATCCGCTGATAGAAACTTTTTGAAAAATCCCGTACAGGTTTGAAACTTGTGCGGGATTCGTCCGTATATAATGTTGTATGAGACAGTTGAAAATCACAAAATCCATCACCAACCGCGAGAGCGCTTCGCTGGATAAATACCTCCAGGAGATCGGCCGCGAAGAACTGGTGAGTCCCGAAGAAGAAGTAGAACTCGCTCAGCGCATACGCAAGGGAGACCAGGTTGCCCTGGAAAAGCTCACGAGGGCGAATCTCCGTTTCGTGGTGAGCGTAGCCAAGCAATATCAGAACCAGGGCCTCAGTCTGCCCGACCTTATAAACGAAGGCAATCTCGGCCTTATCAAGGCTGCGGAGAAGTTCGATGAAACCCGCGGTTTCAAGTTCATATCCTACGCCGTCTGGTGGATACGCCAGAGCATTCTCCAGGCTCTTGCGGAACAGAGCCGCATAGTGCGCCTCCCTCTGAACCAGGTAGGCTCGCTCAACAAGATAAACAAGGCACTCGGAAAGTTCGAGCAGGAGCATGAGCGCCAGCCTTCCACCGAGGAACTTGCCGAAATGATAGACATCCCGCAGGACAAGATAGCGGATACCATGCGCGTGAGCGGCCGCCATGTCAGCGTTGACGCTCCTTTTGTGGAGGGCGAGGACAACTCCCTTCTCGATGTCCTGCCGAACGAGGACAGCCCCATGGCGGACAAGGGTCTCACGAACGAAAGCCTCAGCATAGAGATAGAAAGGGCTCTGCAGATCCTTACTCCCCGTGAGCGCGAGATTATCAAGAGTTTCTTCGGCATAGGCTGCCAGGAAATGACTTTGGAGGAGATAGGAGAAAGGCTCGACCTTACCCGTGAGCGCGTCCGTCAGATAAAGGAAAAGGCAATCCGCAAGCTCAAGAAACCCTCCGCCTCGAAACTTCTCAAGAGCTATCTCGGATAAATGACGGCGGAACTGTTCATCGCCTCCAAGGCTTCAGAAGCCGTGAAGGCTCTCTACGGGGCGGAAACCGCTCCGGAATCGATGCAGGTACAGGTTACCCGCAAGGAGTTCGAAGGGGACTACACCCTGGTGGTTTTCCCTCTGCTGCGAATCAGCCATGCCTCTCCGGATGCTACCGCCGAGGCCCTTGGCGAGTGGCTCGTGCAGAACTGTCCCGAAATCGAGAAGTTCAACTCTGTCAAGGGTTTCCTGAACCTCACGCTCGGAAACATCTACTGGCAGGAGTGCTTCCGCGGCATAGCGGCCGACAAGGATTTCGGCCAGCTCCCTCCCACGGGCAAGACCATCATGGTGGAGTTCTCATCTCCCAATACCAACAAACCGCTCCACCTCGGACATATCCGCAACAATCTTCTCGGAGATTCCGTCAGCCGCCTTCTCAAGGCTGCCGGCAACAAGGTGATAAAGTGCACCCTCGTAAACGACCGCGGCGTACACATCTGCAAGAGCATGTACGCGTGGCAGCACTGCATGAACGGCGCTACCCCCGAATCGACTGGAATCAAGGGAGACCATCTCGTAGGGGACTGTTATGTCAAGTACTCCCAGCTCGAGAAGGCCGATCCTTCGGTAAACGAAAAGGTTCACGAGATGCTCGTCAAATGGGAGGAGGGCGATCCTGATGTGCGCAAGCTCTGGGAGACCATGAACGGGTGGGTTTTCAAGGGCTTCGACGAGACGTACAAGGCTCTGGGCATATCGTTCGACCAGGTTTACTATGAGCACGATACCTATCTTCTCGGAAAGAGCCTCGTGCAGAAAGGGCTCGACTCCGGGGTCTTTGTAAAGGATCCCGACGGCAGCGTCTGGTGCGACCTTACCGCCGACGGGCTCGACCGCAAGCTCCTGCTGCGTAGCGACGGCACTTCGGTCTATATGACCCAGGATCTGGGCACGGCGGAGCGTCGTTTCGCCCAGAACAACCTGGATTCCCACATCTATGTGGTGGGAGACGAGCAGAACTATCATTTCCAGGTGCTCAAACTGGTTCTGGCCAAGCTGGGCTTCCCCTGGGCGAATCAGATATTCCACCTTTCCTACGGCATGGTGGAGCTTCCCGAGGGCAAGATGAAAAGCCGCGAAGGCACGGTTGTCGATGCCGACGACCTCATAGCCCAGATGAAGGACGAGGCGCGCAGCGTTTCCGAAGAGAGCGGAAAGCTTGCCGACGTGCCCGAGGAGCAGCGGGAGAATCTTTATTCGATGATAGGCCTCGGTGCCCTCAAGTACTTCATCCTCAAGGTTGATCCCAAGAAGACGATGCTCTTCAACCCGCGCGAAAGCATAGACTTCAACGGGAATACCGGTCCGTTCATCCAGTACACCCACGCCCGTATCTGCAGCATCCTGCGCAAGGCCTCTGAGAAGGGGATGGCGGCTGCTTCTTCGGGAGCGGAACTCAATCCCAAGGAGATACGTCTCGTAAGGATTCTTGCAGGCTATCCGCAGAAGGTGTCGGAGGCCGCATCGGCCCTTTCTCCCGCGCTCATCGCTAACTGGTGCTACGACCTGGCGAAGGAATTCAACCAGTACTACCACGACACCCAGATTCTGCGTGAACCTGACTCCGCGGTGCGGAGCCTGAGGCTTGCCATCCTCGACAGGATAGCCGCTGCACTTCGCTCCGGAATGGGTCTTTTGGGCATAGAATTACCTGAAAGGATGTAAATATATTTTGCAATTCTGTTTTTTTGCCTTATTATTGCACCATAAATCCGAAACCCTTTTATGGCACAGAATCCAGTTAAGAAAAGACACGTTGTAAGCTATGAAAATATGTCGCAGGAGCTTCTTGCGGCCTTCAATGAGAAATATCCCCATGGTTTTCAGGACTATCTGACCGATCTGGTCAAGTATCCCAAGCCGGACGGCACTTTCTTTTATGCTGTTACCATAGAGATTCCGGACGCCATTTATCTTGTAAAGATGCAGGTCCGCACAGACGACGCCGAAGACATCGAACGCTGGCTCGAAGGGGAGGAAGAGGCTGAAGACAGACAGGTAGCCGGAGCAGGTCCGGACACCGAACCCGAGGACAACACCCTTCCGGATGACAATATCGCCCAGTACGGAGCCGATGACGATTCCTCAGACGACTGATGCCCAGGGGCCGCATACTGTCCGAAAGGGCTGAGTTCCTTCTGCTGAGTTTCCTTACGGGTCTCGGTTCCGGGCTTGCGGCAGTTCTTCTCGAGAAGACCATTTCTCTGATTCAGAGTTTCGTTTTCCCCATTGTAAACAAGGGGGGATTCAGTTTCATAGCCCTGGTATTCCCGGCTTTGGGAATGCTTGTCTCGATGCTGCTCATCCGCTATGTCATAAAAGATGACATCGGGCACGGGGTTACAAAGGTGCTCCAGGCCATATCGAGGAATGAATCCCGGATAAAGCCGCACAATACCTGGTCTTCCATGCTCACTTCGGCGGTTACCATAGGATTCGGCGGCTCTGTGGGAGCGGAGGCTCCGATAGTCTATACGGGCGCGGCGATAGGAAGCAACATAGGCCGCTTGTTCCGCCTTCCATACCGCGGCATCACGATTCTCGTCGGATGCGGAGCAGCAGGTGCCATCGCAGGCATCTTCAAGGCTCCTCTTGCGGGCATTCTCTTCACCATGGAAATACTGCTTTTCAACATGAGCATGAGCAGCATGATGCCCCTGCTCATAAGCACGCTGACCGCTACGGTGGTATCCTATGTCTTTACCGGAACGGGGACACCTTTCTCATGTACCATCGCTCCGTTCAGCATGGGAAACATGCCGTACTACATTGTGCTGGGAGGGGTCTGTGGGATATTTTCGCTCTATTTCACCCGCTTCACTCTCTTCCTTGAAGACCGTTTCGCAAAAATCGGAGGCAGCTGGGTCAAGTGGGCGGTATGCTCTGCAGGCCTGGGGCTGTGCATACTCCTGTTCCCGCCCCTTTTCGGCGAGGGATACAATTTCCTGGGGTCGCTGCTGAATGGCGCATCGTGGAATTTCGACGGAGAATCCCCGCTTTCGTTCATGCTGCACACTTCCTGGGGAGTGCCCCTTTTCGTGCTGATGGTCCTGCTTGTGAAAGTGGTGAGCATGACCCTTACCAATTCCGGCGGGGGAGTGGGCGGTACTTTCGGCCCGACCCTTTTCACCGGAGCCCTTGCCGGGTTCATAGTATCCAGGTCGATAGGGCTGCTCGGCGTGCCCCTTCCGGAACAGAATTTCGTTCTCGTGGGCATGGCGGGACTCATGGCCGGAGTGATGCAGGCTCCGATGACTGCCATATTCCTGATTGCTGAGATTACCGGCGGATACGACCTGCTTCTGCCGCTTATCCTGTGCGCGGCGGTTTCTTTCGGGGTGACGAGACTTAGGGAGAAGTACTCCATTTATTCGAAGCGTCTCGCCCAGAAGGGAGAGCTGCTCACCCACGACAGCGACCAGGCCGTGATGTCCCTTCTCGACCCCTCCGCCCTGGTTTCCGACAAGTATCCCCGTATCGGTGTGGAGCAGACCCTTGCCGATATCCTGCCCATAATAGCTTCGAGCACGGTGGCTGTCTTTCCTGTACTGGACAGTGATTCCAAGCTTGCCGGCATACTCGAAATGGACGACCTTCGCAAGTATATCCTCGGTGCCGGCGATCCCGGGGCAATCCCGGTCCGTACCCTCATGCATGCGCCGAGGGCTACGGTGATGCAGGGAGAACCGGTGGAGAGCGTAATGCGCAAATTCGACGGAACCGAATCGTGGAGGCTTCCGGTACTGAATGCATCCGGAACCTATGTGGGGTTCATTTCGCGTTCGCGTATCCTTGACGCTTATCGCCGGGAACTCAGGCGCATTTCTTCCGAAGACTGATGAAACAGATTTACATAGACCATATCGCCGGCCTGCTCTCCGTGAAGAGCTGGCAGGTAGAAAACTGCGCCGACATGTTCGAACAGGGCGACACCATTCCTTTCATCTCCCGTTATCGCAAGGAAAAGACCGGAGGGATGGACGACGCCACCGTCGCAGAGGTGCGGCACTATGTGGACCTTTTCTCCGAGATGGAAACCCGCAAGGCCACCATACTCAAGGTGATAGGGGAGGCCGGTTCGCTCACCGACGTCCTTCGCTCAAAGATTGAGAATACAGTATCCTCCTCCGAACTGGAAGACCTTTATCTCCCGTTCAAGCCAAAGCGCAGAACCAGGGCGACGGTAGCCAAATCGCTCGGGTTGGAGCCGCTTGCAGACGCTCTCATGGCACGCTCTACGGCAGACCCGCTCTCTCTTGCCCGCAAGTTCCTGAGGGAAGGAGTGCCGTCGGAGGGTGACGCGCTTGCCGGCGCCCGCGACATAATTGCGGAAAGGGTCAGTGAATGTGCGGCCGTGAGGGAAAACCAGCGTCAGTCTTTCCGTCAGCGCAGGCTCATTTCGAAGGCGTCGAAAGCTGCAGGAAGCGACCCTGAGGCTGCGAAATACAGGTCTTATTTCAACTATTCCTGCCCGCTTTCGAAGATTCCGGCACACAGTCTCCTTGCAATTCTCCGGGCCGAAGAGGCGGGCTTTCTGAGCGTAGGGCTCGATACCGATCCTGAGAAATGCTCCGCCAAGGTCTTTTATGACTACTGCAAGAGCGAAGGATTCCCTTCCCCAAACTGCAGCGGGCAGGTTCATCAGGCCGTGGACGATTCCTTCGACCGCCTGATTCAGCCCTCAATTTCCAGGGAGGTGATAAAGGAAGCCAAGGCTAAGGCCGATGTGCAGAGCATCGCGGTTTTCGGCGACAATCTCCGCCAGCTCCTCCTCGGGGCTCCGGTGGGGCAGAAGGTGACCCTTGCCGTCGATCCGGGTTTCCGCAACGGCTGCAAACTGGCGGTCATATCCGCTACGGGAGAGCTGCTTCATCACACCATCATCTATCCGCATCCGCCGCGCAACGAGAAAGTCAAGGCCATGATGACCGTGCAGGACATAATCGAACGCTACGGAGTGCAGGCAGTTGCCGTCGGAAACGGAACGGCATCGCGTGAGAGCATAGAATTCCTTCGCAAGCTTGAACTTCCCCAGGGATGCAAGGTGTGGACCGTGTCGGAAGACGGCGCGTCCATCTATTCCGCTTCGGAAGTGGCCCGCGAAGAGTTCCCGGACGAGGATGTCACCGTGCGCGGAGCCGTTTCGATAGGCCGCCGCCTTCAGGACCCTCTTTCCGAACTGGTCAAAATAGATCCCAAGAATCTGGGGATAGGGCAGTACCAGCACGATGTGGATCAGACCCTTCTCAAGGAAAAACTCGACAATACCGTTGAGGCCTGCGTGAACGCTGTAGGCGTGAACCTCAATACCGCCTCGCCATGGCTGCTTCAGTATGTGGCGGGAATAGGGCCCTCCCTTGCCCGGGCCATTGTGGAATACCGCAGTGAAAAAGGAAGCTTCTCTTCCCGGTCCGAACTCCTCAAGGTGCCCCGTCTGGGGCCGAAGGCTTATCAGCAGTGCGCCGGATTCCTCCGGGTTAAGGGAGCTGAGAATCCGCTCGACGATTCTGCCGTTCATCCGGAGAGTTATTTCGTGGTTGACAGGATGGCATCCGACCTGGGCGTTTCGGTAAGCGCCCTTGTGGGAAATGCCGGATTATGCGCAAAGATTGACCCGCAGCGCTACGTCGGGGGAGAAGTCGGACTTCCTACCGTGAATGACATAATAAAAGAGCTTTCCAAACCGGGGCTCGACCCTCGCGAGGAGGCTTCCGAATTCGCTTTCGCCGAAGACGTGCGCAGCATCGAGGACCTCCGCACAGGGATGGAACTTCCCGGCATCGTTACAAATGTGACCGCCTTCGGGGCCTTTGTGGACATAGGTCTTCATGAGAACGGCCTGGTGCATGTCTCCAAGATACGCGTCACCCCGAAACTGCACCAGCATGTGAAGGTGGCGGTTGAGGGAGTCGATCTTGAGCGGGGAAGGATATCGCTTCGTTTCGTTTAGAAGCGGTTTTATGTAAAAAGCGGGCTCTGTCAGTTGCAGAACCCGCTTTTTACTGTGGAGATGGGCGGAGTCGAACCGCCGTCCAAACAACGTACCGAAAAGCTTTCTACACGCTTATTCTTCCTTTGATTGTCGGGAGGAGGCTGCCGGAAGACAGGCCACCGCCCCCTTATCCTTTGAATCTTGGCGCGGTTTAGAGGAGTCCCCGCGTGCAGGCATCCTGAATTATACCCCTTGACCCCGGCATGGACGCCCTGAAGCGGGAGGGATACTCGTGGGGCCGCAGCCTTGGCGGCGCCATTAAGCCAATCTGCCCTGCAGATTAGGCAGCGAGTGCATAGTTGCTGTTGCCAGCTAATTGTTTGGAGTAGGTGTTAACGGGCATAACCCCATAGCCCGGCGTGCTTACCTCCCGGAATCGATGCTGTCAAAACCAGAACATCCCCGGATAAAAGCGCACAAATATAGGAATTATTTTGAGTTCTGGGCAATCCGGGCCTCAATTTCCCATGTCCGGAGGCTGTCTTTGTAGAAGTTGTAGCGGTTGAGCGTCTCCTGCGGGAGCGCGGAATCGGAGTTTCCGCCCCACCGACGGCAGTAGTAGAGGGTATCGTAGATGCGGCCGATGCGGTATTCGCGGCTGATCCGCAGCCCTACCGCATAGTCTTCGCCATATTTTGTGGGCGGGAAGCCTATTTTCCTCAGCAGCGGAGTCCAGAATCCCCGGGGAGCCCCGAGCCCGTTTATCCTGAGGGCGTTGTTCCTGCCGTTGTCGGGCGTCCATTCGCGGTGGTCCACTTTTCCGGGAGGAAGAGGCTGCAGGGACAGGTCGGTAATCTCGTATGAGCCCACCACCATTGCGCAGTTCTGTTCGCGGAAAGCGTCCACGAACTGCTGAACCGTGTTTTCTGAGGAGTATATGTCGTCGCTGTCGAGCTGCAGGGCAAACCTTCCGCACTGCGGATGATGGACGGCGGCATTCCAGTTTCCGCCTATCCCGTGCCATCCTGCCGGCTGGGCTATGTAAATGAGCCTGGGGTCGGATAGGAATTCTTTGATGACGTTTACCGTGCCGTCGTCGGAGTTGTCGTCAACCACGAAAACATTGTAGGGGAAAGAGGTCTTCTGAGACAAAGCGCTGCGGAGTGCGTCCCCTATGGTTCCTGCCCTGTTCTTGCAGGGAATGATGACGCTGGCCTCGACGGGGAAACTGCCTTCCGAGAGGTCCACATCCCTGAATTCCGGCTTCAGCCATGCTCCGATGGCCTTCAGGTGGGCGGTGCACGCGGCCTCCATCTCTATCTGAACTTCCCGGTTGCGAGGGTTCACATAGTCGAACTGTTTCTCGCCCGAGAGTCGGGTGTCGGTATCGAGCTCGTAGTAGAGGAACTCCCCGACATGCACGATTTTTCCTTTGCGGCTGAGGCGGAGGCGAAGGTCGTACAGACCGGCGTAGCGGTACTGGACGTCCATTTCCGAGACGGCCTCTTTCATGGCGGAGGTCCGTATCAGGAGCAGCCCTCCGAAATCGAAGTCGTCCCTTACGGAGCCTTTCTGGTAAGGCACTACAGGACAAGGAGATTCCCCGTTGAAGTGGTCGGCATAGGCAATTACTGCCGCTGTGCTGTCGGCCACCTGGAGCAGCCTTTCCAACCCGAATTCCACGAACCGGAATTCGGTCGGACGGGTGTAAAGGATGGTGTATTCGCTGTCTGCCTGGCCGGCTACGTTGCGCACGTCGGCGGTGCTGCATGCAGAAAGATTGAAGATTTTCACGCGGTTCATAGTCCAAAGTTAAAAAAAAATGGTAATTTCGCATAGTATGGACAAGAAACTGGTCATAATTCCCACTTACAACGAAATCGAGAACGCAGAAAAGATTATCCGCGCAGTTTTCTCCCTGCCGGACGGCTATCATGTGCTCATCATCGACGACGGCTCTCCTGACGGAACTGCGGCCGCGGTGAAGTCCCTCATGAATGAGTTTCCGCAGAGGCTCTTCATCATCGAAAGGGAAGGCAAACTCGGCCTTGGAACTGCTTATATCACCGGCTTCAAGTGGGCTTTGCAAAGGGATTACGACTATGTCTTTGAAATGGACGCCGATTTCTCGCATGACCCCTCCGACCTTCCGCGGCTTCTTCAGGCCTGCGTGCAGGGGGCGGATTTCGCGGTAGGCTCAAGGTACAAGGACGGGGTGAGCGTGGTCAACTGGCCGATTGCCCGTATCCTCATGAGCTATTTCGCTTCCGTGTATGTACGTACCGTCCTGGGTGTGAGGATATACGATTCGACTGCGGGCTTCGTCTGCTACAGCCGCAAGGTTCTCGAAACTCTCGACCTTGACGCCGTGCGGATGAAAGGCTACGGTTTCCAGATAGAAATGAAGTACTCCGCGGTCAAGCTCGGCTTCCGGATAGGGGAGGTGCCCGTTATCTTCGTCAACCGCAAGGAAGGGACGAGCAAGATGAGCGGCAGCATATTCGGAGAGGCTTTCTGGGGCGTGATTGCCCTTCGTTTCCGAAAGATTCTTCCCAAATCTCAAAAAAAATTGGCAGATTAATTTTTTTGCCTTACCTTTGCGGTCCCGAAAAGGGCGCATAGCTCAGCTGGTTTAGAGCACCTGCCTTACAAGCAGGGGGTCGGCGGTTCGAATCCGTCTGCGCCCACAAAAAAGCCGCCAACGAATTGTTTCGCTGGCGGCTTTCTACTTTGTAGAAAATTGTTATCTTTGCAAATTACAATGGGGTATGAGCCCCTAAATTGCAGATACTAATGAAGAATCTTTTCAAAACCGGCATTCTGGCGGCGTTTGCGCTGCTTTTCGCAGGCTGTGCGAGTTACAAGGATATAGTCTATTTCCAGGATATCGACCAGCGGGACCTGAAGCCTCTTCTGAATGAGTACGAGGCGACCATAAAGAAGGACGACCGCCTGGCGATAGTGGTGAGCGGTGCAGACAAGACGGTTACCGCGCCCTACAACCTCACCCTGACGGAACTCTCCGGTTCCGCCGGAGCGTCCGGAAACGGGCCTGAGAACGCCACCCTCACCTATCTTGTGGACTCGGAGGGTAACATCGAGTTCCCCATCCTTGGCCAGATTCACGTAGAAGGAATGACCCGCAACGAGCTTGTCCGCTATCTCACCTCGGAGATAGGCAAGGACGTCAAGGACCCGATAGTTTACGTGAGCTTCAAGAATTACAAGATAACCGTACTCGGGGAAGTGCGTTCTCCGGGAACCTATACAATCGATTCCGAGAAAATCAGCGTCCTGCAGGCCCTTGGCCGCGCCGGCGACCTTAACCTCACCGCCATGCGCGAGGGCATACTGCTCATCCGCGAGGTTGACGGCGTGCAGCAGCACTACACGATCGACCTTCGCGACAGCGGACTTCTGGAGTCTCCGTATTTCTACATGCAGCAGAACGACGTGCTGTATGTACCGCCCAGCCCCACGAGGGTTGCACAGGGCACCGCGGCCACCGGTCTGTGGAGCGCAATGCTCTCCACGATTTCGTCGGCCATTTCAGTCATAACCCTTGTAGTTGCACTTTCCAGGTAATCAGATATGGAAGAGAACATAAAGAACAATACCCAGCTTCCCGAAGATGAGTCTCAGGGCATATCCCTCAGGGAGATTTTCGATTTTGTATGGCGTCTCCGCTGGTGGATAGCCGGCTGCGCGTTCGTGGCGCTTGTAGCAGCGGTTTTCTATGTCCGTATGCAGACTCCCATCTATGAGCGCACATCCTGGATAATGCTCAACCGCGACGACGGTTCGCAGGCCTCCGGAGAGATGTCGGTCCTTGCCGAAATGACAGGCTCCCGCGTCCGCAAGAAGATGGAGAACGAACTGTTCATTCTCACCAGCCCGACGCTGATGTCGAGGGTGGTCGAACAGCTGGACCTCAATACCCGCTATTATGCCTACCGTCTTCCTCTCGGCGACAGCAAGGCCAAGGCGTTCCGCTGGCTCTTCCCCAAAAAGAAAGTGGAGTTCTACAAGAACAGCCCCTTCGAACTGAGCATCAATACCGATCCGCTCATTCCGACGGCAATGCTCCCCAGCGGCCTGTCCATGGAAATCAAGACGGACAAGACAGGCGAGCATTTCTACATCCGCTCTCTTTCGGTGAACGGCGAGAGCTTCGAGTATGAAGGTCTCTATAATTTCGGAGACACCCTCAGCGTAGGGCATCTCTTCATTTCGCTCTCCACCACAGAAGTAGGGCACATGGAGCCCAACCGCCGCTATCTCTGTACATGGCTCTCTTCCTTCAGGGCGGCACAGGGAATTCTTTCCAGCATCACCACCGCTCAGCAGGGCGACCGCAAGTCAACCTACTACATGAACCAGTGTGACGTGGTGAAGGTGTCCATGGAGGATTCCATGCCGGAAAGGGCTTGCGACGTGCTCAATACCATCGTGAGCGTTTTCAACGAAGATTCGAAGGCGTACAACAACATCGCTTCGCTCAATACCATCAAGTTCATTGACGAACGTCTTCGCGACCTTTCCCGTGAACTCGGTAACGCCGAGAGCAACGTCAAGGAGTATCAGGCCCGCCACTCCGTCGTGGACTACAACTCCCAGGCAGGTGCCACGGTATCCTCCGACATGAATTATCAGCATCAGCTCACCGAGGTAAAGCTCCAGAAGCGCATCCTCGGAATGATTGAGGATTACCTCAAGGAGAACAAGCCGGGCGATTACAAGGTGATTCCCGCCAACATAGGTGTAAGCGATGCGGGGCTCAACTCCATCATCACCAAGTACAACGACCTCGTCTCCGAGCGTAACCGCATGATAGCCAACTCTTCCGAGACGAACCCAAGGGTCGTTAGCATGACCTCCAGCATCGAGGACGGCATCCAGAGCATCAAGCTTTCGGTAGCGCAGCTCCTCAATGTTTACTCCATCCGCGAGAAGGAACTCGAGCGCACCCTGGCGGAGAGCCGCAGCCGTATGTCGAGCATGCCGGCCCAGCAGTATGAGATTCAGCAGCTGTCCCGCCGCGTTGACATCATAGAGCCTCTCTATCAGTTGCTCCAGCAGAAGAAGGAGGAGACGCAGATTGCAATGTATGTGCAGGCGGACACTTTCCGTCTCATTGAGGCTGCATTCGGTTCTTCCCGTCCGGAAAGGCCGCATCCGATGCAGATTTATCTCATTGCGCTCATCCTTGGCTGTATCATACCTCCCGGAATCGTGTGGCTGCGCACCGTCCTCCGTACCAAAGTGGAGAACAAGAAGGACATAGAAGACAAGGTAGATGCTCCGCTCATCGCCTCTCTTGCGCATAATTCCGGAGCAGAGGACAGGCTCCTGCACCGCAACGACCGCGACGCTTTCGCCGAATCGTTCAGGATGCTGCGCTCCAACATGCGTTATCTGCCCGATACGAAGGTTATCCAGGTGACATCTTCATTCCCGGGAGAAGGAAAGTCGTATATCGCTTCCAACCTGGCGGTTTCGCTTTCCAACCTCGACAAGAAGGTGCTCCTTGTGGGTATGGATCTTCGCAAGCCTATGCTTCGCAAATTCTTCCCGCGCGTCAAGTACAATCAGGTAGATACAGTGGTAGGCTATCTCGTGGGCAACTGCAAGGATCTCGCCTCGCTTCCGCACAATTCGGGTGTGGATGACAATCTCGACGTAGTATTCGCAGGACCGGTTCCTCCGAACCCCACGGAACTGCTTTCGCTATCGGGCGTCAAGGAACTCATCGACTACTACCGCGACAAGTACGATTATATAATAGTGGATACCGCTCCTTTCCTTCCGGTTTCAGATTCCCTGCTGGTGAACCAGTTCGTGGATGCCACCCTGTATGTCGTGCGCGCCATGAAGACCGACCTCAAGGTGCTTGATGAAATCCAGAATACCGTTGTCGGCAAGGCAAAGAGGGTCAACATCGTGCTCAATGACATAGACCTCGAATCCAGCCGCTACCATTACGGTTATGGCTACGGCTATGGCTACGGTTACGGCTATGGTTATGGCTACGGTTACGGCTCCAAGGAGGGCTCTTCCGAGGAAGATCTTTCTGCAGCCGGCAAATCCGGAGGCCTGAGGAATACGGTCCGGAAGTTCTTCAAGAACGTCGGCAAGAGTATCAGAAAGAACAAATAATCATTATTCGCAGGGGAGTTCAGCTCCCCTGTCGAGTAATATGCTCTCGTAGTAGCGGAACATCCTGTGGTTGTGTATGTCGGAGCCCGACATGTCGTACATTCCCTCGTAGAGAAGGTCGAAGGCTCTTTGCTGGACGTGCCTGCCATATAGTCCGCCGAGAGAACCCCAGTTCATCTGGAAAAGAATCCCGCGCTTTTTTAGTTCGGGATATTTTTTTGTGTCCATGAAGAGGTATCTCTCCGGGTGGGCGAGAATGGGGATATAGCCGGCCGCCTGTATGTTGAAAAGGATATTGTCGAGGCCCATGGGGGGCTCCAGGTATGAGCATTCCACAAGCACGCGGCCCTCGCCGTGTTCGAGCAGGTCGCGTTCCGCGAGCAGGGTCTCGAAGCCGTAGTCCATCATGTATTCGGCTGCCAGATGCAGTTTGACCGGGCCCTGGTACTCCTCCTGGAAGCGGGCGAAACGTGCGCGCAGGTCGCTGCTGGTGTTGGGCACGTCTTCCATGACGTGGGGAGTGAACCATACCTCCTTTATGCCGAGTTCTTCGTATCTGCTTAAAATTCCGAGGGATTCGGACATTTCTTTTACTCCGTCGTCAACTCCGGGAAGAATGTGGGAATGGGAATCGGTCATGCCGGAAAAATCCGGCGCATACGGTTTTTTGCGTTTGAGGAATTCGAACATGTGACAAAGATATAAATCTTTCCGGGATTCTGCTCGCTTCAGGGCCCCTGCAAAAATGAAAACAGGCAGCTGAAAGTGAACTTCGCTGCCTGTTTTCTATTCTTGCGGAAAGACCGGGATTCGAACCCGGGAACCGCTTTAGGCGGTTACGCGCTTTCCAGACGCGCCTCTTCAGCCACTCGAG
>CADBSV010000054.1 GCA_902797435.1 uncultured Bacteroidia bacterium
GACGGTTCGCGCCCGTTTCCCTCTGACGGTTCGCGCCCGTTTCCCTCTGACGGTTCGCGCCCGTCTCCCAGAATCATAAGTCCGTCGGTGCCGAAGTCACGGCATAGTTGCCGGATAACATCCGGGTTGCGGTAGAAGCCGGATTGTTCTGGGCTGTCCATGGCGCATTCGTTCCCGCCATTGCCGGCGGAATCGTTCTGCCCGGGATTGCGCCCGTCTATGATTACGAACAGGTTCCCTGCTCCCGACCACTTATAGAGTTTCATATTCACAAAGATACGATTATTCCCGAAAAAGCCGCTTCTTCCGAACTCCACTTCCAGTCCCAGTCTCCGGCACCTCTTCTTGCACTTCTCCCCGGGGAGATGCCTCCCTTGCCCGCCTCCCACTTGCCCTCCCCGTGCGCAAAACCACCCTTCTCCGCACCCCGGGGCACTCTCCGCCGCCCTCTGGGGAGCAGGAACGCCCGTTTTGCACCCCGGGGCACTCTCCGCCGCCTTCCAGGGAGCAGGAACGCCCGTTTTGCACCCCAGGCTCACCTTGCAGACCTTTCGGGGAGCAGGAACGCCCGTTTTGCACCCCGGGGCACTCTCCGCCGCCTTCCGGGGAGCAGGGAACCCCGTTTTGCACCCCGGGCTCACCTTGCAGACCTTCCGGGGAGCAGGAACGCCCTTTTTGCACCCCGGGGCACTCTCCGCCGCCTTCCGGGGAGCAGGAAAGCCCGTTTTGCACCCCGGGCTCACCTTGCAGACCTTCCGGGGAGCAGGAACGCCTGTTTTGCACCCCGGGCCCGGCAGGCGTCCCAATCTACAATAAATATCCTTATCTTTGCCGGTAATGAAGCGCATTGAGAATTACGACCTTTCGCAGCACAACACTTTCGGCATGAAGGTGCGGTGTGCCCTGTATATTGAGTATGACACGGTAGCGGAGCTGCAGTCGCTTCCATGGAAGGAGCTCCCGAAGCCAATAATGCACATCGGAGCCGGCAGCAATCTGCTGTTCACAGGCGATTTTCCCGGTACCGTCCTGCACTCTGCAGTGAAGTACATGAAGTTCGTGGACATGGGCCTCGACGATGTGCTCATGACGGTGGGCAGCGGGGTTGTCTTCGATGATTTCGTGGCCCGCGCATGCGAAGCCGGTCTCTGGGGAGCGGAGAATCTCTCGCTCATTCCCGGAGAGGTGGGAGCCAGCGCCGTGCAGAATATAGGAGCCTATGGCGCCGAAGTGAAGGACATCATCGCAGGGGTCGTCTGCCTGGACACCACCGACTGGACCAAGACTATATTCAAGACACCCGAACTTTCATACGGTTACCGCGATTCCATGTTCAAGCACAACAAGGGCCGTTACATCGTAACGAGCGTCCTTTTCCGGCTGACGCGCAAGTACTCTCCCAAGCTCGACTACGGAGGCGTCCGCGCAGCTCTTGAGGCGAAATTGCCGGGCATCACCGCCGCTTCGGCTGCCAGTGCCGTACAGGCGGCGTCATCGGCAGCAGCGCGGGAATCCGGGCTGCAGGCATCGGCTCCCCGGCTGCTTACACCTCAAATGGTCCGCGATGCAATAATCGGCATCCGCCGGGCAAAGCTTCCCGATCCGGCCGAAAAGGGCAGCGCGGGATCTTTTTTCAAGAATCCCGTCATCTCCCGGGAGCATTTCGAACGGATAGTTGCGATAGCGGCGCAGGCGGCCGAAGGATCGCGGACAGACGGTTCCCCCGTCCCGGACGTTCCCCATTACGACCTTCCCGACGGCACCGTAAAGGTTCCGGCCGCATGGCTCATAGACAGCCTCGGCTTCCGCGGCGCCCGGCATGGCGGCGCAATGGTATATGAAAAGCAGCCGCTTGTCATAGTGAATGAGACAGGCTCCGCCACTCCGGAGGATATCATCTCCCTGGAGAAGAGCATTATCGAAAAGGTGCAGGCTGCCTACGGCATAGAACTCCATCCCGAAGTGGAGCACATTCCGCACATTACCGCATAATACTTGCCGTAAGCGCAATGAAATCCTCGACGCTCAGCTGCTCGGCGCGAAGCTGCAGAACCGGAGCGGAGAGGTCGTAATCTTCCGGAAGGAGCTGCCTCAAGGCATTGCGAAGGGTCTTCCGCCTTTGCCCGAAAGCCGTCTTGACCACTTTCCGGAACAGCGATTCATCCACAGCCACCCCATACGGCATTTCCCCTTCACCTGCCGGTTTGCAGTGGGATGGGTCGGACACTTTTCCCTCGCACCTGTCGGGCTGTAGCCCGACAGGAGGAGCAATAAGCGAAGTGCGGGAGTTCCTTCGGAGACGTATTACTGCGCTGCGTACTTTCGGCGGGGGAGCGAAGGCTCCGGGTTCCACCGTGAACAGGTATTCGATATCGTACCAGGCCTGAAGGAGCACCGACAGTATGCCGTAGGTCTTGCTTCCCGGGCCCTCTGCAATTCGCTGCGCCACTTCTTTCTGGATCATGCACACCACTTCCGGGATGCGGTCGCGGTCGTCGAGAATCTTGAAGAATATCTGAGAGGAGATATTATAGGGAAAATTCCCGATTACAGAATAATTGCCGGGAAAGAGTTTATGAATGTCAAGCCGCAGATAATCAGCCTGGTGGAGCCGGCCGGCCATGCCTTCGAAGTGGCTCATCAGGAACTGGACGCTCTCGCCGTCGAGCTCCACCATCTTAAGGTTGAGTTCGGGCCTCTGCAGCAGATACCTTGTAAGAACTCCCATTCCGGGACCTATCTCCAGCACATCATGAGTGACCTGGCTTTGGCCGAGTGCCGCCACAATCCTTTGGGCTACACTCAAATCTACCAGAAAGTGCTGTCCCAGAGCCTTTTTGGCGCGAACTTCCATCACTTTTCCTCCTTTTTTTCGGGGCCTTTGCCTCCAGTGAGGACAATCACGGCTACGGCGCCAAGGGCCAGCAGAAGCGTCAGTATCGAACAGACGAGGGACACTGTCCTGCCGCGGGAGTAGCTGTCAGGAGCGAAGCGCATCACCAGGTCATGTTCCCCTGCAGGCAGAATGGCGCTTCGCAAGACTTTGTTGCTCAGCGACATCGGCAGCACTTCGCCGGTATCGGCAACGGTAAGGGTCCAGCCTTCGGGATACCAAACCTCGCTGAACACTGCCTTCACCTCGGAGGGAGATGAGTAATGGTAGCGCAGTTCGTTGGGGGTATAGTTCAGCAGCTGGATTTGCTGTCCGTCAGCTGCGGTCTCCGAAGAGCCCCCTTCCAGCCAGGCCGCCCCGCGGGCATAAGGATTGCGGACCGGAGGGGCAGAACCATCAATTATGAAATACCTGCAGTTCAGCTCCGACAGTCCGGGAAGATGCGGCACTGCAGCCTCGGCCTCTTCCACGCTGGAAACGTCTTTAAGGGCCTCTTTCAGGGCCGATATTTCCCCGGAGAGGGTGGATTCGATATGTTCCTGATAGATCTGCAGTTTTGCAGGCGAATACCCACCGATGCTTTTATGCCAGTATGAAGGATGGGAGTCGTTGAAAACGTTTACCGTAAGGTCTAGCACCCGGAACGAGGGGTCGGTGTCGGCAAGGATGGCCTTGTCCACCGGCCTCTGGGCAAACTGCCCTTCGAACGAGCGCGGAGTCACGAAATCGTCTGCGCCAAGATAGCGTTTGCCTACGATGAACATGTTCACAAGAACCATTGCTCCTATGGTGACTCCGGCGATAACCCTGCGTCCGCTGGTGGCAAATTCGGAGCGGTGGGCGGCTGCCTGGTCCGTGGCAGCAGAAGCCACCGGCCTGTAAGCCCATGTCAGAAGCCCCCACGAGGCCAGGATAAGAAGCAGCGACACTAGCGAATCTTTTCGCAGCATCCCCATTCTGTCGGCGGATACGGCGTCCGCAATATCCTTCGGAAGACCGGTCTCGGCCGCACTGAGAAAACTCCCGGAGAGGCTGGGGAACAGCACCATAACAAGGCAGAATCCGCCCGAAACGGCGAGGGCGAGAAGTGCACCCTTCCGAAATTCCTGAGCCGAAATTTCTCCTCGGACAATGCGGTCGAGGGCAATGAAGCCAAGCAGCGGTATCGTCACCTGGAGTATCACGAGCGCCATCGAGACGGTCCGGAACTTATTGTAGAGAGGCAGCACGCTCATCGCCAGCTTTGTAAAAGCCATGAAATGGCTGCCTACCGCCAGCAGGATGGCCAGGATGGTGGCGGACAGTATCCACCAGCGGTCGCGTCCCTTGCAGCAGAAGAGCCCCAGCAGGAAAAGGAAGATGCTGATGGCTCCCATATACATAGGCCCGGCGGTAAAAGGCTGAGGCCCGTAGTAGGAGCCGACTCCGTAGTAGTAGTTGAGGTGCGCCGGGGTGAGCTGGTATTTCTTGAGGACCTTTGCTGTTTTGCCGTCCTGCGGAAGCGGTGCCGAAGCGCCTCCGTTGAAGTCGGGAATCATCATATTGGGAAGTTCCTCCCAGCCATAGCTCCATGCCGTGGCATAGTTCAAGTCCAGCCCTTTGCGCTCTTTCTTTGAGGCGTCGTCCCCTTCTTTTGCCGTGGTTCCGCCCCTCATGGAGTACCCGGTATAGTCCCAGGTGGGAATGAGTTTTGTGGCATTGGTGCCTACTCCCACGAGTCCGAAGGCGACGAGCACTGCCGAAACGGCAAAGAACTTCCCTACCGGCAGTTTGTGCACGAGGGTGTCAATGAAAACAGCTATGGCGTAGATGATAATTACAAGTGCCAGATAATAAGATATTTGCGGGTGGTTTGCCTTTACCTGGAAACTGACTGCCAGTGCAAACAGGGCTGCTCCCAGAAGAATCTGCGGCCATTTTTTCGAACGATAGGCATATACCACTGCGGCAAGGGCCCACGGGAAGAAGGCGATGGCCTGCATCTTGGTATTGTGCCCCACCTGGATTATCTGGAAGTTGTAAGAGCAGAATGCTATTGCTATGGCTCCTCCTACGGCGATAATCGGGTTGACCCCGAAGGCGAGCAGGAGCAGGAATCCTCCCAGCAGGCAGATGAAAAGATATGGTACCGGACGCTTTCCGGTAAGGAGAAGATTGTAGAGTTTCTGGGTAAGGTCTCCTTTGGTGGGGGTGCTGAAAGACACCGTGGGCATCCCTCCGAACATGGAATCGCTCCACAGGGCCGGGTCGTCCGGGTGGGCGGCATTCCAGGTCCTGGCTTCCTGGGACATTCCCATCCAGCCGCTTATATCGCTCTGGTTCACTATCTTACCGCCGAGAACCTGAGGCATGAAGGCGTAAGACAGCGCAAGGAATCCCAGCACAATCAGCACATAGGTAACTATTTTTTTAATTTTCATATAAGGCTTTCAAAAAGTTCGGTCATTTTTTTTGTCAGCTTCCGCCGGGAAAGGTCCTCAGCGGCCAGGGCCGGGGAGAGAACAGCTGCTTCCCGGCCGTCTGTCAGGACCTCCAGCTTCGGCACCTCGTCCCAGTCCACCATACATCCCGCTCCGGCAAGGCGGAGAAGGTCTCCTGCGGCGCTGTCCACCGGTCCTATTCCCAGTACGGGCCTTCCGGAGGCAATGCATTCGAAGATTTTACCCGGCAACACCTTGGTATATTCCGGAGACTGCCTCAGTGGCAGCAGCACCAGGTCGGCGCCTCGCAGTTCGGCTACGGATTCGCTGTGCGAAAGGTATCCCAGCAGCACCAGGTTCCCTCCGAGCCCGCGTTCCCGAATGGCCTCAGTGATTTCGGGGTCCACCTTTCCGGCCAGACGAATGCGGAGCCGGGCGGCGAAACCTGCATTTTCACGGCAGAGGCGGGAGAGTTCATCCCAGAGCCTAAGGGGATTGCCGTCAGAAGCGAAGAGCCCCGTGTGCACTATCCTGAATTCAGAGTCGCTCCGGGAGGGTCCGGGGCCTGCAAAATCCTCTTCGTCAAAACCGTTCGTTATAAGATGGACCGGAGTATCCGTCATGGAAGCGAAGTCGTCCCTCACCCGAGGGCTTACAGACACTACTGCCGTGGCTTCATCCAGAACTGCCTTTTCGAGCCGGAAATGTTTTTTGCGGACCCAGGGCAGCATGGGAAGGTCTTCGAAATAGAACATCCTGGTCCAGGGGTCGCGAAAATCGGCCACCCAGGGAATGCCGGTGCGCCTGTGCAGCTCCAGCCCTATCAGATGCATGCTCTGCGGGGGGCCGGTCGTGACCATCACATCCACCGGGTTATCCTTCAGCCATTTCTGCAAAAACGCCACTGATGGCCGCACCCAGCTGCAGCGTGGATCGGGGACGAACAGGTTGCTGCGAAGCCATAGCATAAGCTTTTGCTTCCAGTTTTTCTTCTGCGAATTGATGGGATTGAGCCCCGCTCCCTTGGCGTCCCGGCCTTTTCCTACAAGCCGGCGATATGCCTCGTAGGGCTCGGAAATGCGGGTCTTTAGCACTGTAACCCCGGAAGGAACCTCGCCTTCGAGACTTTCGTCACGGACCAGCTGTTCGGGATTTTCGGGGGTGTAGATGACGGGCTGCCAGCCCTCTGAAGGCAGGTACTTGCAGAACTTAACCCAGCGCTGGACACCCGACCCCCCGGTCGGCGGCCAGTAGTAGGTAATTATGAGTACCTTCTTCATGGGCTAAAGTCCCCAGTCAGATGGGTTGAAAGAGTCTTCCGGGGCGTTGGGCACAGATGGGAAGTAATCGAAGCCGGTAATCTTTTCGAGCTGGTCGATGCTCATCATTTCCTTCTTCGTGACTGCCTGTCCTGCGGTGCCCTTGCTATGTGCCCTTACGAATGCCGCACACATTATTTCGTCCCGGCTGCAGTTCTTCAGGGATTTTCCGCTCGTGCCGCTTTTTGTGCGCATGCATGCATAATAGAACATGGTTGGAATCTGCACGGTGCTGCCCATGAAAAGGGCTGTCTTTTTGTCGGCCTTGTTGCCGTAGGCGTCGGTGTAATCCTCGAAGTAAGCCCCGATAACCACATAAAGCGTATCTTTTGTCTCAAACTTGTCGATAAACTTCTCGAGAGGATTCCACCCTCCGCTGTCGCTGTTGAACCATGGATTCCCCTGCGGAGCAATGTTTGTAACATAGAATACCTGTTTGTTGGTGAGGTCAGAACCGGTCCTCTCTGCTGAGCCCAGCATGTGTCCGCGGTTATATCCGGAGGTGCTGCCGCTTGTCGAAGCCTGTTGTACGTCCTTCGGAATGTCGGGATCGAAAGAATAACCCGACCGTCCGCTTCCGGTCGAGTATATCGGATGCCTGGGAGCTGCTACCCATACCGGGCAGTGATATGCTCCGTTATAACATACAGTATAGTTGCGGGTTCCGATATCAGACTTGTGATAAGCGTAGTAGAGATCGGTATTGTCGGTTCCCTGGAGGTAGCCGTCGGAGTTGCGCAAAGCGTTCACTACCGGCACTTCGAACCACCCCGGCTGCGGAGCGGTCTGCTGCCCTTCTCCTCCTTTTTCAGTTCTGAACGAACCGACAGAACTGTAATAAGTCTGGTAACTGCCGTTCTCCAGTACCTTTATGTAGGCCCTGAAGAAATATTCGGTGTTGTAGGAAAGACCTGTGAGCGTGGCCGAAAACCGTCGGGATTCGCCGTCCGGCTCCGACTGGATATCCTCCGAAAGATTCGTCCTGGAGGTGCCCCATTCGAATCCTTTGTACTCCGGAACGGCGGAGGCATGTTCGTAGCTTCCGTAAAGGGTTGCTCCTGTGGAACTTATCTCGCCGGCAGAGTAGATGCTCACCTCTGTCTCATGTTCCTGCGGCGGGTTGTCCTGCCCGCCTTGATTATCATCTCCACCCTGATTCTCGGTATTGTTCTGGGAATCGTTTTCTGCTTTCACTGTTCCCGGAGCGCATGCCAAAACGGACAGCGCCGCAGCCAGAATGGTTACAAATAGTTTCAGTTTCATTATTGCAGTCCAATTTCTTTTTTCATCTCGCGAAGCAGGTCGAAAGCCTGCATCGGGGTCATATTGTTAAGATCCGCCGCTTCCAGCGAGGCGCGAATGGAGGCCAGAGTGGGGTCGTCGAGCTGGAAAAGGCTCAGCTGGAGGCTGCCGTCGTCATGCAGTTCTCCCGATTTTTCCACGGCCCTGGCATTCTGCTCCCGTCGCTCCAGGCTGCGAAGGGTGGCTTCGGCGCTTTCCACAATCTCACGCGGCATTCCTGCCATCCGGGCCACGTGGACGCCGAAACTGTGCGACACGCCCCCCGGCTCGAGCTTGCGGAGGAACAGCACGTCGTTGCCGGATTCCTTGATGGCTATGTGGAAGTTCCTGACCCTGGGGAAGCGGGTTTCCAGGTCGTTTAGTTCGTGATAGTGTGTGGCAAAGAGGGTCTTTGCTCCCTTGCCGAACTTGTGTATGTACTCCACCAGGGCGCTTGCTATGGCCATGCCGTCGTAGGTTGAGGTTCCCCGCCCTATCTCGTCGAGCAGCACCAGCGAACGGGCAGAGAGGTTGTGCATTATCATGCTGGTTTCCAGCATTTCAACCATAAATGTGGATTCGCCACGGGAGATGTTGTCCGAGGCTCCTACGCGGGTGAAGATTTTGTCGAACCAGCCGAAGCGGGCCTGTGTCGCGGGGACGAACGACCCTGCCTGAGCCATGAGCACTATGAGTGCGGTCTGCCGCAGGAGCGCCGATTTTCCCGACATGTTGGGGCCGGTGAGAATCATTATCTGGGTGGCCGACGAGTCCATGTGGATGTCGTTGGGGATGTACTCCTCTCCTGGAGGCATGAGGGTTTCGATTACCGGATGGCGGGCGCCCTTTATGTCCAGGACGCTTCCTCCGTCCACTACCGGACGGCAGTAGCCCCTTTCGACCGCCTGCTTTGCAAATCCCTGCAGAACATCCAGCCTTGCCACTATGCGGCAGTTGGCCTGAATGTCGCGGATGCTCTTTTGTACCTCCGCCACAAGGCTTGCATATATCTGTGATTCAAGAGAATAGATATTGTCTTCCGCACCCAGTATCTTCTCTTCGTATTGCTTGAGTTCTTCGGTTATGTAGCGTTCGGCGTTAACGAGGGTCTGCTTGCGGTGCCACTCTGGAGGGACCATGTCCTTCGAGGAGTTGCGCACTTCGAAGTAATAACCGAAAACGTTGTTGTAGCCAATTTTGAGGCTGCCGATGCCGGTGCGCTCGGCCTCCCGCTTCTGCATTTCCAGAAGGTAGTCCTTGCCGCCGGTGGAAATGTCCCGCAGCGAGTCGAGTTCTTTGCTTACGCCCCGCGCTATCACCTCGCCCTTTCCTATCTGCACGGCAGGATTCTCCGCCAGGGTGGAGCTTATTTTCTGCAGGAGCCGGCTGCAGTTCTTCATTCCCTTCACCAGTTTTACCAGCGCCTCCGGAATAATCTCTCCGGTATCGGGATTCACTGCTTCCGCCGTATCCGGAGAGCCTTCCGCTTCGCTTTCGCAGCGCGCGGAAGCCGGCGCCATGCCGGTGCAGAGCTGCCGGATGGGCTCCATCTGGGCAAGGGACCTTCCGAGCTGAAGCATCTCCCTCGGAAGAATCTTTCCGGTTGCGGCGCGGGAGATTATCCTCTCGAGGTCGCCGACATTCTCTATCAGGGCGCGCACCGTGGCAAGGTCCTCCTCGTGGGTGGAAAAATGTTCAACTATGTCGTAGCGGTCGTTAAGGGCGCTCCGGTCGAGGATGGGCATCGCCAGCCACTGCCGCAGTTCCCTGGCCCCCATCGGGGAGCTGCACCGGTCGAGAACGTCCACAAGGGCCACTCCGTCCTTGCCGGCATTGCTCTGGAAGATTTCGAGGTTGCGGACGGTAAAGCGGTCCATCCATACGAACTTCCCTTCGTCTATTCGGGAGATGCTGCAGATGTTTCTCAGCCCGGCATGCTCCGTCTGCTCCAGATAAACCAGCACGGCTCCCGCCGCACAGATGGCAAGCGGATAGCCTTCCACTCCGAAACCCTTGAGGCTTGTGGCCCCCAGCTGGGAAAGCAGTTTCTGCTCCGCGGATTCCTGAACGAAAGCCCATTCTTCGACAGGGCTGATATAGACGCCCGGGAACCTTTCCCGGATTTCCTTCTGGATGTCGCGGCGCACCACCATCTCCTTGGGGGCGAAGGTGCCGATTATCGTGCCGATGTAGTCGAGGCTGCCCTGCGCCACTTGGAAAGTGCCCGTGGAGACGTCGAGAAAGGCGGCTCCCACGTTGCTGTGGGCATCGAACGCCAGGCCGCAGAGGTAGTTGTGCTCCTTCTGCTCCAGCATCCCCTCCGAGAAGGCTACGCCCGGGGTGAGGATTTCGGTGATGCCGCGCTTGACCAGCTTGCCCTTTGCGAGCTTGGGGTCTTCGAGCTGGTCGCAGATGGCCACCTTGTAGCCGGCTCTCACGAGTTTGGTAAGATATTGCTGCAGTGCATGATGCGGCACTCCTGCCATTTCGGTGGAACCCTTGTCCCCGTTGGAACGGTGGGTGAGCACCAGGCCTAGCACCTTGCTCGCCAGGACGGCGTCGTTGGAGTAGGTTTCATAGAAGTCCCCCACCCTGTAAAGCAGGATGGCTTCGGGGTGCAGTGCCTTCGTAGCGAAGTACTGCTTGAGCATGGGGGTATCTTCCGGGACCTTTGCCATAAAAACGTGTTTCGAATGCGTGCCTTATGCGCGTGCGCGCAATGCTGCAAACAGACAAATTTAATCAATTTTTTGCTATCTTTGCCCTATTATGGGAACTATTATTTACATCGTAGGTATCGTACTGTCTGTACTGGCAGTCATAGACATCATCAAGAAGCCCATCGGGCTCGTGGGTAAAATCATCTGCTGCGCTCTGGTGCTTCTTACCAGCTGGGTGGGACTGGCCGTATATTTTCTCTGGGCCAAGAACCACATCACCGAATGGTTCAAGTAGCCTTTCCGGCCTGACTGATTGCAAAAAAACGCCCCCTGTTTTGAAAGGGGGCGATTTTGTTATATAGCGGTTGCGAGGCACCGTCTATTTGATGATTTCCAGCTTGCGGAATATCTTCTCCACTTTCTCGATACCTTCGTCGAGCTGCTCCATGCTGTGGGTGGCCATGAGGGCGAAGCGGATGATAACGCTGTCCTGAGGTACCGCCGGAGGAATCACCGGGGTGATGAACACTCCTTCCTCGAGCGCCATCTTCACTGCGGTGAGGGCCTTTACCGTATCGCGCACGAACAGCGGAATGATGGGGGACTGTGTGTGCCCGATGTCGAATCCTCTGCGGCGGAACTCTTCGTGTGCATGGTGCGTCAGATCCCACAGGTGCTGGATGCGCTCGGGCTCGCTGGTCATGATGTCGATGGCCTTGGATACCGCAGCCACGTTGGCCGGAGGCATGCTGGCGCTGAAAATGAGGCTTCTGGAGTTGTGCTTGAGGAAGTTCATGACGGTTTTGTCTGCCGCGATGAATCCGCCGAGCGAACCGAAGCTCTTGCTGAAGGTGCCCATGATGAGGTCCACCTGGTCGGTGAGGCCGAAGTGGTCTGCCGTTCCGCGTCCGTCACGGCCGATGACGCCGAGCGCGTGGGCATCGTCAACGAGGATGTAGGCATTGTATTTCTTTGCCAGTTCGCAGATCTTGTCCAGCGGGGCGATGTCGCCTTCCATCGAATAGATGCCGTCCACCGCAATCAGCTTCGGGGCGCTCTTGGGGGCAAGACGGAGTTTCTTCTCGAGCCCGCGCATGTCATTGTGGGGGAACTTGAAGGTCTTGCCGAGTCCCAGGCGGGCGCCGTCTATGATGCAGGCGTGGTCCAGTGCGTCAAGGAATACGTATCCGTCCCTGAAGCTGAGGCTGCTCACCACTCCGAGGTTGGTCTGGAAGCCGGTGCTATAGGTAACGGCTTCGTCCTTTCCGACGAGTTTGGCGAGTTTCTCTTCGAGTTCGAGATGGATGTCGAGAGTTCCGTTCAGGAAACGGGAGCCCGAGCAACTGGTTCCGTATTTCTTAATGGCTTCTATGGCTGCCTCCTTGAGGCGGGGATCATCTGAAAGACCGAGATAGGAATTGCTTCCGAACATCAGGACAGGCTTGCCGTCCATGCTGACGACCGGATCCTGCCCGGATTCGATAGGCCTGTAATAGGGGTAGATTCCCATAGCCTTTACTTGCTGCGGCAATGTATATTGCGCACAACGCTCATCTAAAGTAGCGTTCATTCTGTTCAGGTTTTATTCTTAGTACGGGTGCAAATATACCATTTTTTTGTTTTACTCAACTTCTTTTGCTATCTTCGACCTACTTTTCAAACCATAAGTAATATGAGTCAACTGCATGTTATAGACCACCCCATGATCCAGCATAAGCTCACGATCATGCGTAAAAAAGAAACAGGTTCCAAGGATTTCAGGCAACTTCTGGAAGAGATAGCCCTTCTCATGGGCTATGAGGTCACAAGGGATATTCCCCTCGAAGACATCGAGATAGAAACCCCCATCTGCAAGACCGTTGCCAAGACAGTCTCCGGACGCAAGCTGGCTATCGTGCCCATCCTGAGGGCTGGTATCGGTATGGTGGACGGGCTGCTGAGCCTGGTTCCAGTGGCCAAGGTCGGTCACATCGGCCTTTACCGCAACGAGCAGACTCACAAGCCGGTGGTTTATTTCTGCAAGCTTCCCGAAGATATCCAGAAGCGCCTCGTAATCCTTACCGACCCCATGCTGGCTACGGGCGGCAGTGCCTGCGACGCCATCTCCATGCTTAAGGAAAGAGGCTGCAACAATATCCGCCTCATGTGCCTTGTGGCCGTGCCGGAGGGTATTGCAAAGGTTCAGGCGGAGCACCCCGATGTAGATATATACGTAGCGGCGGTGGACGATCACCTCAACGAAAACGCCTATATCGTTCCCGGACTGGGCGACGCCGGCGACCGTATCTTCGGCACCAAGTAGCCCTCGGGCAGTACTTTCCTGGCGGATGGAGCTTTCTCCGGCCGCCTTTTTCTTGCGACCTGTCGCCCTACAGCCCAACAGGTGAACTCGAAACACTGTGACCTGTCGCCCTACAGCCCGACAGGTGAAAGCAAAAGAGAAGCCGGCTAAATAAACAGCCGGCTTCCTTTATTCATATTATCGAACGGCCTGTCAGTCCTTGCACCTCTTCCCGCAGGGCTTGTCGCAGTCTTTTTCACCGGCCTCGCACTTCTTTTCGCAGGGCTTGTCGCATTTTGCTTCGCTCTTGCATCCAGCCTTTGCTTCGCATCCGGCTTCGGCCTTGCACTCGGGCTTGCCTTCACCGCAGCCGGCCTCTGCCTTGCCGCATTCGGGCTTTCCTTCCTTGCAGGCGTGGCCGCCATGATGCTTTCCATGGCGTGCAACCTTCACGTCGCTTGCCTTGACGGCTTTCTTCCAGGCGGGAACAACATTGCCTTCAACGTCCTTGATGTCGACAACCTGTTTTACGCTGATTTTCGGAACGGCAACCTTGCATTCCTTCTCACCCTTCTTGCATTTGTCGCACTCGGGCTTTGCCTCGGCGCAGTTTTCCTTGCCGCAGCATTCGGGCTTTCCGCAGCACTTGCCTTCGGGCTTGTCGCATTTGCCGCACTTGTCGCAGTCTTTTTCACCGGCCTCGCACTTCTTTTCGCAGGGCTTGTCGCATTTTGCTTCACTCTTGCATCCCGGCTTTGCTTCGCATCCGGCTTCGGCCTTGCACTCAGGCCTGCCTTCGGCGCATTCGGCCTTGGCTTCACACTCGGGCTTCTCACCCTTGCAGCAGGGTTTCAGGAACACGAAAACGCGTCCTTCCTTGCAAGCCTTCACGGCTGCAACTTCCTTTCCCTCAACCTCAAAGGCCTCGGGGCAGATGCTGTCGGGGCAGATAGGAGCTTCGTACTCGATGGCGAGAGCCACCACATTCTGTTCGGGACCGGCAACGATGGCGGTCACTTCATTCTTGCCCTTACAGCAAGAAACGGCGGCCAGGATACCAAGACCCAGGGCGCAGATCATCGAAATCTTTTTCATATCCATAAAAATTATAAGTTGTCCGCTTGCTTGTATCGCCCTCAATGACAAGGCGATTTCGACAAATTTAAAAAAATTACCGAAATTTAGAAAATAACTGTATCTTTGCAGTCCGATTTGGAACTGATTCAGTTTCGCAATCCCTCCGGTGGGGTGGGTGAGTGGCTGAAACCAGCAGTTTGCTAAACTGCCGTACTCGTAAGGGTACCACGAGTTCGAATCTCGTCCCCA
>CADBSV010000055.1 GCA_902797435.1 uncultured Bacteroidia bacterium
ACTCAAGGAACTTGTCGGCGTTGCACAGGATCTGGCAGCCTCCGGGAGTCACGGCTACGGTTCCCTCCATGGTGAGGTAGTTGTAGAGCTTGCCGAACTTCATCACGATGTTGTTGTTCTTATCGACGGTGTAGGTTCCCGTAGCGATTGTCCTGGAGCCTGAGGTGATGGTGAATTCTCCGGCCTCGGTGAAGGTGAATACGGCGCTGCCCTGCTTGATTCCGATCTTTGAAAGATAAGAATTGAGTTTAGCCTCGAGTTTGTTCTTGTAAGCCGAAGAAGCAAGGGATACGAGAGTGTTTTCGCTGCTGATGGCTGTTGCGACGCTGTAGTATTTCCAGGTTCCGGGAAGGGAAACGGGAGAGACGGTGTTGAGAAGGTCGCCGAGAAGTCCTCCGAGGATTCCGCCGAGAGCTTCGGAACCGGTAGCCTGGGTGGCGGCGGTGGTAGCCTGTGATGCGGCGCTGCCAAGGGCAGTGCCGGCTGCATTCTTGAGTGCATCGAGAAGGCCTCCCTGTGCGCTGGCAGCGGAGGCTGTGAGGATCAATGCCGATACGATTGTGAGAATCTTTTTCATAACTTATTCATTTTCTGATTGTTCTGTCCAACCCTGAGCACGAAGCGGAAGTTCGGCGCCTTCGGGAGTAACTAATACGGTTCCGGCTTCTTCCAGGGCCAGATGGCCTATGATGTCGAAGGCCTGGAAGTCGCGGCGGAATTTTTCTGCCTGGAGGATGGGTACAGCCAGCAGCAGCTGACAGTCGTCTCCCCCGTTCATGGCTGCCGATACCGGGTCGATATCGAGTTCTTTGCCCAGCTGGAAGGAGTTGCCTTCGAAGGGAATGCGGTCGGCATAAACCTTGGCGCCCAGGCCGGTGCTGCGGGCGATGCGCTTTACGGCATCTGCAAGTCCATGACGGATGAATACCGCGGCGCTGGGATAGATGTCACTGTCTTCAAGCGATTTGACAAGGCCTGCCGGGAGTTCGGGATGCAGATAGGCTCCGACCAGCATTCGGTTTTTCTCCATCTCTTCCGAGGCGGAGGTAGTGCCGGCTTCGAAGCGGACAAGCTCCCTTTCCAGCACCCGAAGGCCGAGGTAGGCGGCTCCAAGGCGCCCCGTGACGCACAGTAGGTCCTTGCTTTGCGGCTGAGGGATGCTGTGCCTTGTGAGTTCCTTCTGGGTTCCCGAGGCGGAAACACTGATACACAACCCGTTATGCGACGGCTGAAGGTCTAGCGATACATCTTCGTATCCGAATTCCCCGGCAGCGTCGACCACGCCTTCCCAGAGCTCTTTTATCTGAGGGAAATCAAGCTTGGCGCTTATGCCCAGAACGACCGACAGGACCCCGGGATGACGCATTCCTGCATAGAGTTCTCCGGTAACTTCCACTACGGCCTTGTATCCGAGATGTTTGAGGGGGAAATAAACCAGGTTGAAGTCCACTCCCTCCAGCAGCACTTTGTGTGCTGCCGGAATGAAGGGCTTGTAAGGAGTTCCGTCGTAGAGGCGGCTGACAGCCTGCTGCAGGCCGAGGTTTTCGAATTTTTCTTCCACTGGCAGCCTTATTTATTAGAGGTTGCGAAGGAGATTGTTCAGATTCACCTTGGCGTCAATCTTGGCACGGAGTTCGGCGATGGGAACACGCTCCTGGGCCATTGTGTCGCGGTCGCGCACGGTCACGCAGCCGTCTTCCAGGGAGTCGTGATCGACGGTTACGCAGAACGGGGTGCCGATGGCGTCCTGACGGCGGTAGCGGCGGCCGATGGTGTCCTTCTCTTCGTACTGGCAGTTGAAGTCGTACTTGAGGGTGTTCATCACCTCCTGGGCCAGGCCTGTGAGACGTTCGTCGGTCTTGAGGAGCGGAAGCACAGCCACCTTCACCGGAGCGAGGGCTGCGGGGATCTTGAGCACCACGCGGGTCTCTCCGCCTTCCAGTTCTTCCTGGGTGTAGGCGTGCGAAAGGACGGTAAGGAACATACGGTCCACGCCGATACTGGTTTCTACGCAATACGGAGTGTATTTTTCTCCCGTCTCGGGATCGAAATACTGGAGGTTGCGGCCGCTGAGCTTCTGATGGTTGCCAAGGTCGAAGTCAGTGCGGGAATGGATTCCCTCGAGCTCCTTGAAGCCGAAGGGGAACTTGAACTCGATGTCGCAGGCGGCATTGGCGTAGTGGGCCAGCTTCTCGTGGTCGTGGAAGCGGTAGTTCTCGGCTCCGAAACCGAGGTTCTCGTGCCATTTGAGGCGCTGCTCCTTCCAGTAGCGGAACCACTCCATCTCGGTGCCGGGCTTGCAGAAGAATTCCATCTCCATCTGCTCGAATTCGCGCATACGGAAAATGAACTGACGGGCTACCACCTCGTTGCGGAAGGCCTTTCCTATCTGGGCTATTCCGAACGGAATCTTCATACGGCCGGTCTTCTGCACATTGATGTAGTCCACGAAGATGCCCTGGGCTGTTTCGGGACGGAGATATATCTCGTTTGCTCCTTCGCCGATGCTGCCGAACTGGGTGCTGAACATCAGGTTGAACTGACGGACGTCGGTCCAGTTCTTAGTTCCGGAAATGGGGCAGACGATGCCGCAGTCGAGGATAATCTGCTTGTATTCTGCAAAATCGTTTGCCTCTTCCGCCTTTTTGTAGCGCTCGTGAATTTCGTCGTACTTGGCTTTTTCGCGGAGTACGTTGGGATTGGTGGCGCGGAACTGGGCCTCGTCAAAAGCCTCTCCGAAACGCTTGCGTCCCTTCTCCACTTCCTTTTCTATCTTTTCTTCTATCTTGCCGAGGTAATCCTCTATGAGGTTATCGGCGCGGTAGCGTTTCTTGCTGTCCTTGTTGTCGATTAAGGGGTCGTTGAAGGCGGCGACATGACCGCTTGCAACCCAGGTGTTGGGATGCATGAATATGGCGGCGTCGATACCGGCTATGTTCTCGTGCAGGCGGGTCATGGAATCCCACCAGTACTTCTTTATGTTGTTCTTCAGTTCTACACCCATCTGGCCGTAATCATACACGGCGGCCAGTCCGTCGTAAATCTCACTCGAGGGGAAAATGAATCCGTACTCCTTGCAGTGAGCTACGAGTACCTTGAAAAGTTCGTCTTGTGTCATAGTGCAAAGATAGTCAATTCTTACTTCGTAACGTCGATAAACGGAACGGAATTTCCGAGCATGTACGTGGGAAGTTTGCCGTCCCATTTCTGAACCGCCTCATACTGAGTGAGCTTCGGATTGGCGGTGAGGGCCGACGCTTTTATCTGCATCGCCTTGGCATCGGCCTCGGCGGTGATAATCTTCTGGTTGGCTTCTTCCTGGATACGGATGGTGTTGTTCTTGGCGGTGAGCGCTTTCTGTTCGGCAACCTGCTTGTCCACGATGCTCTGCTCGAAGGCGTCGTCATATTCGATGTTCACCATCTGGAACTTGACGTTGCGAACGTACTGCGACGGGAGCTGGGACGCAAGTTCCATCTCAACGGCTTTGCGCACCTCTTCACGGTTGGCCACGATGTCGGCGGCATTATACCCGCCGATGATGTCCTTGAGCACACCTTCGATGATGGGGGTGATGATTTTGGCAATGTAGCCGCTGCCGACATTGCTGTAAAGGTTTGCCATATTCTCGGGGACCGGGTCGAAGTTGAGGACATACCTCACGTCAGCCGTCTGGATATCCTTGGTATAGGACGGGGCGTTCGCCTCAAGCTTGACGGTCTGAATGCTCATTTTTGAAACGGTCTGCACAAAGGGTATCTTGATGTGAAGTCCGGCGTCAACGACTTCGGGGTTGATTTTTCCGAAAGTCGCGATGACTCCTCGCTGAGTGGAGGAAACGCTGTAGAATCCGGTAGCCAGCAGGATTAGTGCTGCTGCTGTCGCCAGGCCCCAGAGGGCGGCTTTCTTCTGGTTTGCGGGATTGGTGTGTTGCATATTACTTTTGTTTGATTGTTTGCGAAACTGCCATATCGAGAAGAGGCCGGACAAAAGGCCTCGAAACTATCTGAGGATGAGGGACGGTGAGCGCTGGAGTGCTGATTTCCAACGACTTTTCCGGCCTGCGCAAAATTCTGTATTCCAGAATGTCAATATCGATAATCCGCGACTTGTATATACGGCTGCCGTCCGGTCTGTACTCTGGCGTTCCGGTGCGCCCCATGCTCTTTTCTATCTGCTTGCACAGCGAGAGAATCGTACGGGGAGCCCTGAGCGTACGGTATGCCTCCACCCTGTTGAGGAAGGCGGGCCCGTCAAAACCGACGGCCTCCGTCTCCACCGTCTCGGATGCGCCCTGCACCCGGCCAAAGACAGCTTCCAGTTTCTCGTGCGCCAGTTTAAGGTTGGCAGCGCGGTCGCCCAGGTTGGTTCCGAGAAGAAGATAGACAAGTGCCATGGCAGATCAGAACTCAGGGTCCATTCCAAGTGCAACGCGGGCTTCGTCGGACAGCAGGCTCTGGTCCCACGCCGGCTCGAACACCAGCTCTATCTCGCAGCTGCGCACCCCGGGCGTGAGCTCCACTCCCTGCTTGACTTCCGCCATAACCTCATCTGCCATTGGGCAGTTGGGAGCGGTGAAGGTCATTTTAATGTAAACGTCGTGCGTCTTGCTGATGTTAAGTTCATATATGAGTCCCAGGTCGTAAATGTTTACCGGGATTTCGGGATCGTAAACCTGTTTGAGGGCCAGAACAACGGCGTCATACAAGGGAGCCAGCTGCTTGACATCTTCGGGAGTGAGCACTTCAGACATATCTTTCCGCCTCTTTTTTTATTGTTTCTATCATCGAAGCAAGGCCTCCTGCCCTTGTTGGAGAGAGGTTCTGCCTGAGGCCTATCGCGTCCACAAAAGAGAAGTCGTCGGTGGCGATCTCAGCTGCGGTTCGTCCGCTGTAAACCTTTATCAATAAAGAAATTATCCCTTTTGTGATAATGGCATCCGAATCTGCTTTGAAGAATAGCCTGCCATCCTCCTGGTGACGGCAGTCCAGCCAGACCCTCGACTGACAGCCCTTGATGAGACGGTCGTCGGTTTTAAGCTCATCCGGAAAAGGTTCCAGCTCTTTTCCCAAGTCTATCAGATATTCGTATTTGTCGAGCCACTCGTCCATCAGGGAAAAATCCCCGACAACTGCAGCCTTTGCTTCTTCCAAACTGTTCATTTCAACATCTTTATTGCCTTCTGAAGGCTCTTTATGAAGTATTCCGCTTCTTCCTGTGTATTGTATGGGGCGAAAGAAGCCCGCAGCATGCCCGTGACGCCGTAACGGTCCATCAAGGGTTCTGCGCACATCTGTCCCGAACGTACCGCGATACCCATTTTATCGAGAATAAGCGCGAGGTCTTCATGGTGCGCACCTTCAACGGCAAACGAAAACAGGGGTATCTTCTGTTCCGGTTTACCGGGCGTTCCAAAGAGGCGTAGCCCCGGTATTTGAGACAGGGCGTCCAGCATATAACGCTTGACACCTTCGGTTTCGGGATACTCACGCAGCTTCTTTACCCATCCCAAAGCAGGCACGAGCGTGGGCACTCCCGCTATATTCTGGGTGCCGGCTTCGAATTTATACGGAACCGGAGCGAAAGTGCTTCCGGAAAACTTTACGGTGGATATCATCTCTCCCCCGCCCATATACGGCGGAAGAGAATCCAGCAACTGCTTCTTTCCCCAGAGCACGCCGGTTCCCGGAGCAGCGTAAATCTTATGACCCGAAAAGACATAAAAATCGGCACCGAGCTCTTTTACGTCCGTTTTGCAGTGCACTATTCCCTGCGCCCCGTCCACTACCAATAGAATGTCGTGACTGTGGCAAAGCGAAGCTATTTCGCTCACCGGATTTATAATCCCGAGCACATTGGACACTTGCGCAATACTGCAGATGCGTGTTCTTTCTGTAATTAGACGCGGGAGCTCCTCCAATTTGACAAGCCCATTGTCATCTATAGGTAAAACCTTTATTTTTAATAGTTTACGCTCCGCAAGAAACTGCCATGGGAGGATATTGGAATGATGCTCTGCTTCCGAAACTATTATTTCGTCGCCTGGCCCCAGAAAGTTTTTCTTTTCCCCGAGACTGTATGCGAGAAGGTTTATGCCGTGGGTCGTGCCGCTGGTGAAAACAATCTCTTTGGGAGAATCGGCTCCTATAAACGAGGCGACTGCCGACCGGGCATCCTCAAATTCTTCGGTCGCCCTTTCGGCCACTGCGTGAACAGCCCGATGAAGGTTCGCACTGAATCGGGAGGACATATCATCCCACTTTGCTATCACGTCCCGCGGACGCAGGGCTGTTGCCGCATTATCCAGATACACAAGGGGTTTATTATAAACCTTTTGTGATAACTGCGGGAATTCCGACCTTATTTCTTCTATCGACGACATAAGAATACAAATTTAACATTTATTTCGCTATTTTTGCAGGTATGATAGACTACATCAAAGGAAAAATCGCAGAAATCGCTCCCACAAGAATAGTTGTGGAGAATGCCGGTATCGGATACGCGGCAGAAATATCGCTGCAAACTTACACAGCCCTTGAGAATAAAGATGAAATTACCGTCTATATACAGAAACAGGTAAATCCCCGGGATGGCAGCGAAATCGACTACGGTTTTGCCACAAAAGACGAAAGGGCTCTATTTCAAATGATTACAGGAGTCTCAGGGATGGGTGCTTCCTCTGCAAGGATGGTCCTTTCGTCGATGACCGCGGAGGAATTCCAGACAGCTGTCCTCGCAGAAGATCTTAACAAAATCAAATCCGTTAAAGGTATTGGTCTCAAGACTGCCCAGCGGCTCATACTCGAACTTAAAGACAAAGTAGTCAAAGGCAGCAGCGACATTCCCCAGACTGAACTCTTCAGAAGCATCGACAACAAAGCCGTCGAGGAAGCGACCCAGGCTCTTGTCCTGCTTGGTTTCGCAAAACCCGCAGTTGCAAAAGCGATTCAGAAAATCCTGGAGAAAAAGCCGGATTCCAAGGTGGAAGAACTCATCAAATCTGCCCTTCAGATTTTGTAAACTATCTCCCGAAATACACCAGCAGCACAGAAATATCCGAAGGTGAAACGCCCGAAATACGCGAGGCTTGTGCAAGGGTAACAGGCTGATATTTAGATAGTTTTTGACGAGCTTCGATAGTCAGGCCCGAGATTTTTGAATAATCGAATCCCTCGGGAATCTTGAGATGTTCCAGGCGGTGGTTTTTCTCCGCCTGTTTTTTTTCCCTTTCAATATATCCCTCATATTTAAGGGATATTTCCACAGACTCTACAACATCTGCGGAATACTCTTCGGATGTTCCACGTGGAACTTTTTTAAGTAAATCTGACAAATTTACCTCAGGACGAAGAACCAAATCGGAAACTCTCTTACTCTCTGTTATGGGGTTCGAGTCAACAGAGGTAAGATAATCATTAATAGTAGCCGGAGAGAGCGTTGCGGAAGAACAAAAACTCAAAAGAGAAGAAATAGTGTCATATTTTAAATTAGTCAGGTCTTCCCTCTCCTGAGAAACCAATCCTATTTCGAAAGCCCTGTGCGTCAGACGTAAATCCGCATTATCCTGACGAAGAAGTATTCGATACTCGGCTCTTGACGTAAACATACGATACGGTTCGTCCACACCCTTGGTTAGAAGATCATCTATGAGAACACCGATGTATGCATCCTCCCGTCCGAGTATAAAAGGCTCTTTTTCAGATACTTTCAGACTTGCATTTATGCCGGCCACAAGACCCTGTGCGGCTGCTTCCTCATACCCTGTCGTTCCATTAACCTGCCCTGCAAGGAACAGGTTTTCTACGAACTTGCTTTCGAGGGAAGGACGAAGGCCGGTGGGGTCGAAATAGTCGTACTCAACAGCATAAGCCGGCTTAAAAACTTTTGCTTCCTCAAGACCGACAATCTTATGAAGGGCCTGCATCTGGATATCGAGAGGAAGAGAAGAAGAAAAGCCTTGAAGGTAATATTCGGTAGTATTGCGGCCTTCGGGTTCAAGGAACAACTGATGGGCCGGATTATCAGGAAATACCCTGAGCTTGTCTTCAATGCTCGGACAATACCTTGGACCTATGCCCTGGATCATGCCGGTAAACATAGGAGAATCTTCGAACCCCTTACGGAGTGTCTCATGTACGGACTCATTGGTATGCAGTATATAGCACTCCATCTGCGACTCCCCTGCCTGGACTGCAGAAGGAATATCGAGAAATGAAAAACGAGATGGAAATTCATCCCCTTGTTGTTTCGTAAGTTTCTCTGTATCAATAGATTTAATATCAATACGCGGAGGCGTTCCTGTTTTCATCCTTCCGGAAGTCAAACCCCTATCAACCAACTGCTGAGTTAATCCTAAAGATGGAGACTCTCCTATTCTTCCGCCGGCAAAGGAATGTCTTCCGATAAAAAGACGCCCCCCAAGGAATGTCCCGGCAGTAAGGATAACCGCACGAGAATTAAAAATTGCTCCTGTATTTGTACAGACACCGGTAATTTTTGAATTCTCGAAGAGGAATTGTGTAACAATATCTGCGTAAATATCTATGTTACAGTGATTTTCAAGAATTCCTCGCCAAACCTGAGAAAACTTGATTTTATCGCATTGAGCACGCGGACTCCACATTGCCGGGCCCTTGGAACGGTTTAGCATCCGGAACTGAAGAGTAGCGGCGTCAGTAACAATACCCATCATTCCTCCAAGTGCGTCAATCTCCCTTACAATCTGTCCCTTGGCAATTCCGCCGACTGCCGGATTACAACTCATCTGGGCGAATCCGGTCAGATTCATGGAGATGATAAGAACCTTGGAACCGAGATTGGCTGCAGCGACGGCAGCTTCACAGCCGGCATGCCCTCCCCCGACGACAATTATATCATAAGACGGAAACATCACTTTTCTCCAGTTACTGATTCCCGCAGGGAAAGATAGTAATCTTCTTTTGCCCTCATTGTAGCCTGCTCCTCCGGAGTATGGTCGTCGTAACCTATGAGATGAAGAATTCCGTGAACCATTACCCTGCGAAGTTCCACGGAGAACTCCGCCCCATAAAAGGAGGCATTATCTTTAACTGAGTCGATGCTTATGAAAAGATCTCCCGAAAGGATATTTCCCTCAACATAATCGAAGGTGATTATGTCTGTAAAATAATCGTGTCCAAGATACTTTATATTGACGTCAAGGATATAGGGATCTGAACAAAAAATAATATTAACGTCACCTATTCTCTTCGACTCGGCCTCGGCAACAAAACGCAACCATTTATTGTTTGCTATTTTGCCTTTAAGATTGAAATCAATAGATTCGGAAAAATACTTAATCATGGCACAAAGTTAACTCTAATATCCAAAAAATTGGAATTCAAAATAAAATTTAATACCTTTGAAGTTGCGAATAAGAATATAAACAATAACCAGATATGGAAGTTAAGAAATCAGCAAAGGCAAGTCTGGAGAACAAAAGGCTTCTCTTCATCGAGATTGGTCTTGTGGTTTCGCTCGCCATAGTACTTGGAGCATTCGAATACAGTTCCAAGGAAAAGAAACAGTCCATTATGGAGGCTGTAAGCGAGGAAATCATTGAAGATGAAATGGTTCCTATCACACAGGAAACACCTCCGCCACCTCCTGCAGCACCCGAAATCCCCGTTCTGTCCGACCAGATAGACATCGTGGACGACGAAATCGAAGTTGACGACAACATCCTCAACCTCGAAGACGATGCAAACCTCGGTGTAGAAATAATGGACTACGTGGAAGAGGTTCAGGAAGAAACCGTGGAAGAAGAAGCCATTCCTTTCCAGCTTGTAGAAACCAAGCCGAGCTTCATGGGCGGCGACGCACAAACGTTCCGCAACTGGGTCAACGAAAGGCTTGAATACCCCGAAATTGCTAAGGAAAACGGTATTCAGGGCCGTGTTACACTGCAGTTTACGGTAGGTGCAGACGGTAAGGTATCCAATGTAAAAGTTCTCCGCGGAGTCGATCCTACCCTTGACAAGGAAGCTGTCCGAGTCGTCTCCATGTCTCCGAAGTGGAGCCCCGGAAAACAGAGGGACCGTGCGGTCAAGGTAACTTATACCTTCCCCGTAATCTTCCAGCTCAGATAGAACTATAAAACCCGTTTTAACATTCTCAGTAAGCCGTACCCACAATGTGGTCCGGCTTACTTTATTTAACAGCTGTCCCATATCTCCATGGAAGAACTGATAAACGAAAAAGCTGTCTTCGTCGGAATAATAAAGCAAAACGACAACGAAGAACAAATACTTGAGTATCTGGACGAATTGCGATTTCTTGCCAAAACGGCCGGCATAGAAGGAGACAAAACATTTGTCCAGAAGGTTGACCGGCCGGATGGAGCTACATATATCCGCAGCGGTAAGGTAGAAGAAATAGGAGCCTACTGCGAAGAAAACGGAATAAGGTACTGTATTTTCGACGACGAACTTACCGGAATGCAGCAGCGAAACATCGAGCGGATGATGAAGCACTGCATAGTTATTGACAGAACAAGCCTCATTCTCGAGATTTTCGCCCAGCGGGCACAGACTTCCTATGCAAAAATGCAGGTGGAACTGGCAAGGCTCAACTATATGCTACCGCGCCTTGCAGGCATGTGGACCCACCTCGAAAGGCAAAGGGGAGGAAAGGGAACCAGAGGCGGTATGGGTGAAACCCAGATAGAAGCCGACAGACGAATAGTAAAACAAAGAATTACACGTCTTAAGGAACAACTCGCGAAAGTGGACAGGCAGATGAGCACCCAGAGAAGCAACAGAGGGCAGCTTGTGCGGCTTGCGCTCGTAGGATACACCAACGTAGGCAAGAGTACGCTTATGAACCTGCTGGCCAAGTCCAATATATTCGCAGAAAACAAACTGTTTGCAACCCTCGACACTACAGTCAGAAAAATCGTCATAGAAAACGTGCCTTTCCTTCTTAGCGATACGGTAGGATTTATACGGAAACTGCCGACTCAGCTCATAGAGGCATTCAAAAGCACACTTGACGAAGTAAGGGAAGCGGATATACTGGTGCATGTCGTTGACATATCACATCCCGGATTCGAAGAACAAATGGAAGTTGTAGAAAGGACGCTTCGCGAAATCGGAGCCGGGAACAAACCGGTATATGTGGTTTTCAACAAGGTGGACGCCTATACATATAAGGAATATGATCAGTTCTCCCTGACTCCGCCTACAAAGGAGAACAGAAGCCTCGACCAACTTAAGAACAGTTGGATTGCCCAGGAAAAGAGTCCCTGCATTTTTATCAGCGCACTCACAAAAGAAGGTATTCCCAAACTGCGCAACGACATATATAAAATGGTTGCGGAAATACATGCGGGAAGGTATCCCTTCAATAACTTCCTCTGGTAGGTTGGTAGGGAGTAAGAAAAGGGCACTTGAATTGTTTCAAGTGCCCTTTTCTACATACTATAGATATTAGGCTTTATCCCTGAAATGGGCTTTCAGGAATTCCCTGTTGAGACGTGCTATGTTCTCAATGCTGACACCCTTCGGACACTCCAGTTCGCATGCTCTGGTATTGGTACAGTTACCGAATCCGAGCTCGTCCATTTTGGCAACCATGTTAGCCGCCCTCTTGGCTGCTTCAGGAGCTCCCTGGGGAAGGAGTGCAAGAGAACTTACGCGGGCTGCTACGAAGAGCATCGCAGAACCGTTCTTACAGGTGGCGACACATGCTCCGCAGCCTATGCAAGCCGCAGCATCCATGCTCTTTTCTGCCTTGTCATGGCCAATGAGAATTGCATTCGCATCCTGTGCAGAACCTGTGCGGACAGATATGAATCCGCCGGCCTGGAGAATCTTGTCGAAAGCCGAACGGTCAACGACAAGGTCCTTTATAACCGGGAATGCAGCAGAACGGAAAGGCTCTACCGTTATAGTGGAACCGTCCTTAAAATGACGCATGAAAAGCTGGCAGGTGGTAACCCTGTCATCTGGTCCGTGCGCACGGCCGTTTATAAACAGGCCGCATGCGCCGCAGATTCCTTCCCTGCAGTCGTGATCGAACGAAACGGGACCGCTGCTCTTGCATCCACGCTCGACAGCCACAGGATCGGCGCCTTCGCGAATAAGCTGCTCATTGAGGATATCAAGCATTTCCAGGAAGGAAGCGTCGCTTTCAATCCCGCTTATGTGATAGGTTTCGAAATGTCCTTTGCTCTTGGCGTTCTTCTGACGCCATATCTTGAGATTGAATTCCATACTCCTTAGTCTTTATAGTTACGGGTCTTGACCTCGATGAACTCATATTTGAGAGGTTCCTTGTGAAGAACAGGATCCTGACCTTCTCCCTTGTATTCCCAAGCGGCCACATACATAAAATTCTTGTCGTCGCGCTTGGCTTCACCCTCTTCTGTCTGGCTCTCGACACGGAAATGTCCTCCGCAGCTTTCCTTGCGGTTGAGGGCATCCAGTGCCATCAGTTCACCAATGTCAAAGAAGTCTTCGAGACGCAGGGCCTTCTCCAGTTCCTGATTGAATTCGAACTGGGTACCGGGAACGCAGACATCTTTATAGAATTCTTCACGAAGAGCCTTAATTTCAGATATGGCCTTCTTGAGACCCTCTTCGTCGCGAGCCATTCCTACATACTCCCACATGATGTTACCGAGTTTCTTGTGCAGCACATCCACAGGAGTCTTTCCACCAATGGAGAAAAGACGGTCGATACGCGCCTGCACTGCCTTTTCGGCCTCGGCAAACTCAGGAGACGAAACGTCTGTCTTGGGCTCCGAGAACTTCTTCGAAAGATAATCGCCTATTGTGACGGGAACTACAAAATAACCGTCAGCCAGGCCCTGCATAAGGGCAGAAGCTCCAAGCCTGTTTCCGCCATGATCGGAGAAGTTGGCCTCTCCGATAGCATAAAGACCGGGAACGGTGGTCTGAAGGTCGTAGTCAACCCAAATACCTCCCATTGTATAATGGATGGCCGGATAAATCATCATAGGCTCCTCCCACGGAGAAGAATCGGTTATCTTCTCATACATTTCGAAGAGGTTGCCGTAACGTTCTGCAACTCTCTGATGACCAAGCCTTTGAATTGCTTCAGAGAAATCGAGGAACACTGCCTTTCCCGTTTCATTGACACCATAGCCCGCATCGCATCTCTCCTTTGCGGCACGTGAAGCCACATCGCGGGGAACAAGGTTACCGAAAGCAGGATAACGACGCTCCAGATAGTAATCTCTATCTTCTTCCGGAATCTGGGAAGCTTTGATTTCTCCCCTGCGAAGTTTTGCAACGTCTTCCTTTTTCTTCGGAACCCAGATACGTCCGTCATTACGCAGGCTCTCACTCATGAGGGTAAGTTTGCACTGCTGCTCACCGTGAACAGGAATACAGGTAGGATGGATCTGCGCAAAGCAAGGATTTGCAAAGAAAGCTCCCTTGCGGTAGCACTGCATTGCAGCGGAACCATTTGAATTCATAGCATTGGTACTGAGGAAATAAGTATTTCCGTATCCGCCCGTAGCTATTATTACGGCATGGGCGCCGAACCTTTCCAGCTGACCGGTAGCCAGATTACGTGCAATAATTCCCTTTGCCTGACCGTTTATTACGACAAGGTCAAGCATCTCGTGCCTGGGATAACTCTTTACGGTCCCTGCCGCTATCTGACGGTTAAGTGCGGCATAAGCACCCAGAAGCAGCTGCTGTCCGGTTTGTCCGCGGGCATAAAAGGTACGGCTCACCTGCACGCCGCCGAAAGAACGGTTGGCAAGATAACCGCCGTATTCACGGGCAAACGGAATACCCTGAGCCACGCACTGGTCTATGATTGCGGAACTCACTTCCGCAAGACGATACACATTGGCTTCACGGGCACGATAGTCACCACCTTTGATGGTATCATAGAAAAGCCTGTAAACTGAGTCGTTGTCATTCTGGTAATTCTTTGCAGCGTTTATACCGCCCTGTGCAGCAATTGAATGTGCACGCCTGGGGGAGTCGCTGATACAGAAAACCTTCACATTATAGCCAAGTTCTCCGAGCGTGGCAGCTGCAGATGCACCTCCCAGACCGGTTCCCACAACTATAATTTCAAGTTTTCTCTTGTTGTTCGGACTTACCAGATGAATCTCCGATTTGCGCTTCGTCCATTTTTCGGCGAGCGGACCATCGGGCACCTTGGAAATGAGTTTTGAGTCTGTCATAATATTAAAAAAGTGTATTTTCTGATTCGGATTTCTTTATGCCGAGATGTTCATAGGCCCTGTCGGTCGCGATACGTCCCCTCTGGGTACGGAGAATATATCCTTCCTTGATGAGGAAAGGCTCATAAACCTCCTCGAACGTTCCCTGATCTTCACCTATGGCGGTAGCAATGGTGTTTGCCCCCACTGGACCTCCCTTGAACTTGTTTATGATAGTATCGAGGATCCTGTTGTCTATCGTGTCGAGTCCACGGATATCTATATGGAGTTTATCCAGTGCATACCTGGTAATCTTCAAATCTATAGTTCCAGTCCCCATTACCTGTGCAAAATCACGCACGCGCCTGAGCAGACTGTTCGCAATTCGGGGAGTACCGCGCGAACGGAGCGCTATCTCCTGGGCGGCCTCATCCTCGATGGGAATATTCAATATGCCCGCAGAACGCTTCACTATCCTCTGCAGATCCGAAGAATCATAATATTCAAGGGCACAGTCTATTCCGAAACGGGCACGGAGAGGGGCCGTCAGCAATCCCTTGCGGGTGGTGGCCCCAACCAGAGTAAACGGAGCCAGATTGATTCTCACCGACCTCGCACCCGGCCCCTTCTCTATCATGATGTCGATGACAAAGTCTTCCATAGCCGAATACAGATACTCCTCAACTTCGGGTGAGAGCCTGTGGATTTCGTCTATGAAAAGCACATCCCCCTCTTCAAGGGAAGTGAGCAGCCCGGCCAGGTCGCCGGGGCGGTCGAGCACGGGGCCGGAGGTGATTTTCATGTTCACCCCCATCTCGTTTGCGATTATATGCGCAAGGGTAGTTTTTCCAAGTCCCGGAGGACCATGAAAGAGAGTATGGTCAAGGGACTCCCCGCGCATCTTGGCAGCCTGGATATAGACATGAAGATTCTGGACAATCTCGCGCTGTCCTGTAAAATCTTCAAGTTCCTGCGGGCGGATAATTCCGTCCAATTCCTTATCTTTGCCGTCAGGAGTATTTCGCGGGTCGAATTCTGCCATCTTCGGGGAGTCTGCTCTAAGCAAATACAAATATAATTCTTTTTATTTGAAATAGATTATTTAGATATTGGTGTTGAAATGTTGAAAACTCATTCAACTTATTCAGTATCAATAAGAAATAAAGATTGAAAGTTGTTGGTTCAAAAGTTGATTATCCGTGAACGGCAGGTTGAAATCTGTTTAATGCCTATAGTAAACATCGATATCAACATGGTTTTAAACAACTTTTCAACCTTTTTAAATAGGGCAAATGTTGATATCTCAAAAATCCTCTGCCATCCTTGCCGACAGAATATCCAGTGAAAGCGAAGTATTCTGTGACGGTCTGTTTCTGTCTGCCCGCTGGTTCGTGCTTGCGCAGGCTGCAGGAAAAGGATTGCATTTCATCTTGCTTCCCGACAGGGAGAGCGCGGAGTATTGCAGTGCAGACCTATACAATATAGTTGAAGGAGATACCGTTTTCTATCTACCGGAATCGGGAAAAGGGGTGGAGAGAAGCAATTACAAGAGTACTCTCGGGGTTCAGAGAACAGCCGCTCTCGAGAAGATTCTCTCCTACAGGAAAGGAACCCTGTTCATTGTATCTTACCCCGAAGCTATAGAAGAGAAAATCCCTGCCGAAGGGAAGATGAAAGGAGCGATAATATCGGTAAAAAAAGGTGATAATGTCCGTTTTGACGATATTATCTCGGCTCTTGGCAGCAACGGTTTCGAAAGGGTAGATTTTGTAGGCGCTCCGGGACAGTTTGCGATAAGGGGGTCCCTTATAGACATATTCTCCTTCGCCGCCAACGAACCTTTCAGGCTCTCCTTCTGGGGAGACGAAGTGGAGGATATCCGCATTTTCGACCCCAATACCCAGATTTCCAAGGCTTCGGTGGAAGAGATGGACATCGTTTCTTCAATGCTTTCGGAAGATTCCGAAGGGGGCAGAAGCCTTATGGAAATCCTTCCTTCGGGGACCACCCTTTGGCTGGATTCTTCCGATGTTTACAAAGACAGGGACTTCTTTCCTTCACTGCAGCGGTTCAGAAGGGTATATACCGACATTCCTCTGGAAAAGAGAAACAGTGTTTCCGCCGTTCAGTTTCAGGTGTCGCCGCAGCCGTCCTTCAACAAGAACTTCGAACTCCTCTCCGCCGACATCAACACAAAGATAGAGAATGGATTCAAGGTATTCATCTACGGAGAGAAGCAGAGCCAGCTCGACAGGGTCCGCAGCATCCTTTCCGAGAACGGATGCCATCTGCCCGAATTCGTAAAGGGGAAGAATATCCATTCGGGATTCATCGACGGGGAAGACAAAATATGCTGCTACACCGATCATGAGATTTTCGACCGTTTCCACAGGGTGGTGCTCCGCCGCAGCGTGGAAAAGACGGAACAGCTGACCCTCAACGACTTGAATGCTTTCCATATAGGAGACTACGTGGTGCATATAGACCACGGAGTGGGAACCTTCGGAGGCCTTGTGAAAATGTTTGACGACAGGGGCCGCGCCCGCGAGGTTGTGAAACTCGTTTACCGCGACGGAGATGTGGTGTTCGTGAGCGTCCATAACCTGGGCAAGATATCGCGGTTCCGCTCTTCAGACGGGATTCCCCCTAAAATCAACAAACTCGGAGGAAAGAGCTGGGAAAACCTCAAGAGCAGCGCCAAGCGCAAGGTAAAGGACATAGCAAAAGAACTGATAGGACTCTATGCCAAGCGCAGGGCGGCAAAGGGATTCGCTTTTTCCGGCGACAGTTACCTGCAGGAAGAACTGGAATCATCCTTCATGTACGAGGATACTCCCGATCAGGAAGCTGCCACCGCTGCCGTAAAGCACGACATGGAGGAACCGCATCCCATGGACAGGCTCGTCTGCGGAGACGTGGGTTTCGGAAAGACGGAGATAGCCATCCGTGCAGCCTTCAAGGCGGTGGCAGACAATAAACAGGTGGCAGTGCTGGTGCCGACAACCATTCTCGCACTGCAGCACTACAACACCTTCTGCGAGCGCCTTAAGGGTTTCCCCTGCAACATAGAATATGTGAGCCGCCTGAAAACGGCAAAGCAGATAAACGATATAAAGAATCGTCTTGCCAAAGGCCAGATAGACATTGTAATAGGGACCCACAAACTGCTCGGAGCCGGTTTTGCCTTCAAAGATCTGGGACTTCTGATAATAGACGAAGAACAGAAGTTCGGCGTCGGGGCAAAAGAAAAACTGCGTCAGCTAAAAGTAGGCGTGGATACCCTTACGCTCACTGCCACACCTATCCCCAGAACCCTGCAGTTCAGCCTGTTGGGGGCACGGGACCTGTCCATAATCCACACGGCACCTCCCAACCGGATTCCCATTCAGACAGAGATAATCCTTTTCGATGAAAAGGAGATTCGCAGCATCATAAATTACGAACTCAGCAGGGGAGGACAGGTGTTCTTTCTGCACAATAAGGTTGAGGAACTCCCTGCCGTCCACGATATCCTCCACAGGCTTCTTCCCGACATGCGGATATGCGTGGCGCACGGCCAGATGAAGGCCGAAGACCTTGAAAACGCCCTTCTGGAGTTCATCCGCGGCGATTATGACCTGCTTCTCTGCACTACGATAATTGAAAACGGGCTGGACATACCGAATGCCAACACCATCATCATCAACCAGGCCCAGAATATAGGTCTGAGCGATCTGCACCAGTTGCGAGGACGCGTTGGACGAAGCAACCGCAAAGCATTCTGCTACCTGATAGTGCCGCCGCTTGCCAGTATCACCGAAGATTCGCGCCGCCGCCTCAGGGCGATTGAGGAATTCAGCGACCTGGGCAGCGGGTTCAATATTGCCATGCAGGACCTTGATATCCGCGGAGCCGGCAACCTGCTCGGGGCCGAACAGAGCGGGTTCATAATGGAAATGGGATACGAGACTTATCAGAAGATTCTTGAGGAGGCGATGGAAGAACTCGGCCTGGAGACGGGAATCGAAACCGCCCGAGGCCGCAGGGGAGTGTTTGTGGAAGAGTGTTCCATAGAAACGGACCAACCTGCCTTCATCCCGGACGCCTACATCGATGTAACTGCCGAAAAGATAAGAATTTACAAGCAGTTGGATTCGCTCACCTCAGATAAGGAACTCGACCGTTTCGCCTCCGTTACCGCCGACCGTTTCGGAGTTCTGCCTCCCGAACTTGAGAACCTTTTCCTCGTGGTGAAGATCCGCAATCTCGGGGCGTCCCTGGGTTTCGAAAAGATTATAGTGAAAAACGGAATGTTCATCTGCTTCTTCGTTGGAAACGCACTTTCGCCCTATTATAATTCGGACGTTTTCGCCTCCGTCATGCAGAAAGTGAGTCTTCCGTTCGAATTCAAACAGGTGGAGGGCCGCCTCAAACTGGTGGCACGAGGGGTGGATACCCTCCAAAAGGCGCATGTCCTTTTGGGTAAGTTGAAATAAATGCTTAATTTTGTAGTCTATGGCTAATTTGGTCATCGAAATAGGAAACACTGCACTGAAGGCGGCGTGGACCGAGGGCAAGACCCTCGGCAAGACTTTCCGTTATCAGGGCGAAAAGACCATCGACTTCATTCTTTCCATTACGGAAAAGGAAAAGCCGGAAGTTATGGCCGTGGTATCCGCAAAGCCGTTCACTCCGGCAGAAGAGGGTATCCTCAAGGGGGAGTGCCGGCATCTTATGCTGCTGGACAGCGCCCATCCCGACTACCTGCAGCGTTATGGCATACCCGAGTATCTCAGCTACGACAGGGCGTGTTCGATAATGGCGGTAAGGCACCTCTTCAAAGGAAAACCATGCACGGTGTTCGATTTCGGAACAACCCTTACCATCGACCTTGTGGATGCTGACGGCGGATACAGGGGAGGAAATATCTCTCCCGGCTGCCGCACCCGCTTCAAGAGCCTCAACCGATATGCCAAGGCCCTTCCGATGGTAAATACGCCGGTGCGCTTTCCGCAGGAAGGCACATCTCTGGAGAGTTCCATAGAGTCGGGAGTGATTTCGGGCATAATGTTTGAAATCGAAGGCTACGTGCGTCAGCTTCCCGGCAACGTGATAGTTTTCACCGGAGGAGACGCCATCTATTTTGCCAAGCGTATGAAGTACTCGCTTTTCGTCATGGGAAACCTGGTGCTCGTGGGCCTGGCCATTATGACAGACGACTATGTTGAGAAGAACATATAGCATAATTGCAGCCCTTGTCCTTGCCGGAGCGTCCGCTTTTGCACAGACCGGCGAGTACGGCATCTATTCGCCCTATTCCATCTTCGGAATAGGGAATCTTTCTGATGCTCCGTCTGCCTATGTTTCCGGAATGGGCGGAGTAGGAATTGCAAGCCGCAACAACCGCTATATCAACACTCTGAACCCGGCAGCCGTCTCGGTAAGGGACTCCCTTGCGCTGATGATTGACTTCTCGGTGTACAACACCAACACCATACTCTCCCAGACAATTGACGGAGCTGTGCGCCGTTCGGCGAACAACACCACCAACATAGGCGGTTTCGCCATCTCATTCCCCGTTTGGGACGACCTTGCCGGCTACCTCGGACTCAAGCCTTACAGCAGCGTAGGTTACCGGTTCCGCAGCACCGCAGTGGATCCCGACCTGGGAATCATTACCCAGACCCACTCAGGCCTCGGCAGCCTTTACGACGTTTACGGAGGGCTTTCCTATAATTTATTCAATCGGTTTTCCGTAGGTGCCGAAGCGGGATATGTCTTCGGAAAGATAGAAAAGCAGTCGGTGCAGGACATAGCGTCTTCCGGCTACAACGAAGCCCAGACCTATCAGACGCTCACCCTGAACGCCTTCACCGGGAAACTTGGGCTTCAGTATGAACAGCCGCTCGGGAATGATTTCAAACTCGCTTTAGGGGCGACATACACCTTCAGGAGCAACCTTCATGGTTTCAACACAGGCGATTATCATTCCGCAGGAAGCGTGCAGAACATTCCCCTTCCATCCTCTTATGCAGATACTCTGAAAGGAAATTCCGGAATATCTCTTGCAGGCGAGGCAGGTCTCGGAATATCAATCAATTACAGGAACAAATTCAGGGCTGAGTTCGACTATTCCCGTTCCGACTGGAGGCAGTCTGGTATGGATTCTGCAAAGGGATTCTCTGTGAGCGACGCTCAGCAGTCCTTTGTCAACTCTGTGAGGGAAACCTACAGGCTCGGTTTCGAGTATGTCCCCAACATTAACGACGTACGCTACCGCTACAAGAGGGTGGCATACCGCGCCGGAGCCTATTACAACAATTCCTACTACACGGTGGACGGCAGGCCGGTAAATTCTGCCGGAATAACCCTCGGCGTCACGGTTCCGGTGTTCCGCTGGTACAACGGCCTGTCCATTTCGGTGGATGCGGGGCAGAGGGGTCCCTTCAGCGGCAGCCTGGTGCGGGAGAACTACATCAAGTTTTCGTTCGGTGTAAACCTGTTCGACATCTGGTTCCAGCAGCGGCGTTTTGAATAATAAAAAAGAATGATTATAGCTATGAAAAAGATTGTTTTGTTGGTTCTGTCCATCATTCTCACATCTTCTGGCAGTCTCTTCGCACAGGGAAAGTACGGAAAAGACAGCGCAGAATGCATAAAGTATCTCTCCTACTACAAGGAATACTACAAGCAGAAGGCTTATGACGACGCCCTGCCCAACTGGCGCAAGGCATACAGCATCTGTCCTGCAACCGCCAACCAGACCATGCTCATTGACGGTACGTCCCTCATGCGCAGGCTCATAAACAAGAATGCCAGGAATCCTATCTACAGGGCTGCCCTTATCGACACCCTCATGGCCATCCATGACGCCCGTGCCCAGGCATGGCCGAAGAATGCCGTAACCACCCTCAACAACAAGGGGCAGGATCTTGCCAACTATGTAAAAGACAATCCGGCCCGTCTGCACGAAGAATTCGCAGCCATCATAGAGGCCAACAAGGGAGACACCAAGGCGTCCCTTTTCCTCTTCGACCTCCAGTCGGCCATAAAGCTCTATGAGAGCGGCAAACTCGGAGCCGAGGATGTAATATCCTGCTATCAGCGCGACCTCTCCTACCTCGACGAGGCCAAGCCCAAGAGCAATGTTGAGGCAGAGCAGATACAGAAGGTCCGCACCGACCTCGAGTCGCTGTTCATCGGCAGCAAGGTGGCCAGCTGTGAAGACCTCATCGCCCTCTTTGAACCGCGCTTCAACGCGGCTCCCGAGGACATCACGCTCATAAAGAACATAGTCAAGATGCTCTCCATAACCGAGGACTGCCAGGACAACGACCTCTATCTTCGTGCAGCCACGAACATGTATAATCTCGAGCCCAGCTACAACTCGGCCTACTTCCTCTATAAGCTGAACTCCTCGAAGGGCAACTACGAACAGGCCGTCAAATATCTGGAAGAGGCCATCGCATACGACGAGTCCGATGCAGCCACCGACGCCCAGTACAACTATGAACTTGCGGCATACAGCTTCAAGAACGCTCGTTTCGCAAAGGCCAACGCCGCCGCCCGCGCTGCGCTTGAACTCGATCCTTCGATGGCGGGAAGGTGCTATTTCCTCATCGGTCAGATATGGGGTACCGTGAGCTGCGGCGGAGACGAAATACAGACCCGCGCACACTTCTGGGTGGCAGTTGACAATCTGCGCAAGGCCGCGGCTGCCGACGCTTCCCTCGCGGAAGAGGCAAACCGCTTAATCGCCCAGTTCTCCCGCTATTTCCCGCAGACGGCAGAGGCCTTCATGTACAACTTCACAGACGGTCAGGCCTATACCGTCAACTGCAGCGGCATGACGGCGACCACCACTGTCCGTACGCAGAAGTAAGTGAGTCGGTTATCCACAATTCTTTTCAGGACGGCAGGCGTTACGGCGCTTGCCCTCCTGTTTTTATCGTGTGGTTCCGGAATGGGCAGGGCCGATGCCCTCGACCTCTCCAAAATCCCTCTCCAGACCGTTGAGGACATGTTTGCCGTGCAGAGCAAGAACGGAACCCTCGACGCCAGGATGGAGGCTCCCCTGATGGAACGCTACGAGACCGACACCACCACCTATGAGAGCTTTCCGAAGGGGCTTTCCCTGTACGGATACACTCAGGGCGGCTTGCTGGAAACGGTGATAGTGGCCGACAATGCAAGGCACATCGTAGGGAAATCCAAATCCGGTTCCGCGAAAAAAGAAGTGTGGGAGGCGTTCGGCAACGTCATCGTGCACAATGTCATCAAGCAGGAGACGATGGAAACCGACACCCTCTACTGGGACAGGGAGAAATCGGAGATATATACGGACTGCTACGTGAAAATGTACTCTTCCGACGGATTCATGCAGGGAACGGGAATGCGCAGCGACGACCGTGCCCGGAACGCCATACTCCACAACCCCTTCAACAGTTACGGCATAACCGGCAGGGACAGTACGGCGGTGGTGGTGGATTCTGTCAATTTCATAGGGCCGCTGCTGCGTAATTAAAAGAAAATTACTAAATTCGCGGTCCATTTGATTATTAATTAAAAACTAACCATACTATGGCGGTACTTGAAAAAATCCGTGTAAAGTTCGGCCTGGCAATATCCATTATCATTGCCCTGGCCCTTTTGTCTTTCATAATCGATCCCGGCACTCTCCAGGGAGCCCTTCAGGGAATGTCCAGCAAGTATGATGTCGGCAAGATTGCAGGCCGCGCCATCCGCTATACCGATTATCAGGAAGATGTAGAGCGCTTCACGACCATCAACGAGATTATCAGCGGCAGCAGTGTCCACAGCGACCAGCAGCAGAGGCAGATCCGTGATGCTGCATGGCAGAGTCTCATCGACAAATATCTGTTCGTAAAGAATGCAAAGGCGGCGGGCATCACCGTCGGCAATGCAGAACTTGTGAACCTCACTACCGGCGAAAATCCCTCCCCGGTGATTCTCCAGACCTTCGGCGGTCCTGACGGATTCGATCCTCAGAATCTCGTCGATTTCGTCCAGAATCAGGTTCCCGCCGACGAGAGCGGCCGCCTGCAGACCTTCTGGAACTATCTCCAGACCACTGTAAGCAACCAGCAGTACTATGCCAAGTATGGCGCCCTCTTTACGGCCAGCGCTTACCAGAACGCACTTGAGAAGGCCGACATCGTAGCAAAGAACAACACCACTGCCAACATAGACTACATTTCCGTCGCCTATCCCTATCAGGAGGACAGTGCAGTCGTGGTTACAGACGCGGACATCAAGAAATACTACAAGGCTCACAAGAAATTCTTCGAGCAGAAGGCCAACCGCGACATCGAATACGTTGTGTTCGAGGTAACTCCCTCCGCAGAGGACATCGCCGCCGCAAACGAGAAGATTTCCGCCGTGTACGAGGAATTCGGCGCCACCACCAACATGAAGGCTTTCCTTCTGCGCAATTCCGACCGTCAGCTGAGCTCCTACTGGTACAAGGCAGGCGAACTGAACACCGTCAACCGTGAGGTCAACGACTATGTGTTCAGCACCCGCAGCAGCGCCCCGTCGCCCATCTACAGCGGTTCCGAGAATACTTTCTACACCGTAAGGGTTATGGATACCGCCAATATCCCCGACTCCGTGTACGTCAAGCATATCCTGCTTCAGGGCAACGACGCCAAGGCCAAGGCCGACAGCCTTCTTGGTGTTATCCGCCGCGGCGGCAACTTCGGTCTGCTCGCCACTCAGTATTCTGCAGATAAGGGTTCCATGGCGGACGGTCAGATGGGAAACATCGGCTGGATGACCCAGACCTACATGATTCCCGGATTCGAGAGCGTTCTCACCGCAAAGGTTAACGACCCGTACATCATCAACACCCAGTATGGCACGCACATCGTGGCAGTTACCCGCCGCACCGCTCCCATAGCGAAGAAGCAGGTCGCCATTCTCGAGAAGGCTGCCATCGCAAGCAAGGAGACTTTCGGAAAATACTATTCCCAGGCCAACCGCTTCGCTTCCATCGCAGGTCACAGCCTCGAGGGCTACAGGGCTGCGGTCGATTCGCTCGGAGTCTATTCTCATCAGATCAATGTCAACGAGGGCACTTCTTCCTACGGCGCCATCGATCAGGCCAAGGAGGTAACCCGCTGGATCTTCGATGCCAAGAAGGGCAAGGCGTCCGATATCATTACGGTAAACAACAACTATTTCTTCATCGCGGCAGTCAAGGAAATCCACAAGGAAGGAACGGCTCCCCTTGCCGAGGTTTCCCAGAACATCCGCCAGAGGATTTATTTCGAAAGGCTCAGGGATGTCAAGACTGCTGAAGTTGCAGCCAAGGTTGAAGGTCTCGGAACCCTCGAGGAAATCGCAGAGGCTCTCGGTGTGAGCGTTACCAACGAACCGGACTTCTCCTTCTCCACCACGGGCCGCGGCAGCGATCCCGCCCTTGCCGGAGCTGCTTTTGCCGCAGCAGAAGGAGCCCTTGCAGGCCCGGTTGCCGGCGCGATGGCCACCTATTACGTAAGGGTCAATTCCCGCGAGGCCGGCAGCTTCTTTACCGATGAAGACGCCGCTCAGCAGGCTTCCCAGAAGGCTCAGTACAGCACCCAGCTGGTACTGCCCGTAATGAGCCGCATCGGCGACGTGAAGGACAACCGCGAAAGGTTCTTCTAACAGAGGCTTTTTCCGAAACAAGAGGTCGATTATAGTCGGCCTCTTTTTTTTTGCGCGCCAGGCTTAGCCGCGGCAGCTTACTCGTTTCTCGTCTGTAAATCGGGCGGTTTCTGCCGACGAACTTTGCAGCCACCACCCTCTCGTCGGCGGATCCGGGGTGATTTGCCGACGGGTCCCACCCCCCCCTGCCTGGGATGCGGGTCCGCAGGATACGAGTTCAGAGCCAACGTGTGGCTGGAGTTTGCGAAGAAAACGGATTTCCGCCACCGGGCTCCCTTTCAGAAAAGGGTTAGTAGCGTTTTCGTTCAATAATGCGACTAATCCGGACTTTTGAATGAGGGTTAGTAGCAAAAAGGCTTAAAAATGAAACTAACCCAATTATACGTTGAAGAGGAAGTGCATAATGTCGCCGTCCTGCACCACATATTCTTTTCCTTCGGTGGCAAGTTTACCGGCGGCGCGGCAGGCGGCTTCGGTCTTGAGCGAAACGAAATCGTCGTATTTGATAACTTCGGCACGTATGAAGCCTTTCTCGAAATCGGTGTGGATGACTCCTGCTGCCTTCGGAGCCTTGTCCCCTATGTGGATGGTCCAGGCGCGGCATTCGTCCGCACCGGCTGTGAAGAAGGTCTGAAGGCCGAGCAGACGATAGGCTCCCTGGATGAGGCGTACGACGCCGGATTCCTCAAGGCCGAGATCGTCAAGGAACATCTTCCTTTCTTCAAAGTCTTCTATTTCAGCTATTTCCGCTTCGGTTTTAGCTGCAATCACAAGAATTCCGGCATTCTCGTCCTTCACTGCCTTGCGGACAGCTTCGACATAGGCGTTTCCGGTTGCCGCAGAAGCCTCGTCCACATTGCAGACGTAGAGTACCGGCTTATTGGTAAGAAGGAACAGCCCCTTGGCGATGGCGGCTTCCTCTTCGTTTGCCGTCTCCACGCTCCGGCAGCTCTTTCCTGCCTCCAGTGCGGCTTTGTAGCGGCTTAGCAGATCCGCAGCCTTCTTCGCATCCTTGTCCCCGGCACGGGCGGCCTTGTCGGCCTTGGCCAGGCGTGCTTCAACGGCTTCCAGGTCCTTTATCTGAAGCTCAAGGTCCACCACTTCCTTGTCGCGTACAGGGTCCACGTTTCCGTCCACATGCACCACGTTTCCGTCATCGAAACAGCGCAGGACATGCAGTATGGCATCGCATTCGCGAATGTTCGCAAGAAACTGGTTCCCGAGGCCTTCACCATGGCTTGCTCCGCGGACGAGTCCGGCTATGTCCACGATGTCCACCGTTGCCGGAATGGTGCGCTGCGGCTTGCATATTTCGCTAAGCACATCCAGCCGGCGGTCGGGCACGTTGGTGCTGCCGAGATTTGGCTCTATGGTGCAGAACGGGAAATTGGCGGCCTGCGCCTTGCCGGAACTTATACAATTGAAAAGGGTGGATTTGCCTACGTTGGGCAGCCCCACGATACCGCATTTGAGGCTCATATCATTCTGTTTAACTCACAAAGATACCACAGTTTTTTCTGTTTTTGCCGAATCTTAAAAAAACATTTTCCGTTTTTTAAAGAAATAAAAAAATAATCGGACCATCTTTACGCATTATGCTCAAGTTGGTTCTGTTTTGTCTTCTGGCTGCCGGGGGTCCGGAGGCGGCGGAGGGTCGGGACACCCTTCGCCTTATGTTCTGGAATGTGGAAAACTTTTTTGCGCCCGGGGATTTTTCCGGACGCTCCTGGAGCAAAGGACGGTTCTATACAAAGTGCAACGCGGTGGCAAAGACCCTTCTTCTTTCCGCAGATACTTTCGGAGGCCTTCCGGACATTGTGGGGTTTGCCGAAGTTGGGGATGCTTCAGTACTTAAGGCCCTTCTGTACTCAACCCCTCTGCGAAAACTCGATTACTCCTTTGTCCATTACGATTCACCCGACCGCAGGGGCATCGACTGTGCCCTGCTGTTCCGTCGTGGCAGCCTCAGGCTCGTGGACTCGGAAGCCTGCCATCTGTACGATTCTTCGGGGCGTGTCTTGCCGACAAGGGACATCCTGCTCTCTGTCTTCGAGATGCGGTGCGGCCCTTTTGCGGGGGAGGATTCCCTGCCGGAAAAGATGGCTGTACTGGTAAACCACCATCCCTCGAAGGTAGGGGCGGAAAGTGAAGGGCGCCGCCGCATTGCCATGCAGCGCATGCTCAGCATTGCGGATTCCCTGCGCCGCGAAGGGATACGGAAGATAATCGCTGTCGGGGACTTCAATGATTCCGTCGTTCCTGCAGTGGGACTTAACAGCCGGCTCCTTAAAAGGAAGCCGTGGGAACCCCCGGGAACCATAAAATTCCAGGGACGGTGGGAGCGGATAGACGGCTGCCCGCTTCTCGAAGGTCTGCGGGCCGAAGAGCATATCTTCGCCCCGCAGCAGCTGCTCCAGCGGGACAGCTACGGCGGCGAGAAACCTCGCCGCACCTTCTCCGGCCCGCGCTACCTCGGAGGCGTGAGCGACCATCTGCCCGTTTTTTACCTGCTTGTTGCGGAGAACTGATATTTCTTTTTGCCGGAAAATCGTTATCTTTGGAGATGAATAACGCAAACTAATATTCATAATACAATGTCAATGCAAACAAAAATCCATTCAAAGTTTACCGAGATCTTCGGAGAAGGCGGCGTACAGTTTGCCTCCGCAGGACGTATCAACCTCATTGGTGAACATACCGACTACAACGGCGGCTATGTTTTCCCCGGAGCCATCGACAAGGGCATCGTTGCCGAAATCAAGCCAAACGGCACCGACACCGTCCGTCTCTACAGCCTGGACTACGATGAACAGACCTCTTTCGGTCTTCGCGAAGAAGACCTCCCCGCACAGCAGTGGGCCCGCTATGTTTTCGGCGTATGCCGTGAGACCATCAAGCGCGGCGGAACCGTAAAGGGGTTCGATGCAGTATTTGCCGGCGACGTTCCCCTCGGAGCGGGACTTTCTTCCTCGGCAGCCCTCGAAAGCTGCTTTGCCTTTGCCCTCAACGACCTCTTCGGAAACGGCATTGACAAATTCGAACTTGCCAAGATAGGCCAGAGCACCGAACACAATTACTGTGGTGTAAAGTGCGGAATCATGGACCAGTTTGCAAGCGTGTTCGGAAAGGCCGGCAGCCTTATCCGCCTCAACTGCAAAACCCTGGAATACAAATATTTCCCATTCAACCCCAAAGGCTACAAGCTGGTTCTTCTCGATTCTTGCGTAAAGCACGAACTGGCATCGAGCGCATATAACAAGCGCAGGGCTTCCTGCGAGAACGCCGCGGCCGCCATCCGCAGGAACCATCCCGAGGTTGAATTCCTAAGCGACGCAAAGCGCGTATGGCTCGACGAGGTTCGCGAGCAGATTCCCGAGGAGGATTTCCTCCGTGCAGAATATGTAATCGGCGAAGTACAGCGCGTCCTCGATGTGTGCGACGCCCTCGAACGCGGCGATTACGAGACCGTAGGCGAAATGATGTATCAGACCCACTTCGGTCTCTCCAAGCTTTACGAAGTGTCCTGCGAAGAACTTGACTTCCTTAACAAGCTTGCCCGCAGGATGGATGTTACCGGCTCACGCGTAATGGGCGGAGGCTTCGGAGGATGCACCATCAACCTTGTGAAAGACGAGCTTTACGAAGACTTCATCAAGGCCGCAAAGAAGGAGTTCGCAGCTAAGTTCGGCCACGAACCAAAGGTTTACGATGTTGTTGTAAGCGACGGAGCCAGAAGGCTTTAACCTATATACCGGGAGAGCCAGGCGGCGTTTACGCGCACAAGGCCCCTGACAGATAATTCGGAGTTGCGGCGGACTATTCCCGCCGCATCTTCGTATGTGCTGAATCCTGTTCCGATCACCTGCATCTCCCCGTTCTCCGGGTAGGTGAGGAGGATTCTGCGGTCGGCTCCGTCCATACGGAAAAACTTAAGGTCGATGGTGGAGTCCTTGCCCAGTTCCTGCCTTGTCACATATTTGCAGATTTCCATGGCCACGTCGTCCAGTCCGGCATCAGCAATCTTTATCTTCTCCATCATCTCTCCCGGAGTGTCAACAATTCGGGCGGTATAGTCCTGCAGGCCTTCTTCGGCGGCTATTGTCTTTGCCATCTTCTCCTCCACTTCTGGAATTCCGTCTGTCAGCCAGAGAAGCAGTTTTTGTGCAGGGTCATGATAGAGCAGGGGGTACTTTACCAGATTGTCAGCTCCGCAGTGCGGACAGCTCCACAGGAAGAGCCTGCCGCTCAGCAGTTCCTCCTTCAGTTCGGGATTGCTTTCAGTATTTATAATGTTCAGGGAGGGAACTTCTTTCTCCGTCCCGCACCGCCTGCAGCGTGCCATTACAGTTCCATTAGCCATATAGCCACAAAGATACTGAAAATGTCTGAATAATCAGGGATACAACCCGGCTGGCTCTTTCGGCGTCCCGGGACCGGAAGCCACTAAAAAAAACGGCGCTCAAATTATTTATTTTTGTACATTTGCGCCTAAAAAAGAAGCAGTTCAATTGAAAACATCAAAAATCTTCCTCCCGTTGCTTGCAGCTGTCTTCCTGACGCTTCCCTCCTGCGGCGACAACGGAAAAAAGGCTGCCGATATCAAATCGGAAGCCGACCTGCACGGCCATACCATCACCACCGGAGCGGGTTCGTATTACGATAACAAGTATTCCGGCATCGAAGGTGTCGAAGCATTTCTTGTCAACACCGAGGCAGATGCCATCCAGGCCCTGAAGAAGGGATTTGCCGACGTCTTCATCATCGACGAGGTGATGTTCACCGACGAGATGCTGAAGGATCTCGGTATGCGCAAGGCCTTCATCGGGGAAGAGTCTTTTCCCTGCGCAATGGCCTTTCAGAAGGGGGACGGGGAGATTCTGCCGCTTTTCAACGAGTTCCTGTCGGAAATCAAGGCAGACGGAACCCTTGAGGCCATAATAAACTACTGGCTTCATGGCGGAGAGCCGGTTCCTTACAAGGAAAGGGAAATCATCGATCCCGCACCGATCCGAGCCATCACCAGCATTACCGTGGCGCCGATCAGCTACCTGACTCAAGACGGCTGGACAGGGCTTGACCCCGACATTATCAAGCGTTTCGGAAAATGGGCGGGACGCAAGGTGGAGATAAGCGATACTCCGATTTCTTCGGCCATTATGGCTTTGCAGACAGACCGTGCCGATATTGTATGCGGGTGTCTCTTCCCGACGGAGGAAAGGCGGACCCACATGGACTTCTCATCGCCTTATTATCAGTGTCATCCAGGCTTCTTCATGCTTGATGGCGGTGGAGAAGCGGCTGCAGGCCAAGGCTTTTTCTCCCGGGCAGGAAAGGCCCTCAGGGATACATTCTTTGTGGATAAGCGCTGGAAACTCATCACTGACGGCCTTCTCGTAACTCTGGAAATAACCCTTCTTTCCATACTGTTCGGCACAATTCTGGCTGCTCTTTACTGCGCCATGGCGAGGGGACGCCGCCGCTGGATGCGGTCGGTTGCGGGAGCCTACGATTTCCTTATGCAGGGCATTCCCGTACTGGTGCTGCTCCTGATAATGTTCTATGTGGTGCTGGCGGACACTGGACTGCCTGCATTGTGGGTGGCCGTGGTGACATTCGCCCTCAACTTTGCTTCTTCTGCAGGAAACGTTTTCGCTTCCTCGATAGGCTCCATCCCCAGGGGACAGTGGGAGGCCGGCAGCGCGCTCGGTTTTACCCAGTCCCAGACCTTCCGCCTGATAATCTTCCCTCAGGCTCTCAAAAACATCATCGGCCCCTATCAGGGGCACTGCATATCACTCCTAAAGGGCTCTTCCATAGTGGGTTATATTGCAGTCCAGGACCTCACTCGCGCAAGCGACCTCCTGCGCAGCCGCACCTTCGAGGCCTTTATGCCCCTGCTGGCAATAACCGTAATCTATTTTGTCCTCGCCTGGCTGATCAGGCTCCTGCTTAACCTTGCAACCCGTTCCAAGTGATATGATAAGCGTAAGACACCTGAGCAAGACCTTCACCGATCCCGACGGCAGCAAAACAACTCCGCTGAAGGACGTGAATTTCGACGTGGCCCCCGGTGAGGTCATAAGCATAATAGGCCCGTCGGGAACGGGCAAAAGCACCCTTCTGAGGGCCCTCAACATGCTTGAACCTCCTACCGGAGGGGAAATCTTGTTCGACGGGGAAAACATTCTCGAAAAGGGCTATCCTCTGGCGAAGCTCCGCCGCAAAATGGGAATGGTATTCCAGAACTTCAACCTCTTTCCCAATCTTACCGTACTGGAGAATGTCTCCTTTGCCCCGATGCGTCTGCTGGGCCTCTCAAAGGAGCAGGCCGGAGCCGAGGCGATGGAACTGCTCCGGAAGGTGGGTATGTCGGGAAAGGCCACGGTACTGCCTGAGATGCTCTCGGGCGGACAGAAGCAGCGCGTGGCCATAGCGAGGGCCCTTGCCATGAAACCCGAGGTGATACTTTTCGACGAGCCTACCTCGGCTCTGGATCCCACCATGGTAGGGGAGGTGCTGAGCGTCATCCGCCAGCTGGCCAAGGACGGGATGACAATGCTCATCGTAACCCACGAAATGAAGTTTGCCCGCGATGTCTCCACACGTATCTTCTTCATGAACGAGGGCATACTTTACGAAGACGGAACCCCTGAACAGATATTCGAAAATCCCCGCCGCAGCGCCACCAAGGCCTTTGTGCAGAGGATACATAAGCAGGTTTTCGAGGTGGATACCGCGGCGGAGGGCTTCGACCCCTATGAGATAGGAACCGACATGATGCGTTTCTGCATCAAATACGGCATTCCGCAGTACGGAGGGCCCGCTTCGGAGATAGCAAGGGAGATGCTTTCCGGGCCCCTTTCCGCCTACCGGAACGTGACGCTTCGACTCTCTTACGGAGAGGTGAAAGACGTCGCATCCCTGGATTTCATGATAAGGAACCTTACCTGTTCACCCCTTACGCAGGACATGGACCTGTCCGGTATAAGGGCGCTTTCAAAGGAGATTGTCGAGGAGCCCACTGCGCTTGGCTTCCGTGTTAAAGTGATACTTTAGCAAAAAAGCGTATATTTGTGTAATAATTATAAAGAAATGAGTACCAAAACCAACCTCTCAAAACTCTGGAAAACCGAAGACTGGCTGGCTTGCTGGCTTGGATTCATCGTAATCGCAATAGCAATTGTTGCCGTCCTTACAAAGGCTTTCGATTTCTCTGCAGTAAAATTTGCCACCTGGAGCGTAGGTGAAGCGGCCGCTACGAAGGCCGTGTCTCTGGGCGCACAGCTTGGGAGCGGCGCATTCTGGATAAAGACCCTCCGTACCTTCCTTGTGCTCGGAATCCTTTTCGGCGCCGGCGTAAAGCTTCAGGGAGAACAGCTTAAAAAGTATCTTCCCGCCTTCTGCGCACTTTTTGTGATTGCCCTCGCAGTTAGGCTCGTGAGTGCCGAATTTACCCTTAACCGCTATCTCGAGTGGGCCTTCTGGGCACTTCTCATCGGCCTTCTCATTTCCAATACGGTGGGTGTTCCCGAATGGCTCAAACCCGCAATCCGTACCGAATTTTACATAAAGACCGGCCTGGTTATCATGGGCTTCAGCGTGCTCTTCAGCAACATCGCCAAATTCGGCCTCTATGGTCTCGGCATCGCCTGGATAGTAACTCCCATCGTAATCATCTTCATGTGGTGGTTCGGCACCAGGGTGCTTAAGATAGACAACAAGCCGCTGGTAATAACGATGGCCTCCGCCACCAGTGTCTGCGGTACGTCTGCGGCAATAGCCACGGGTGCAGCCTCCAAGTGCAAGAAAGACGACCTTTCCATAGCCATCTCCATTTCCATCATCTTCACAATCATCATGATGGTGTTCGAGCCCATGATTATCAAGGCTTGCGGAATGAACGCCCTGATGGGAGGTTCGCTTATCGGCGGCACTGTTGACAGCACCGGAGCCGTGGTGCTTGCAGGAAGCGCCCTCGGTCCCGAAGGCGAGCAGGCAGCAGTGCTTGTGAAGAGCATCCAGAACATCCTCATCGGCTTCATCGCTTTCTTCGTGGCAATCTTCTTTGCTACAAGGGTGGACAAGACCCCGGGTACGAAAGTCGGAGCCGGGGAAATCTGGAACCGTTTCCCCAAGTTCATCATCGGTTTCTTCGTCGCTTCGCTGGTCGCCTCCTTCGTGATTGCGCCCCTCGCCGGAGCCTCGGAGGTAAAGGCTGTCAACGGTGTACTCGACCAGTACAAGAACTGGTGCTTCGTCCTGGCCTTCACTTCCATAGGACTCGATACCAATTTCAAGTCTCTTGCAAAGCAGATGCAGGGCGGCAAGGTGCTCTGGCTCTATGTCGTCGGCCAGCTCTTCAACATAGCGCTCACCCTGTTTGCAGTGTGGTTCCTGCTCAGCGGAGTGGTCTTCGAAGTTCCGGTTCTGGATCTGTATAAATAGTGTCCAAAAAGACCATATACAAAGTGGTGACCATCGCATCGGTGGTCATCATTTTGTGTATGGCGCTCTATATAATGCTGAAAGGCCTCGGGCTCAATCCCGACTACGACTTCGGAGCCGGAGCCTATTACTATGCCGACGATCCCGCCATCCAGAACCTTGCCGACCGGGAGGCCTTCGTCACAAGCGTCCCCAAATGGGTCCACTACCTGTTCTTCTTCGCCTGGGGCGCACTGATGTGGGCCCTCTGGAAATGGGTGGACAGGAAGGACTAGCCTCAGTTATCTACCGTAAATATTGCCTTCAGGCCCGAGAATTCCGGATGGATCGGGTCGTAGATGTATTTTAATCCTATGTGGGAGGAGAACGGCAGCCAGGCTAAATTAGACAGCTGTACCGCTATGCCTGCGCCGACCGAAGCGTCAAACTCTTTTGAGGGGGAGCCTCCCGTGACGGGAGTGGCTACGCTGTAGGAGCCTGAGCCGTAGAGATGCAGCTCGAAGTTGCGGATATACGTAAGCGGACTCAGGAAACTCCAGTCCACAGGGGCGAAAGGCACGGCATACTCAACGCTGGCGTCGCAGTTGTCGGTATTAACCCATCTCCCGCCGAATTCGTGCGCCGCTCCCAGTTCGAGTCTCCATCCGTCGGTTCTGAAGAATCCCGGCAGATAGCCGTACAGGAGGGCGTTCACCTTCGAAGGCACCCATACCCTGTGAAGCGGCCGGTCCACAATGCTGAGTTCCATACCTGCGCCCAGCTTCGGGAAGAATCCCGAGGGGACCGAAGGCAGCATGGCATATCCCCTGAGCGCTGCGGCAAAAGCAAGGGAGGTGGCGGCTCCTTTTATGATGTCCGTATCGCCGGTATAGGCATTTTGTTTATAATTCATTACAGGCGTGTAGTCGTTGGAGACTCCGGCGGCAAGCGACGGGATGATTCCCCTCTGCCATGCACCTGAATTGAACCGCAGGGGGAGATAAACCCTCGCGGTGCCGCTCAGCCTTGTCATGGGCAGGGTGTCAATCTGGGGAGAGAATGTAATGGAGTTCCCGTCTATGTTATAGTCGTACATCTCGAGCAGCGCATTGCGTCCTCCTACCGTGGCCTTGAGTTCTATCACCGGGAGCATGCCGCGGTAAACCCATTGCGCATGCAGGGCGGGCAATCCCTTCCCGAGCCATTCCAGCCCAACCTGTCCGTATGAGCTTTCGAGATCGTTCTGGAACCATACCGTAGCACCGAGTGAAGACTCTTCCCCGATGGTTTCGAAACTGGACGATGACACCACGTTGTCGTCAACATAAATCGGTGCCCATGAATGCACCTTGAACAGATGGCGGGACTTTATGTAGGGCTTTTCCTCTGTCAGACTGACGTTTTCCGGAGTGATTTCATCCAGAACCAGCCCGGAGGCCGCAATGAGGGAATCCTCCTGCCGGGAGAGCTTTTCAGGTATGGGCCTGGGAAGGGGAGCAGGCGATACTTCCATTGCAAGCATCTTCTCTGCCGGCAAGGCCCTGAGGCCATTGTCGTTGGAGCTTACGGAACTGAAGAGCAGATTCTCCCCGAAGAAAGTCCAGTCGCCTCCTCCGAAGTGCAGGTTGGTCTCCTGATGCAGCGGCCCGCCGGGACGGACTGAGTAAAGCTCGGAAGTGCCGTCGCGGTCCGAAGAAAACCAGAGCCTTCCGTCCCATCCGTACAAGCGGCTTATCTTGACGCTTTCGGGACGCAGGATTTCCTTCCATCCGTCCGCCTCATAGAGGCCGAATCCGTCCTTGCTGATGGCCGAAACGAACAGTTTCCCGCCGAGCCAAGCCGCCTCCACAAGTTGCAGGCTGCCAGGTGCCGTTACAGAGGAAATCCTTTCCCCGCTGCGGGCGTTGAGCACCACAAGTGCGGTGCGGCTGTCCGGCAGGTTCTCCACCACCGCCAGAAGGCTGTCCTCTGGTGAGGCCGCAGGGTTGTACCAGCGGGAATACTTTTCGCCTAATACGGCTTTCTTCCTTGTGACGGGATCGAAGCTCCAAAGCCTCGAATACGACTTCTTCTCCCAGCGGACATCGCTGCTGAGTTCGGTCCAGTAGAGTTTTCCGGTGGCTTCGCTTGAGGCAAGGCGCGAAGTCCTGGAGTTCATATAGGCAAGATGCCTTACATTTCCGTCCTCCTCTATCTGAACCAGTTCCTGCACGAGGTCGAGTCCCGACCGTATGGCATAAACCTTCCCGGCAAGGACTGCGGTTCCGTAGAAAGAACGGAAGTACCGGGTAGAATCCACTATGCGCTTCCCCTCCATGAACGGCCCCGCCAGTTCCTGCCGCAGCGAGTCGTTGGCCTCCCAGTCGGCCTCGAAACTCTCTTCTATGGTCCTGAAAGCCTTCCGGAACTTCATTCCCGAAACTTCCTTTACGCTCTTCTGCAGGTTGAACGTCGGATAGAGGGGTTTGCGGAGTATCCTCTGATAATAGTATTTTGTAAAGTCGGCTTTATCGAAAGTGTAGCGCATTCCGGCATGCAGCATATATCCTGCCCGGTAGTAGTCGGGGGTGTACCACCTCTGCGAACCCATGCTCCATTTCCAATAGTCGCGGTATTGCCCTTCTGCAAACGCGGCCCTGTAGTACGAAAGGAAATCGGCGGTGCGGCCGCGTCCCGATTCTGTGAGTGCCGTTTCTGCTGCAACGGCATCCCCTTCAAGGAAAGTGGGGCCGGAGTATATGGCGGCGAGCACCCCGTCAACCACTTCTCCGGCTAGCAGTTTGAAAATCCTGAACTTCGGTGCACTTGCTCCCAGCTGCATCTGCACCACATGCCTGCCTTCGTGCACCGACAGCATGTCCACCCAGTTAAGCGCCTCAGGGCCATAGCTTTCCGGATTGGTGTATATGGACAGGTTTCTCGGAGCCCAGGAGACGCTTCCGTTGGAGTAGGCGGTCTGGCTGTGGAGCACAACCGGATGCGGCTTCTTGTAGAACTGGTTGGCCATGAAGCCGGAGGTCATGCTGTTGGGCACGCGGAACTTCTCCAGAGAAGCGGCGTAGCATCTGGCAAGGGAGTCCAGCCCTTCGGGGAAGATGAGCTTGAAATTGGGGCTGCTGAAGCTGCTCCATTTCAGGTCCGGTGATTCGGTACCCGACCCGGTGAACTGTGCCGCAGCCGGAAAAGAAACGGCTGCGGCAAGGCTTAGGAATATGATTGTCGATATGATTCGTTTCATTTCAGATGAGAGTTTCTGCAAAGATAGAGGTTTTTTATCTGGCTGCCCGGAAATCCGAAAAAAATACGTACTTTTATAAACCGTTTTCGCTCCGGAAATGAAAAAGATTCTTCGAATAACCGTCTTTGCCGCATTTCTGGCAGCCGCAGTCTGCTGTGGCAGCCGTGGTGGCAGGCAGCGCCAGGCACCGCCCCGGCCGTTCCCCCAGACGGATATACCCTCAGCCTACACTTCTGCACAGGACCGCCTTTCTTATGCGGCCGCCCACTATTGGGACGGTTATCTTGCAGGCACGGGAGCAACGGACAGCCTCCTTATTCTGGGAGTTCCCAGGGCGGAACTTGAGCAGGCCCTTTCCAATTATATCTACCTTCTTTGGAATCTTCCGCTCGGAGAGGCGCAGCAGAATGTGGCGGCGCTCTTCAAAGGAGTCTGCAAGGCTCAGCAAAGGGATACCGCTTCGCAGTTCTACACGCAGTTTTCCCAGATGGCGGCGTCTTACTTCTACGATCCCAACTCTCCCCTGAGGGACGAAGACCTTTGGCTTCCTTACGTCCGCGGTCTTGCGGAGAGTCCCCTTTCCAGGGATGACATGCGGACGGCCTGGCGTTACGAAGCTTCCGTCTGCGCCCTGTGTCAGCGTGGCAGCACCGCTCCCGACATAAAGGCGGAGCGTCCCGACGGCAGCCGCTTCTCCCTGCACGGAATAAAGGCTCCATGGACGCTCCTGTTCTTTACAAATCCCGGCTGCAAAGCCTGCAAGGAGATAATAGACAAGATAAATTACGAATTTGGGCAGATGGTTGCATCGGGCCGTCTCGCCGTTGCCAACATATATATCGACGAAGACTACAAGGCGTGGAGGGAGTATGTTTCCTCATATCCGCCGCAGTGGTACACCGGCTTCGATTATGGGCGCACCGTAAGGGAGGGGCACGAATATGACGTGAGGGCCATACCGTCCCTGTATCTTCTGGATTCGTCGAAAACCATTGTGCTCAAGGACGCGCCCTTTGAAAGGGTGGTCGAAATACTGCAGAACCAATAATACCGCATAATCATGAAAATAACGAAAGAAGTCTGGGGTTCGGCCCAGGGAAAGGAAATCCTCAAATACACGCTGGAAAACAAGGCCGGCGCAAGCGTAGTGCTCAGCAGTATCGGAGCTGGAATCGTTTCCATAAACGTTCCCGACCGTGACGGCCGTCTTGCCGACGTGGTTATAGGTTATCCCAAGGCGGAGAGCTATTTCGGCGACGGACCGTGCGCCGGGAAATGTCCCGGAAGATATGCCAACCGGATTGCAAACGGAAAGTTCTCCCTGGACGGAGAGGAATACACCCTTCCCGTCAACAACGGTCCCAATCATCTTCACGGCGGCCCGGACGGTTTCCAGAACAAGGTATGGGATAGCCGGATAGACGGCGAGGCCGTGGAGTTCATGTACTATAGTCCCGATGCGGAGATGGGGTATCCCGGCAACCTGAAGGTGGTGGCCCGTTACCAGTGGAGCGAGGATAACCGTCTTCAACTCACTTTCACGGCCCAGTCCGACAAGGCTACCGTTGTAAACCTCACAAACCACGTCTATTTCAATCTCGACGGCGAAGGTTCCGGCAGCGTTCTGGAACATGTCCTTAAGCTTAATGCTTCCGAGTATCTGCCCTCCGACCCCACTCTCATACCCCTCGGGGACTCTGAGCCGGTTGCCGGAACTCCTATGGATTTCATTAATCCGAAGCCCATCGGAAGGGACATTAAGGCCGATTTCGAGCCGCTTCGCATAGGAAAGGGCTATGACCACTGCTTCGTCATCGACGACTATGCCGAAGGCCAGCTTGCCGATGCCGCACAGCTATACTCACCCAAGTCGGGCCGGAAGGTTAAGATTTCCACTACCCAGCCCGGTATCCAGGTATATACCGGAAACTATCTTGACGGTTGCCCGGAGGGCAAGAACGGCCACATCTATCACGATTATGATGCCGTGGCACTCGAGTGCCAGCACTATCCCGACTGCCCCAACCATCCCGACTATCCTTCGACGGTGCTTCGTCCGGGTCAGACCTACGAACAGGCCATAATCTGGGCTTTCGAATCAGAATAAAACCGGTTCCAGGGCCTTCGGGTGGAAAGATTTCCGGTGGTGCGGAGTGAATCCGTACCGCCGGATCGCTTCTATGTGTTCGGGGGTAGGGTAGCCGAAATTGCGCTCCCATCCATACTGCGGAAACTCGGCTGCAAGCCGGCGCATATACTCGTCCCTGTGGGTTTTGGCCAGCACCGAAGCCGCCGCGATGCTGGCATATGTGGCGTCTCCATGCACCACGGTGGCTGCCCGGTATCCTTTCAGCGGTCTCCATCTGTTTCCGTCGATAAGCAGCCACTCCGGCTTCACGTCCAGCTTCAGCACCGCCCTCTGCATCCCGGTGATGGATGCCCAGAGGATGTTGAGGCTGTCTATTTCTTCGGCGCTCACTTCTTCCACCGCCCAGGCCACGGCGTCCCTTTCGATAATCTCGCGAAGGGCGTTCCTGTCTGCCTCGTTCATCTGCTTTGAGTCGTTAAGGCGCTCATCGCTGAAACCTTCCGGAAGAATTACCGCAGCTGCAAACACCGGCCCGGCAAGAGGTCCGCGTCCGGCCTCGTCGCATCCTGCCTCCACGGCTCCGGGGTGCATGAAGGGAAGAAGTGCGGAATTACGGTTCATCGAATTGTAGTTTAACTCCGTACGATGGCAGCGGAAGGGTTTTTGACACCGGATTTCCAAGCCCTACGAAGCCGATGCCGCCGTCGATGTTATCAGGGATGGCGACGTCTTCGAGCGCCATGTCCGAGGAGCTTCCTTCACCCAGGCTCCCGATTGCCTTGAGGTAATAGTAGTGCCTTATGTCTATATGTGAGATCCTTACTTCTATGCAGGGGTTTACACTTATGGAGTCGGCAATTACGGGGGCATTTTCGGGAAAACTCCACATTTCGCTAACGTCCACCTTTGGCTTGAGCACTACGGAAGAACGGTCGAACTGGCTGTCGAAAAACGCACCGTAGCGGTTTGGGGTGCCGAAATCCAGGTCCATTCCCATATTTGCGGCGGCAATGTTGTCTTCTGCAAGGATAAGGTCGTCGCTGCAGTCAAGGGAAAGGCGCTTGCAGGAAGCGAATGTTCCGAGGCTGACCTTGCCGAGGAAGAATTCCGTACTGGCACGGTAAAGGATGTCCAGGCTGTAGTAGTCTGCGCCTTCCTCCTTGTCGGTCATTCCTATCCGGAAAGCGAGCTGCCGCGATGTCGAATCCCCTACGGTGAGAGTGTCTATCTTGCCGAGTTCCGCCTTGCATGGAACGCTCACTTCGGCTCTGGCCAAGTATCTTTCAGCCGAGGCCTCCAGTCTTACGCGGTCTCCTTCGGAGAACGGGGTGGAAAAGACGAAAAGGCGCTGCCTCGGCATATCGGAGCTTGTCTCCGTGGCCACTCCTGCAAGTTCTCCGTTCACATAGCAGCTTACATTCGCATCTCCTGTAAGGCTGTCCACCTTCTCGGGACGGCTCACCGACAGATACACCTTGTGGGCGTCTTCACCTGCGCTCATAAGAGAGTTCATCACGATCCGGGGACCGCTGTCCCGCTGGACATAGGTCAGATCATTCATGCATCCTGCGGCAAGCCCCAGCAGGCAGAGGTGCGCTATCAGAACTTTCTTGTCCATCCTATAGAGGGTATTAGAGGTAACATAGTGAGTTTCTGGAGCCTTACTCCGCTGTCCACCAGATTGCCGTCGGAATCGTACTTGGCATAGGTATCGGAAAAGACGAAGTTGGGGTTCATTTCGTTGTAAACGTTGTACACGGAGAGGTCCCATACCGATTCCCCGCGGCGGTGCTGTTTTGTCCATGAAAAGCCTATGTTGAGGCGGTGCGACGGGGGCAGGCGGTAATTGTTGCGCCCCGACACGAAGCTTGTCTGGATGACGGTGCCGTCGGGAGTGAGTACGGATGTCTGCCGTTCCGGGATGGTCATTGTGTTTCCGGATGCGAATGTCCATGTACCGGAAAGATTCAGCCCGCTTCCCAGGTCGTAGTTCAGCACAAGGGAGACGTTGTGCCGGCGGTCGTAACGGTAGGGGAACCAGTCTCCGCCGTTAATACTACCGTTCGGGAAGCGGCGGTCGCTCCAGGCGAGCGTGTATCCAAGCCACCCGGAGAGGTTTCCCGTCTTTTTCTCCACGAAGAGTTCCACTCCGCGGGCGAGTCCCTCTCCCATTTCTACATTGTTCTGCCAGTTGGCGCTGTTTCCGAAGAAAGATGTTCCGTCGCGGTACTCAAGGATATTGTGCATCCATTTGCAGTAGGCTTCCAGCGATATCTCCCACCCTTCGAATCCCGACCAGTACAGACCGGCCGAAACCTGGTCGGAAGTAACCGGTTTGATTCTGTCCGTGATGGGTACCCACAGGTCGGTAGGTAGGGTGATTGAGGAGGGAGAAAGCAGGTGTACATACTGGGCCATGCGGGAGTAGGCGGCTTTTGCCGACAGGGCGTCCGAGAAGCTGTACTTGACGCTCATCCTTGGTTCGAGGCTCCAGTAGGGGGTTCCCTGCGTGTGGAAGAACGCGACGTGCATGCCCGGATTCAGGGTGAACTTCTCCCACAGGGTGAAGTCGTCTTCGGCGTATATGCTCACCTCGTGTCCGCGAAGGACGCTGTTCACAGAAGCCTTGAAGGTGGTATCGACAGTGGCCGATACATCCCCGCTGTCGAAGTCGGATATGTACCCGCCTACCGTTTCCGGAATAAAGGTATGGTGCACGTATTCCGCCCCGAATTTCACCAGGTGCTCCGGGGTGGGGGTGTAGTCGAAATCAATCTTGGCGGTGAGGTCCCGCATGCCGGACTCATACCCGAAACGGAAGGTGTTCCTTATGTCCGTCACGGTGCCTGTACTCATGTCCTTGCGGGTCTCGCGGCTGTTGATGTCAAGCCCAACGCTCATCTTGTACCTTGTCCAGGCGAGGGTTGTGTTGGAGAAGAGCTTGTTGGAGAAGACATGGTTCCAGCGCAGCCCTCCGAGGGTGTTGCCCCAGCCGATGTCTATCCTCGCCGCGTTGCTGCCTGAGGTCCTGTAAGCGTTCCCGTCCCCGTAATCCACAATGTCTTCCGCACTGCTGTCGGAGTCTTTGTAGTAGAAGATGTCGCGTCCGTTGTAGATGTTTGCAAACAGGCGGTCCCTGTCGGAAATGCGCCAGGTGAGTTTTCCGCTCAGGTCGTAGAAGTAATAGTTTACCGGGGTGCCGGCAATCCTGTGTATGATAGGGGTGTAGAGGAAGGTGTGCAGGGTGCGCCCGCTCAGGCTGAAAGCGAGCTTGTCCTTTATGATGGGACCTTCCAGATGCACCTTGTCGGTGAGTGCGCTTATGCCTACGCTGCCATGGAACTCCTTGAGGTTTCCGTCATTGGTGCGCACGTCGATGATGGAAGATATCCTTCCGCCGTACCTGGCGGGGAAACTGCCCTTGTAGAGGGTTACTTTCTTTACCGCTTCCGGCTGGAAAACAGAAAGGATTCCCATCAGGTGCTCCGCATTGTAAAGGGCGATGCCGTCCAGCAGCAGAAGGTTCTCCTCCGGGCCTCCTCCCCGCACGTAAATACCCGAGAAACCCTCGGCTCCGCTCTGCACGCCGGGCATCAGCTGTATGGTCTTCAGGACATCGTGTTCGCCGAAGAGCACCGGTGCATGCTGGATCACCTGCATGGGCAGTTCGATGGCGCTCATCTTTGTGCTTTGTATGCCGGCCTCTGGATTGCTTGCCGTAACGGTAGCCCCCTTCAGTGCAGCTTCGGGCCTCAGGGTTACGCTTACGGTTGTGTCCCTTGTAAGATTGATGCTTACCGTCTGCACCGCATAGCCGACATAGGAAAAGCTTATCGTGTGCGCTCCTTTCGGCAGGGTGAGGGTGTAGAATCCGTAAGCGTTGGTGACGGCACCGCGCGTGCCTTCCACCGCTCCGGCTCCGATGAGGGTCTCGCCCGTAAGGGAGTCGGTAATGTAACCGCTCACCGTGGCCTTCTGCGCCAAAGCGCTGATACTGAATATTATAAGAAATGAAAGCGCGGACATTGTCCGCTGAATAAAGTGCATAATCCTTCTCTCCTTCTACACTGCTACCGGAGCCTTGATTGCCGGCCATGGGTCGTAGCCCTCGAGCTGGAAATCGTCAATCCTGAAATCGAACACGCTTTTCACGTCGGGATTGAGCTTCATCACCGGCAGCGCCCTCGGTGTCCTGGTGAGCTGCAGGTCCACTTGCTCGAAATGGTTGAGGTAGATGTGCGTATCTCCCGTCGTATGGATGAATTCTCCCGGCTGCAGACCGCACTCCTGGGCTATCATCATCGTAAGGAGCGAATACGAAGCGATGTTGAACGGCACCCCGAGGAAGGTGTCCGCGCTGCGCTGGTAGAGCTGGCAGCTCAGGCGCCCCTGCGCCACGTAGAACTGGAAGAGGCAGTGGCAGGGAGGAAGGGCCATCGCATCCACTTCTCCCGGATTCCAGGCCGAAACGATGAGCCTTCGCGAATCGGGATTGCGCTTGATGGTTTCGATGACGCCCCGCAGCTGGTCTATCTTTCGACCGTCAGGAGCCGGCCAACTGCGCCACTGATGGCCATACACAGGGCCCAGATCGCCGTTTTCGTCGGCCCATTCATCCCAGATATGAACATTGTTGTCCAGCAGGTACTTTATATTCGTGTCGCCTGCGATGAACCACAGCAGTTCGTGGATTATACCCCTGAGGAACACTTTTTTGGTTGTCAGAAGAGGAAATCCTTCCCGGAGGTCGTAACGGCTCTGCCAGCCGAAGATGCTCTGTGTCCCCGTTCCCGTGCGGTCCTGTTTGATGACGCCCTGCGTACGGATTGCCCGCAGCATATCAAGGTATTGCTTCATACTGTTTCGTAATTACTTCTGCAAATTTAGCAAAATATCAGTATCTTTGGGGCTATGGAAAAATGTCTCATAGTAGCAATAGCGGACAATAACGCCATAGGCGTAAAGGGGCAGCTGCCCTGGCATCTCGGCGAAGACCTCAGATACTTCAAGCGCAAGACCAAGGGCCATCCGGTGATAATGGGCCGCACGACCTATTTCTCCCTGCCGGTGCGTCCCCTGCCGCAGCGGAAGAACATAGTGCTCAACCTTGGAGGCGACCCCATCCCGGAGGTTATCTGCGTCAATTCTTTCGACGAGGCCTACAAAGCGGTGCGTCCTGCCCGCAAATGCTTCATCATGGGAGGCGCTTCCGTTTACAGGGCCGCCCTGCCCGACATGGACACTCTCTACATAACCCATGTCCACACCACGGTGGAGGGAGCGGATGCATTTTTCCCCGAAATCGATCCTGCAGTCTGGAGGGCAAGCTGGAAGAGCCGCATCCATCGCGACGAGGCCACGGGATACGAATTCCAGTTTGTAATCTACCGTAAGAAATAATGGCACGGCCGAGGGGAACGTTCAATTCGCGTTTTGCGGCGATAATGGCTCTTGCGGGCAGTGCGATAGGCCTCGGCAACATCTGGCGTTTCCCCTATATGGTGGGGCAGCATGGCGGATCGGCTTTCATCATCGTCTATCTGGCATGCAGCCTGTTTTTATCGCTCCCGGTCTTCTTTGCCGAAGGGATACTTGGCAAAAGCTCCGGCCGGAACGCTCTCGGAGCTCTTTCTTTGAAGGCTCCCCGCCTGCGCTGGGCAGGTTATGTGAGCATCATGGCATCCTTTGTCATCACATCGTACTACAGCGTCGTAGGCGGCTGGAGTTTCGACTACTTCATCCGCAGTCTTTCCGACGGATTCCATGGGCTGTCCTTTATCGATTCTGCCGGAATCTTCTCCGAAATGACCTCATCCCCCGCAGAGGTGCTCCTGTCCTTTTTCTGCTTCATCTCCCTCACCGCCGCGATAGTGCTGGCCGGAGTTGACAAGGGAATAGGCTTGTTTTCCAAAATAATGATGCCGCTGCTTTTCGTGATGATAGTGGTGATAGTGGTAAAGTCGCTTTCGCTTCCGGGGGCCGGTGCCGGCATCAACTACCTCCTGCGGCCCGATTTCTCCAAACTCGACGGCCCAGCCATTGCGGGTGCGCTCGGCCAGAGTTTCTTCTCCCTCTCGCTCGGAGTGGGCTGCGTTCTTACCTATTGCTCCTATATGCAGAAGGAAGAGAGCCTCGTCTCGACAGGTCTATGGACTGTGCTTTTCGATACGGTGTTCGCTCTGCTTGCCGGCTTTGCCGTGATGCCGGCTGTATTCTCGGTGCAGGGCCTGGAACCCGGAGCCGGCCCTTCGCTTGTGTATGAGACCCTTCCTGTGGTCTTTTCACAGATGGGGCCGCTGGTTCCGGTGATTTTCTTTCTGGCAGTGCTGGTGGCGGCGCTCACTTCGTCCATATCGATGTTCGAAGTTGTAGTGGCCTGGCTGATAGACGAAAAGAAACTGTCCCGCACGCAGGCCGTGCTGCTGGTGTATTTTTCAGCGCTTGCCCTTGGGGCGGTCTGCGCCCTTCTGCCACGCGTTTTCGCCTTCTGCGATTTTGCCACGAGCAATATCTTCATGACATTCGGCGCCTTCATTTTCGTGGTGGTAGTGGGATGGATAATGCCCCGCCGGGAGGCCACAGCGGCGCTTGGCGGCAGCCGTTTCTTCGCTCCGGTTTATTTCCTCATCAAGTGGGTCTGCCCCACGGCCATACTGGCGATAGCTGTTACAAACCTGCTGTAGTCCCTTTCCTGGGGGCTGTACCGTCAGCGCCGCGAGGCGAGAAGGGCTTTTCCGAGTTCGCCTACATTTCCGAATACAAAGTCCGGGGGCCAGAGCTGCGGTGCTTTGGCAGGGTCGGCGGCATCCCTTCGCACCTGCTCTACGGTTTCCATGGTCGTCTCTCCCGACAGCACCAGTATTCCCACCGCTCCGGCATTGTGTGCCATAGCGGTGTCGGTATAAATCCGGTCCCCGACCATCGCTATTTCGTCGGGGGCGAGAGAGAGCCTGTCCATGATTCCGAACAGCATGTCGGGATCGGGCTTGCCCAGCACCTTGTCCGGTTTTCGTCCGGTGGCCGTTTCTATGCACTTCTGAAGCGATCCGCAGTCCACAAGCACGGTTCTGTCCGGAGTGGGGCACACACGGTCGGGATTGGTGGCGATGTACGGTACTCCCTGGGAGGCCCACCAGGCCGCCCGGCACAATTTCGGGTAGGTAAGAGTCGTGTCGAAAGCAACCACGAGCACGTCGGGCCTGTCGTCAGGTGAATCCTGGCAGGCCTCGAATCCCGCTTTCTCAAATTGTCCTGCCATGCTGGGCGTACCCAACAGAAAGAGCCTTTTTGCGCCCGGCCAGGTTTTACGGATGTAATCTATGGCAGCAAGAGAAGTCGTGTACATGTTCTCTTCAGAGGCCTCTATCCCGAGCCTGGAGAGTTTCTCGAGGTAGTCGGCCACGCTCCTGGTAGGGTTGTTGGTAAGGAAAGAATACCCTATTCCGGCGCTGCGCAGCTCTTCCAGAAAGCCGAGCGTCCAAGGAAACAGCCTGTCTCCCAGATAGAGGGTCCCGTCCATATCGAGGGCGAGATGCCTGATGCGCGAAAGGTCCTTGCTCATTTGAGTATCCACATCCCGTCCTGTCCCTGCAGGACGAATCTGCCGCAGGTCATCGAAATATCTTCAAGTTCTCCGGTGGTGCAGTCCCCAAGAAAAACCTCCTCCATAGTGTGCTTGCGTAAATCCCACACGTAAAGAACTGAAGGGGCTGCGGCCGTCCCGAGCCCTGTGGGCATATAGAGTTTTCCCCTCCGCACATACAGTCCCTGCCCGACAGGATTGAATCTGAAGTCCGATACGTCTTCGATAAGGTAGTCTTCCAGGGCATCCTCGCGATGAAGGATTATCAGCGGCCCGTCCGAAGGTTTTGGAAGCGGAAACACTATTACCCTGTGTTTGTTGGAAGGGTCGGAGTTGTTGATGGTGTTGCCGTAGCCTATCAGATGCCTTCTGCGCAGGTCCACCACCCACTGAAGGGCATAGCCGAAATCGCCTTCGGTATCGTCATACACTATGGTCTGCACGAGTTCCGAAGAGGAATAGTCCGGGGCAATCCTCTCCACATAACAGGGATCCTTGTAATTCCCCAGTTGCTTTTTGCTGCAATGGCTCACGTACAGCAGAGGAAGAGGGTCTTTCCGGGAAGCTTTCCACGGTCCGAAAGAAGCCACGTTGGCATGGTTTGCCTTCGAAAAAGAGTCCAGGCGGAACTGTCCGAGCACGCTCTTTCCTTTGCCGGAAAGACGGTAAACGGTGGCTATTCCCTGGTTCTGCAGGCTCACCGCGGTGCGCCCCTTCACGTCCATCCCCTGATACGAGAATCCTTTCTGTCCGGGATTCACCCCTTCGAGGGGCCCAAGGTAAATTGTCTTCGGCTGCGCTATGGCTGAAAGCCCCGCAAACACAAGGCAGGAGAGCAGGGTGCTAATTCTTTTCATGAACATATCCATCGTCCTTGATATTCCAGATTGTGGCTATGAGGATGCCGCCGCCCACGGCGATGCAGGCCATGATAAGGAAAAGATTGTTCCAGAATCCGTCGCCGAAACGGTCGGAAAGGAACCCCACGCCTATGCCGGTGAAAAGGGTGCTGATGTAGCTGAACAGGCCTATGAACCCTGCGGCTGCGGAAGCGGCCTTCTTGGTGACCTGATTACCTGAAATGACTGCGAAGAGAGCCTGAGGCCCGTACAGGAAAAAGCCTGCCAGGGCCAGAAGTACCAGCATCACGACAGGAGATGTGCCTTCCGGGAGAAAGTGGATGGCAAGCAGGCAGACGCCCGTGAGTATCATTTCAATGACGCATACCCTCTGTCCGCGGGAGTGGAACAGATGGTCGGTAATCCAACCGGCGGCGAGCATTCCGAGGCAGCCCGCGATTTCGAAGATGCCGATGGTCCAGCCTGCAAGCTGGGGCGACAGCTGCTGTTCTCCCTGCTGGAGGAACTTCGGGCCCCAGTCGAGCACGGCGAAACGCACTATGTAGAGCATCATCGCGGTGGTGGCGATGACCCATACGACCGGATTGCGGAAGACTTTCTGCATCACGAATTTACGGTATCCCTCGCCGCTGTCGTCATCGTCCAGTTCGGTCTTGGTGTCGGGCAGTTCGGGGAGGCCTACCGAAGACGGGGTGTCCCTGAGCGTGAGAATGATGAAGAGCACGCCGGCGGCGGCGATGGCTGCCGGAATCCAGAAGCACCAGCGCCAGCCCATGGTGGCAACGATGGAGCCGCATACCACTGAGACTACAGCGGCACCGATGGAGTGAGACATGTTCCAGATGGACATTTTGGTAGCCAGTTCCTTCGGCGGAACCCAGTGCACCATAAGCCTGTTGCAGGGCCCGAATCCGGCCCCCTGGAAGACATTGTTCAGGATGAGCAGAACCGCCATTATGGTAACCATCCCGCCAACGAAATCGGGTCCCTCCGTCTGTCCGGTGATGATATGGCTCAGGTCGGCGCTCCATCCGAAAATCACGTTGAGGATTACGCAGGCGGAAAGCCCTATTGCCAGATGCCAGCGTGCGTTGGCCCTGTCTGCGATGAACCCGTTGAGAAACTTGGATACTCCGTACACCAGCCCGGCAAGAGAGAGGATGATACCAAAACTCGTGTCCGTTATTCCGTATTCCTCACCAAGGGCGGGCATTGCAAAAGAGAAGTTCTTCCGTACGAAATAGAAGACGGAATAACCTATCATGGAGCAGATTATTACTCTCCACTGCCAGTAAGCGAAACTGTGTCTGGTTTTCATATCTCGAACACTCCTCCGCGTGCGAACAAAGGTGAAACTATTTCATCATAAAAGCAACCCCTCTTGGCAAGATCCAGCACGTTGTAGCGGAAGCGCATCATCTGAACCAGAGGGAACATGTCGCGGATCTGCGCGTTCGTAAGCCCGATATCCTGCGGACTTGCCGGTGCTCCCGAAGCCTTCAGCAGAGCATGCATCTTCTCATAGGGATAAACCTGCCTGCGGAGCTTTTCCCTGAATTCCGGCCATTCGGCCTTGAGCTTTGCAAGCTCTGTGCGGACAACTTCCTTAGGAGCATATTTTTTTGTCATCTCGGTATATCCCAGTTTCGGCAGCGGGAAATCCCGGAACAGTTCCAGTGCCCTCTGCTGCTCCTCTTCCAGGGACGGCCAGGCCTGCACGCAGCGCTCGACGTCCAGTTTGGTAAGGTCGAGGCGGAAAAGCTGGTCGAAGACGGCGCACATCGTGAGGGTTCCCACCGCCACTTGGAATCCGTGAGATACCAGTTTGCCCTTGTAGTGCCAGCCGGTCATGTCGAGGATGTGGCTGAACAGGTGGTCGCAGCAGGACGCCGGTCTTGAAGAGCGGGCCGCCTGCATGGCGATGCCGCTCAGGGTGAGCCCTTCGAATACATCTGCGATGGCTTCGGGATCGCCCTCCGCTATTCCCTGCGGATTGGAGAGGAAGCCGTCCAGATGGTCCTGAAGCACATGCCAGGCGTCGGCATGAATGGGCTCAGTCCCTACGAAATCCGATATCATCCATTCCGCTCCGGCCGGAACTTTCGCAGCGAGGTCGGCATAGCCTGCGGCCGACATTTCTTTCGGAGCCGAGGCGATAACTGTCATGTCGGCTATGATGGCCACGGGAGCGGGACAGGAGAAGGTTTGCTTTGAACCGCCATAGGTGATGGATGCCCCGAACGAGGAGTATCCGTCAACCGAAGCTGCGGTCGGAAGGGTAAGATAGGACTGTCCGTGATGCGAGGAAGAAAGCTTGCAGAGATCGTTTATAACCCCGGAACCCACCGACACCAGAACGTATTCAGCTTTTCCGTAAGGGCCTTCCGGGCTGCCTTCCTTGTAGTATGGGTCGTTCTCCACTTCTCGGGCTTTTTCGAAACGGCCTTCGGCCAGATGGTCGGTCATCTCCACATAGCGCCAGTCTGCATGAAACTCCTCCTTGTCGATGATGTACTTCTCCACGGGAATACCCTCCTTGCGGAACAGGCCGTAGAGCTTTTCTCCAAGCGCGGGCCAAGTGTGTACATCCGACAGAATAAGCGCCTTCCTACCCGGGAAGTGCTGCCTGAATATGGACGGAGCCTTTTCAGACACCCCTTCTCCCATGATGAATTCCTTTGTATCCGTCGCTATGGAAAGCGCGAATCTTATCCTTTCTTCTCTTCTCATTTTATTTATTTATACTATTTTTGCGTATGGTTAAATCTTCTCAGGTTCCAACTATTTTCGACGTAGCCCGCGAAGCAGGAGTTGCAAGGGCCACGGTTGACAGGGTTATCTACAACCGGGGCGGAGTGTCCGGCGACACCATCAAAAAGGTGCGCTCCGCGATAGAGAAGCTCGGTTATACCACCAATCCCATTGCATCCCGTCTGGCTTCCAAGAAACGTCTCACGATATCCGTTCTCATCCCCGATTTCGAACCCGGAGAATACTGGTCCGTGGCCTACAAGGGTTTCGTGGACGGCGTCAAGAGCGCCCGGAACTACGACATCGACCTTGACATGCATCTGTTCGACTCCAACGACATCTCGTCTTTCCGGAGAGAAAGCCGAAGGATACTTGACAAACGTCCTTCCGGGGTAATCACCAACGTGGTGTTCGCCGATGCGGTCAAGGCTTTTGCCTCGGAACTTGAAACTGCCGGCATCCCCTATGCGTTCGTGGACCAGAAGATAGACGGACTTGCCTACAGGCTGTACTTCGGGGCCGATCCACGCGAGGCCGGCGCTCTTGGAGCTTATCTTCTTACCCACCGCATGAACGTTCGTGAGATAGTCATGATCCGTATTATCCGCGACCCCCGTCAGAATGCCGACCCCAACAAGGTGCGAAGGGAGGGTTTTCTGGACTACATCACGGAGCATTTCCCCTCCTGCAAGGTTCATACGGTGTTCATCCATCCCGACAATCTCGAAGAAATAGACGGCATTCTCGACAGCTTCTTCAAGGCGCATCCCGGTGTCAAGCATGTGACCATGGCCAATTCCCGTATCCATCTTATCGCCGACTATCTGCGGGCGCATCCCGATCCGGAGCGTCACGTCGTAGGCTTCGATGACCTCGAAAAGAACATCGAAGCCTTGCGTGAAGGCCTTGTGGAGTACCTTGTAACCCGTAATATCCCCATGCAGTCGTATTACACCATCTCCCGTCTTGCCGAGTCCCTCGTGGGCAGCGGCATTCCGGTAAAGAAGGATAATTATATGCACATGGACATTCTCCATAGTCTCAACTGCAAGGATTACGAGTTCAAGGCCTGAGTCATTCAATCACGATATTCGTCAGGGTGCCGGTGGAGGCGAAAGTTCCGCCGTCTGAAGACTGCGACACCAGATTGTCCGTGGTAAGAGATGCCACCGCGGCTCCGTTCACCTTGGAACCGGCAGCCACGACGCATTTGGCCGTGCTGCCGAACGTGTGCGTGAGACCGTTCGCCTGAAGTCCGCCTACATAGAGGCCGGGCACATTGCCTCCGGCAGCTCCGGTGAGCGTGCCGTCGAAGGAACATCCGTTGAAGGCGGCATTGCCGTTACTCTTGCCGAGCAACCCTCCGGTATAGACTTTACTGGTGGAGCCGGAAGTGTTGATGCTTCCCTTGAACGACCAGTTAAGCAGGTTCGTGGCGGCGGTGTATGCGCTCACGCCTCCCACTTCGGAATAGTCCCTCCCGGTGCAGTTGGCGGTAATGTCGCATTCCACCACGGAACCCGTCGCGGTCTGGTTCATGTAGGCGTTGATACCTCCGATACGCATCTTGGCATGTCCGGTGTAGGTGATGTCTCCGTAGTTCTTGCAATTCGTGAATACGTGCGAGGCTGCGGAAGTGCCGGAAACTCCGCCGAGGTAATAGAAGCCGGTGTTAGAGGAATTCTCTATCGAGAGGGTGATGCTGCCGTGGTTCTCCACTCCGTTGTGGGTGACGTTTCCAGAACCGGGCTTTGCGATGCTTCCGAACACTCCGCCCACCCAGCTCTGACCCACAGTGCCGAGTGCAGCGGAGATGTTGCCGGTGTTGCTGCATGCTGTGGACAGTCCCTGCGCGGCCCCTTCTCCGATGACTCCGCCGAGCACCACCTGCTTCCCGTCATGGGATACTACGGTGACCTTGCCGGAGTTGCTGCCGGAGAAAGTTGATACGGCATAACCTACCGCCCCGCCCATCTGGAGTTTGGCTGCTAAATTATCCTTTGCATTGGTTGTGAGAGTTACGGCTCCGCTGTTGACGCAGTCGCTCGCAGCTCCTCCGGCACGGCCGATGGCTCCACCAACAATAAGCTGTGTAGCCAGCTGTTTGTAATTCTCCGGATTATCTTTGGAAGTAGAGGAACGTATAAGCAGACAGTCGAATTTGCCGCTGTTGGTGATGCCCGCGGCGGTTCTTGCCGCAAATCCTATGACTCCTCCTGCACGCACGTAGGCGCCCTTGCTCTCCACCCTGACTGTACCGTCGTTCGAACAGTCGGAAACGGGAACGGCCGAGTATCCGGCGACTCCTCCGAAGTTGAATGCGGTTTCGTTTGTGTAAGCCATCCATCCCTTGAAATCTACGGTTCCGTGGTTGTGGCAGTCTGAAAGGCTGTATGAGCTTGCTTCTGCAGAGGGACCTGTCTGTCCCACTATGCCGCCGGCTGCAAACTCTCCTGTGACTCCGCAGCCCTGATTGCCTGTTCCGCCTCCTGCGAAGGTGCCCGATATCGAAACCTTTCCGTAATTGTGACATCCGGAAGTGTTTCTGAGCACGAAGGCTGCCACGCCGCCGATGGATGTGCCGGTGGCGCAGGCTCCGTCTTCCTTGGTGGGGATGGTTACGCTCACCTGACCCTTGGACGGGTCGCCGGCCACGCCGTTGGTACAGCCGGTCACATTGCCCTCGAAGTATCCTACGACTCCGCCCACTTTGATATAGTTGCCCGAACCTGCCGCTCCTTCATTTTCGGCAAGCGAGCCGCCGTTGGTGGATATGTAGCTGATGTTGCCGGTGTTCACGCAGTCTTCCATGGTGCCCTTCGAAGCGGTTGCATTAGCAATTGTCGTAGTGGAAGTACCGGCTGAAATACCTCCGAGATAGATGTACTTGCCTAAGGCTTCCACCCTGTAGGTGAGGTTGCCGTTGTTCACGTTGGCTTTGAGGCCGAGCCTGTCACCGGAGTTGATGTATCCCACGATTCCTCCCATATAGACGTTCTGGCTTGCCGCCGTTGCGGTGACGGCGACACTGCCGTTGTTGGTGCAGTTCTGCACCAGACCGTATGAACGTCCTGCGATGGGCGAGAGCACCGCCGACTCGCTGCCGGTGATGCTCACCGTCTGGGTTATGCTTGCATTGTTGACGATTCCGTCAAGAACGCCTCCCGAGAGCACTTCCTGGGCAACGAATCCGAACGGCCCTGCAGGAGTTTCTGCAAACCGGAGTTCGCAGCTGGAATCGATAGTCAGGTCTTTTATCGTTCCCGAAATCTTCTGCATAAGACTCTCTCCCAAACTCTTCCAGTTCCTGAGGCTGTGTCCCTTTCCGTCGAGGGTTCCGGCGAAGAGCGGAGCGGCCGTAAGGGTCACATCGGTAAGGTCTATGTCGTTTTCAACCGTTACGATTTCTTCGGCCTCGTAGGTGTCTGCCGCCTCCAGGAAAGCGATAAGGTCCTGAGCGTTGCGTATTTGCATTATCTTTGTCTGAGGCCTGTATTCTACGAGTTCAACCTTGATGTCGTCAATGAGCATGCGCCTCTGGCTGCCTGCGGCTCCTTCCCTGCGGGTCGATACGGCAAGCCTTTCTCCGGGCTGAACGAGGAACTCATAGCTGAATTCCTTCCACTCATGGTTTTCTCCTATGGTGAAATTCTCCTTCTGGCTGACGGTATAGTCTTTAAGTACGCTTACCCCGCTTTCTGCGCTGTTGATGACCATTGCGGAAGCCGTAAGCGGATCGTTCACCGACTCCCGGAAAGGATGGGCCTTGAAACTAAGGCGTACAAGAGCCCTTTCGCTGAGGCAGGAAAGCGCCGGGGTCACTATGCCTCCGGTCATATTTCCTGAGCCGAGTTTTATATATCCCGGCCTGCAGAGCACCTTTCCGTCCGAATTGTCTTCCGCTATCGAAGTCCAGTCCTTGAGCCTGCTGGATGCCACGGCGCTCCTGAGAGTGTTGAAAAGGCCTATTTCGACCCCCGGAGAAACCAGATACCATTTATGCTCGAAGCCGCCTATTGTCTGCGCTCCCTGGGGATTCTCGCCGAAAGCGGCATCGAATGCCGGGGCTGAGCTGCGCTTTTCGTCTGAATAGCCGAAACTGCGGGTGGCCACATCGCCGCCCCAGGGCAGTTCGGAGAAGTCTTCCTGAAGGATCACCTCCCCTTCGGAAGCGGGGGACTCCGGCATGGTCTTGAAGGCTGCGGGACCGGTGTGTACCTTGAGCACTGCCGAAGCCTTGGAGGGATTGCCGGTGTACCATACCTTTACGTAATAGTCCGTCTCGGGCTCCAGGGAAGTAAAGATGAAGCGCGGAGAGAAGGGGCCTTCGTAGGTGGTTATGGTGCTGCCTCCATATACATTCCAGAGCGCTGCGGGGAAATCCCAGCTGACGCGCAGGTCCGTACAGGCAGGGTCGCCAAAGATGCCGGCGCTCCACAGCTGGCTGATATCGGCATACACGTCGTTGAATCCCGATATGCTCCAGGTGACGGCTGCGGAGGTGGCGCTGGTTCCGATGAGTTCCAGGGCTGGCCCTTCGGCGGAACCTCCCTGGATGTCGAGGTCTTCGTCTATCGTTCCGAGGTCGATCGTAAGCCCCGGCTCATCGTTGCTTGCATACTTGTCGGTAGAAAAGCGGGCGCTGCCGGCGGCTGTGGTGACATCCACGGTGAAGCCGTTATACCCCTGGGGAAACACCTGTACGCAGTAAGTCCCCGGGGTGATTTTTTCACTGATGAGAACAGCCTCGGTCCCTTCCTGTATATCCATGACTCCGGTTTTGCTTACCTTTATTGTCCCTGCCATCTTCTTTCCGCCGCTGCGCAGCACAAGCGACTCTATGTCGTCCCGAGTCACGGTAAACCGGATAATATCGGTCACCGGATTCAGATGCAGTTCCTTTCCTTTCGGAACACCAGTTCCGAACACTCCGGTAATAATTCCGTTTTCTGGAATCACCTCGGAGGGAACGGTCATGGTAACGCTGTTCCCGTCAAGCTCATAATCTTCGCTGTAGGGATAAACGGCAAAATAGCTCTCCTGGGAAGAGAGTTTGGGAGCCTTTCCCGAGAAGACTGCGCTTTCGCCGGAAGCTTCGGCGGTGAGATAACCCTTGTACTGTCCGTTCAAAAGGCTTATGCGGTCGCCGCGTGAGAATCCGGCACCCTTCATTCCCGAGGAGACGGTATAGCTCAGTTCTTCGGGAGCGCCGGCTGCTATTTCGCCAGTGTCCTTTTTGCAACCTGCGATCAGGATGACTGCTGCCAGACAGAAAAGTACTTTTGCTTTCATATTATCGGTAAGTTATTTTTCTTGTGATTGTTCTTCCTGAAACTCCCGGACCGGGGAAGTATTCCTCCCTTCTTGTCCAGTTGCCGTAAGAGTCTTTTTCGTAATGGTATTCCATGCTTCCGTAAAAGCGGATTTCGCTGTTCGTGGAAACTTCGCTGTCGGATTCCACCACTCCTCCGCGGCTCGATGCCGGAAGCCCGTCCTCTCCGTATTCTATTTCTATGTGGACGTCTTCCCCTTCGATTCCGCTCAGACGGAATCCGTCAAGGTAGCGGTAGGTCAGCTCTCCGCACGGGTTTCCGTTCGTGTCGTAAACCGTTTCCATCTTTCCTCCCGGGAACCAGTTGTATTCCGTAGTGCTTACCAGTGCGCCTTCGTTGTAATAGCGGCAGCGCTGCTGGCGTCCGCGTACGATGTCGAACTTCCAGTCGAAGATGGCCTGAAGGTCCCAGCCGAAAAGGGTATAGCTTTCCACTACGTCACCCTTGTAATTGTAGAGGTAATATCCTTCGTAGTGGCGGTCCGGCCTGTAGATGGCGTGTTCCTTGAGGCGGCCCTTCGAATCGTAGATATAAACGTTCGAAAGGGTTTCCGTGGGGTTCACCTGCACCAGCGAATCCAGCATGCCACGCCTGTCGAACCAGGCGGTATAGCCATAGCCTTCGCCCAGGTCAACTTCTGCACGGAGAACCTTCCCCGTCATCTGATATCTTTCAAGATCGGTGACGGAAGGTTTCACCGCGCACGAACACAGCAGTGCAGCCGCCGGCAGCATGAGAAATGTCAGTTTTCGAGCCACGATCCGAGTTCAGTGTAAATCTTGTCGGCTATGAATTCCATCGCCTTGGCGTTGGGATGGCAGCCGCCGGAGCCGTTATAGTCGTGTTTGGGCATATACACCTGGTCGTTGAAGCCGTTAACCTGCAGCAGGTCAACCGCTTTTGCACCGTAGTGCTGCGCAATCCTGAGTATTGTCTGTTCTATGCCTTCGGAGAGGTAGTCGCCTATTATGCACACGATTTTCACCTCCGGGTACTGCTCCTGGAGCATCTTTACCAGTTTCACGTAAGCAGAGAGGAAGTCGGTGTCCGGAAGCCCTGCAGCCTCTTCATAGCCGGTAACCGCATCCGCCGTGGCGAACACGGTCTCGAAAACGCTTTCGGATGGGGCAGCAGCGTTTTTGCAGAGTTCTCCTTCGGGATAGAGCGGGCAGTCGTTGTGGGCCCAGTCGTTGGTTCCGCCGTGAATCAGTACGATATCCGGGGTTCCTACGCCTCCCTGGCGTATGTAGCGCTGAATATATGAGTTCTCGTACCAGTGGTTGCCGCTCTTGGAACTGTCGGTGCTGCGAGTGACGGCCGAACCCGAGTAAGACATGTTGAGGTCCAGCATGGCATCCTTGAGCTTGTCGTAGATAAGGCGGTACCAATAGGTCTGGCTCACCTGAGTAACGGCCCCGTCAGCATTGGGATAGTGGTAGTTGTACCCTGCCGGGATGTAACCTGCAAAGGTGGAGATGGAGTCTCCGATGATGCTCACCTTCTTTGCCGACGATGACCTTGGAGACGGGTCTTCGGGAAGCCCTTCCGGAAGCGGGAATCCCGGCCCGCTCCATCCGGCTCCGAGTGCCGAGAGCAGGGTTCCGTTCGCAAATTCTGCAGGCGCAATGCCGGGGCAGCCTTCGGCAAGGTCTTCGTTTCCGGAATAGGGGGCGAATCCGGCGTCCCTGTAGCAGTTTTCCAGCACGAGGGCAGTTCCGCCTCCGCCGTAAACGGAACCGTAGTGTATGAATTCCGGAACGCCGGCCATAGCCTTGTAGCGGACCAGTATGCCGGATTTATCGAGGTTGGACCAGCAGTTTCTTACGGTAGTGACGCCACTCTGATCCTTGTAGCCGATGAGTCCGGCTACGCCACCTATGCAGGTTGCGCCGTCGCTGCCTTTCTGGGCATTCTGTATCGAAGCCTTCATGTGAATGCCTGCTGCGGCGCAGTCGGAGATGCTGACGGCGTCCCTTGAGCGCACCCAGCCGCAGATACCTCCGATGAGGTTATACCTGCTTGCGTTGGTTCCGGTGGAATAGAGGGTGCCGCCTACGGCTGCGCAGCCCTCGACTTCAACTCTGCTGCCTTCCTTGGTGTCGATGGTTCCGGCTATGCCTCCGATGTTGTACTGGCCCTGGACGTCGGCGTAGGAAACGTTTCCGGAGATGCGGGCGCTGTGCCCCTCTTCGGGCATCACCCCGCCGACAATGCCGCCCACGTTGTACTGGCGGCCGCTCACAATGGCGCTGGACGAAGTCACGCACCCTTCTATGGTGCCGTTCTGGAGGTACCCTGCTATTCCGCCAACCCAGTATCCGAGAGCGCTGACGGCAGAAAGCGAGGTGCATCCCTTTATGGTGGAGCCTCCGGTCACTGCTCCCGCTATTCCGCCTGCGCAGTGGTAGCTGGTGTAGCTTTCGGAGCCCTTGGCGGCGGTGCAGTCTTCAATTACGGATTCTCCGGTAAGATATCCTGCGATGCCTCCGGTGTTCTTTCCCATTGCTGAGAGCTGCCCGGAGAAGGTACATCCCTTGAAAGTGCAGCCGCTGGCGTATCCGGCAAAGCCGCCAACGAAGCCGTGGTTGGCCGCGTCCGTGGAGACCTTCTCCCAGGCGTCCCAGGTGAAGCGGGCGGTGGACTTCATATAGCCGCTCACGCTGCAGTTTTCTATTGTAGAATCGAAAGCTTTGCCGGCAATGGCACCGAGGAACATTTGGTCGGAGATGAAGCTGATGCCCTCAAGCGTCAGATTCTTCACAGTGGCTCCGTTCAGTACTGAGAAAAGGCCTGCAGGGGCGCCGACGGTGCTGTTCTTGAAGCTGAGTCCAGAGATGTTGTGTCCTGCGCCGTCGTAGATACCCTTGAATTCCGGCAGCGGGGAGAAGCGGAAATCATAAGGCAGCTCTATGTCTTCGGTCTGTCTGTAGCAGGCCTCGGACCTTTCCCCGGCCTTTTCCACCATGTTCCTTACATCCATCCAGCTGGCGATGATGAACGGGTCTTCGGGGGTTCCGCTGCCTTGCTGGACATAGGGCTGGGGGCCCACGACTTCCGTAACCGTCCTGAAGACGAGGATGCCGTCCTGCGATTCACCCATCAGCGGCAGGTCCTTGATGTAGTGTCCTTCAAGGTCCATCGAAGCGGGAGCGTCCAGGACCAGGTGGCCGGGTGTGCTGGCCGCCGTTGCCCTGGCTGCGGGGAAGGCTGCCTTATAGCTTTCGGCAGGCTTTACGCCTTCGCCTTCCGCAACGAAGATGCTTCGTCCGGAATTCCATGCATAGACGGCAAGTTCGCTGCCGTTGTCGAGAAGAATGCGGTCTCCAGCCTCAAAGCGGATTTTGCCGCTGTCCGGGTCGGCAACTGATTTAACCGCGAAATTCTCAATTCTCGCTCCTATCTCTGTAAGGTTCAGGGACTCTGAGCCGCCTACGCTCTCCTGACCCTTTTCCTGGCCGCAGGCAGCGAGCGTCATCGCCGCGGCGGCAAGCAGTATAAAACGGAATCTTTTCATGATATACTAATGTGCAAATCCGGTATAATCTGTCTGTAGTTTGTCCTTGCAGGTATAAACGTTCACCACGCCGCTGCCCGGTATGGTCTGGGTGGCGGTGATGGTCCAACCGTGAGCCTGGGAGGGCTCAACCCCGGGGATGCCGGCGTACCAGTAGGTGTTCATGTCCTTCGACCATGTAACCGTACTCTTATTGAGCTGCGTGCGGTAGAAGGCCGAAACGCACATGTCGGCGATGGATTTCCTCACCCTCTGCATAGGATACACCTTGCCTTGGTATTCGATGCTGACCTTCCAGTTGGAGTCGTCGTCTCCCCAGATGGCAGCGATGAAGCAGTCCTTGAGGGCCGCCTGCCCCGGACGGTAGGTGGACGCACGGGTTGCGTCGGAGTTCTGGTTCATGTATCCGCCTCCCGTCCAGGAGAAACGGTAGTCCTTGTCCCCTTGTATTTCTCCATAGGTCTGGTTGCCGTCATACACCCTCATCTGGGCGTCGTTGTCGTCGAGATTGGTGCCCCTTGCCACCCAGTTGTGCATTCCCGCGCCGCGGATATCGTAGTAGGTGTATCCGTTCGGTGAACCGGCGGCGGAGAGGTTGCCCGACCACCAGGCTCCGCATGCCGCGCAGTGGACATGCTCGTAGATGGGTGTTCCCCCGGCGGTGGTGTAGTTGTGGTGGATGTAATTGTGGGTGTAATGGGTATGCCCTATCATTATGTGCGCCTCATTGAACTGCGTGAGGATATTTAGGACATCGTAGTAGTGGCGGTCATAACTCACGCAGGCCCCGTCTGCCTCGACTCCGTAGCGGAAGGGGATATGGGCGGCGAAGATGATCATCTTGTCTTCCTTGTTCTCCACAAGAGACAAATCCTCCTGCAGCCATCTCCACTGCGAATCGGTGAGCCCGCCGTCGTAGCGCCATGTGGTTTTGCGGTTCTCCTTCACTATCACGTTGTCCATTACCACCACGTGCACCTTGCCCCTGTCGAACGAGTAGTCGGTGGGACCGAACTGCTCGATATACGACTGGGCCGCTTCGTAAGGGGTAAGATAATTGGCGTCGTGATCGTGGTTTCCGATGCACTGGAAGAACGGCAGGTAACGGTCTCCTACCTTCACGTTGGCCATGCTTTCCTTCATCATGGGCCATATCCACGGACTGTCCTCTATGATGTCCCCGAGCGTGAGGGCATACGCATTGGGATACTCTCCCTTCTTCTGGTGCGCTCCAAGCGAAGATATGATGTCGGGGATAGTCTCGGTGACGTAGCGGTCATGCTCCTCTACGGTGTTGCACTGCGGGTCTCCCACCGCGATGAGAGTCCAATTCTCCTCGACGGCCTCAAGTTTACGAAGGGCGAAGTCGTTGCGGTTCATCTCCTTCCGGACAAACTTCCCGGTAGAATAGAACAGGGGGATGTTGGTCTTGGGATCCAGCGGAATCTCGTATTCGGCGGGTACAGTAATATAGATGTTGCGGGTATAGCGGTTGGCGGAGAACTGGTACACCCCGTGCTCGTCGGTGGTGGTGAATGAGTATCCGTCAGTCACATGCACACCAGCAATACCCTTTCCGCTGTCCTTGTCATAGACAAGTCCTACCGCATTGTTTTTCGGATTGATGGCAGTGCCTTCTATCTCGTCATAGACGATATTCTCCCTTTCTTCCTCTTCGGTTCCGGACTCATCCTTCTCGAAATAATAGGAAGGGATTTCCGGCTTGTCGCAGGAAGCAATGGTAAGTACCGCCATGGAGAGGCAAAGGATAATCTTTTTCATCGTTCAGTTTGTATTACCATCCCTGGTTCTGCCCAAGGTTCTTATTAACGTTCAATGCACTGGTCGGAATGGGGGACAGATACATCTTGTCATCCCATTCAAGCTTGTAGTTGTAGATGAGGTACCCGTAGGTGCCTTCGGAAAGGGAGAAGGTCTGGTCGGAACCGGTGCCCGCCACGGGGTAGTTGTACTCGTCGTGCTTGCCGTTCCGCTTTATGAAATAGGTCGCCCCGTTGAAGTGGATGCCGTAGGCGGCTTCCTCCTGGGTAATGTAGATGCCTCTCCATCCCTGATGGTTCCAGCGCCTCTCGATAAGGTCGCCGTAGTTCCACCGCATGAGGTCGTCGTAGCGCGATTCGCTCTCCATGGCCAGCTCCACCGCCCTTTCCCTCATTATTTCGAGCAGGGTGTTCGACAAGGCCCTGGAATGCTTCACGTCTTCCGTATAGTAGTCGCGAAGCCATGTGTCTGCGGAGTAGGCGGCGCTTCCGGGGTAGATGCTCTCTACTCCGGCCCTCGCACGAAGAGCTCCTATGGTTTCGTTCCACACAGTCTCGTTCATTTCGGAGAGCAGTTCTGCCGCCTCCGCCTTTATAAGGAGAATCTCGGCGAACCTGAAGAGGGGCAGGGCATTATAGCAGAGAGCGCCGGCCCTGTAGTTCTCGGCCTTCTCCTGGTTCCATTTAATCCAGGCATAGCCGGTGAACACCTCGTTGAACTTGGTGGGCTTGTCTTCCAGGGTACCCGTCAGGGTCTGATACTTGTGTCCGGGGGAGTTGACGGTCTGCCACATCCTCCAGTCGCGGCCTATGAATTCCTGCGTGATGGAAACGTTGTCCGCGCTGATGTGCGAGCCGTCGGTGTTGAGGTACATCCTCAGGAACTCCTTGGTGGGGGAATACTGCTGGCCCCAGGTGGGGGAGTTGTACTGGCCGGTGATGTCGTGCGACACCGCCAGGTCTTCGCTGAACTCTCGTCCCCATATAACCTCCTTTTCGTTGACCTTATTCTGGTTGAACAGTTCCGAATAGGCATTCTGCGGATCTCCCGTATGCAGGGAGAACACTCCGCTTTCGATAATTTCATCCGCGGCGTCCAGAGCCCTTTGAATGAGTTCGTCGGAGGTCTCGTAATTATTGTTCCAGATGGCTCCGGTGGAAGGATTGAAATCGTGATACTTGCGGAAAGTTCCTTCCCAAAGGCATGCCCTTGCGATGTAGGCGAGAGCTACATAACGGTTTACGTTGGTGCGGGACAGCTCGAGGGCGTCGTTGCAGTTTTCCGCTGCGAACTCCAGGTCTTCCAGTATCTTGTGGAAAACATATTCGCGGTCGTCCCTTCCAGCCTTCAGAAGCGGGTCGTCGGGCTGCAGGTAGCGGTCTATCCAGGGGATGTTTCCGAAGGTCTTGAGTTTGCGCATATGCGCGTCCGCCCTCCAGAAGCGTGCAACTCCCATATAGTGGTTATAGACCTCCTCGCTCACGTTGGAGCGCGACTTGCCCATGTTCTGTATCATGTAGTTGCACTGGCGGATGAAGCTGAAGTTGCCTTTGTCCCAGCCGCCTCCCTTGTCGGCGCTCCAGATGCCCGGATGATACATGTCCGAAGACAGCTTGGTGGCGCAGAAGTCGGTATATGCATTTTCCCCTATCGCCACGGAACTGCCGAGCATGTAGGTGTTGGAAAGCCCGTTGGCATACAGGCGAAGGTCGTTTTCGGTGGAGAGGAAAACCTCGGCGGATATCCTGTTGTCCGGCTCCCTCGAGAGGAATCCTTCGCAAGAAACGCTCATCATGAGAGCGGACAGAATGTATAATGTTCTTTTCATAACTCTCAGAATGTAATGTTGACGCCAAAAGTATAGGATTTAAGCATAGGATAGCTGAATCCGTCTCCCTCTCCGTTCAGGCCTCTTTTGGTGGAGAAGTCGCTGTCGCCCGAATTGATTACTTCCGGATCGAACATCTTCGTAACCTTGTAGATGGGGGAGAAGGTAAGGAGGTTCTCTGCCGAGACATAGACTTTCAGCATGCTGATATTCAGTTTCTTGATCAATGCCTCCGGGAAGGTATAGTCGAGCGTGAGGTTCTTGAGTCTCACATAGGCTGCATTCTGCAGGTAGTAGTCGTTCTCCCAAGTTAGCGGACCCACATTGCGGTTGGCCGCATAACCCACGCGCCTCGTCCAATAGGGATGCTTGTCGGCGTTGGTGACCGTCCAGTTTTCCGTAGAGTAGTCGATGTGCACGTAGCCGTCGCCTGTCTGGTTTTTCATAAGATACGAGTACGGACGGTTGTACATGCCCCAGAAGAATCCCGATTCGTTGGCGGGATACCAGTCCCTGTGGCCTATGCCCTGGAAGAATACCGACAGTCCGAAGCCTGCGTAGTGCACGTCGGCGTTTATGCCGAACTGGTACCTTGGGGATACGTTGCCGAGCCTTTCCAGGTCGCCATGGTCGGCAAGCGTGCCGGCTCCCACGTCTATGTATCCGTCGCCGTTGATGTCCAGGAACTTGAGGTCTCCCGCATAGGCGCAGAAGTTGTCTCCGTTCTTGTGGTAGGCATCCTTTGCCCAGTTCTGGGCTTCGGCGTTGGAAAGGAAATACCCGTCCGTGCGGAAACCCCAGATTTCGCCGAGTTCCTTGCCGGTATAGTAGTCGAGTATGTCGCCGGAAGTGTTGTTGTAGGCGGCCACCCATGTGCGGCTGTCCCACACGCTCAGCTTAACCGAGTAGTCGAGCGGCTTGGCGGCCAGCTGCAGGCGGTCCTTCCATGCGAGGGTGGCTTCCCAGCCGTGGGTGGTGAGGGCGCCGTAGTTGCCCTTCGGAGCCGATGCTCCGTAGATGGCGGGCAGTTCGGGGCCGGTGATGTAAAGGTCTTTGGTATCTCTTACATAGATATCTCCCGAGAAGGAAAGGCGGCTGTGGAGAATATCGGCGTCGAGACCCACGTCCCAGGTATTCACCTTTTCCCAAGTGAGCCCTTCGGGGATGTTGGTCGGTAGCCCCGCAACGGGAACCTTTGAGCCGTTGAACAGCAGGCTGCTGCGGCTCACTCCCACGGTTTCGAGGTACTGATATGCACTGATGTTGGCATTGCCGAGTGCACCGTAGTTGCCGCGGACCTTCAGGTTGTCGATAACCCTTCGGCTCCATTTCATCCAGGGTTCTTCGGAAATCCTCCATCCGAGCGAGCCTGAGGGGAAGAAGCCCCAGCGGGAGTCGGAGGGGAACTTTGACGAACCGTCGTACCTGGCGGACACTTCGAAGATATACCTTCCGAGGAGGGTGTAGTTGATTCTTCCGAAGAAGCCCACCAGCCCGTAGCCTGCGTTGCCGTCATTGTCCGTAATTGAGATGGTGGTGAACTCCGAACCGCCGTCGTCCATGAGTTCAAAGTTGGGCAGGGAGTCGTAGAGCAGACCCTTTCTGGTAACGTAGTAGGCCTTGCGGTGATAGTCTTCGATGTTCCATCCGCCAACCACGTTGAGGTCGTGGGAGTCTCCCAGTTTCGGGGTCCATGTGAGAACTGCATTTCCGGTAAGGATGTCGTTCTCCGTTCTCCAGATGGACTTGTATGTGTTTTCCTGTTCGGTAGAATAGAGGGTGGCTCCGGGAGAGGGCGAGAACCAGCTCTGTCCCATGTATCGCTCTATTCCGTTCCGGTGTGCCTTATAGGTGAAGTCGGCCCTGAATTTAAGCACGCCCGGGAGCGGCACGATGTCCAGCCCCAATGTTTCCGAAAGCGACATGTTGTTGTTCTGCTGGCGTGTATTGCCGCCCTCGAAGGCCTCGTAGGCGCTCCACGAACCGCCGTAAGTATATGTTCCGTCGGGATTCTTTACCGGGAACACGGGGAAACCGTAATACTGGATCCTGTTGAGGATGGTGGTGGAGGAGTTTACTATCGGCTGATCGTAGATATTCCTATAAATATAGGTATTGGAATCGAAGCTGAGCCATTTGTTCACCTTTGCGTTCACTTTTCCGCGGAAGTTGAACTTGGTGTAGTTTTCGTTCCCTATCTTGTAGATGCCGTCCTGCCCGTAATAGCGTCCTGTAATCCTGAAGCTGAGCTTCTCGCTGCCGCCGCTTACGGAAAGAGCATGCGAGTTGGAGAAGTTCACCTTCTTGTAAATCTTTTCGAGCCAGTTGGTGGAGGCATAGTAGCGGTAGTTGCCTTCGGAATCGTAGCCCACTTCGGCGGTGTTGCCTGCAGCCCTCCACGCACGGAAGGCTTCCAGATAATCCGAACCGGAAGCATACTGGTTCAACGCTCCGGGGCTCTTTCCCGCAGACGTCGGAGTGCGGGCAACATTCTCATAGAACTCGTAGCACGATTCCAGCCATTCGAGGCCGTCGGTCACTATGTTGTCTTCCCAGATGACCGTTCTCTGGTTCACGGCCACCGAGCCCTGATAGTTTACCGACACCTTTTCGGCCTTCGATGTCTTTGTGGTTACGAGTATGACGCCGAATGCGCCTCGGGCACCGTACACGGCGGCGGACGAGGCGTCCTTGAGCACGGAGATGGTCTCGATGTCGTCGGGGTTCACTGCGGTGAGCGAACCTTCCACCCCGTCGATGAGGATGAGTGCGCTGCCGCCCTGTCCGATGGAGTGGGAGCCCTGTGTGGCCCCGCCCATCGAGGACCTTGTCTTATAGGAGGTGCTGCCGCCTCTTATGTAGATGGAGCCGGTGTGGTTCGGCTTGCCGTCGCTCTGGATTATATTGAGGCCGGCCACCTGTCCCTGAAGGGAGCGGGCGACGTTGGAGTTGGTCCGTTTGTCGAGGTCTTCTCCGGAGAAGTTCTCCACGGCTCCCACCAGCTGGGTCTTTTTGAGGGTGCCGTATCCTACCACCACCGCGTCCTTGAGGGTAAGCGCATCTTCCTCCATGATTACATCGATGATGGACCTCTTCCCTACTTTTTCCTCCACCGTGCTGAAGCCCATGAAGTCGAAAACGAGAATATCCCCGTCACCGGCCTTGATACTATAGGTACCGTTAGCGTCGGCCATGGTACCGTTTGAGGTTCCTTTGACCATAACGGAAGCACCGGCCACCGGTTCTCCGGTAGCAGCCTCCACGATGTTTCCCGTGATCGTCCTTGTCTGGGCAGCGGCGGCCAGAGGCAGGAGCGACAGCAGGAAAACTATAGCTGTCTTGAGTCTTTCTGTCTTCATTGAAGCAGTCGTTTCTGTTACTTGCAATCCGAACAGGTTCTCAGCGCTTCTATGGGACATCGGGCACGTGCCCGTAACTCTGTCACAAAGGTATATATTTATGCGTAAAAACCAAAAAAAACTTGGAAAAAAAGAAAAAATGATTTTTATTTGTGGTGCAATCCGAAATAGCTCAGCCGATGGGACAGTACGTAGCACCGCTAACGCACTGTTTTTTTATTTTGGTATGAGACTGAAACATCTTTATTTCGCGGCGTTCCTGCTCTTCCTGGCTGCCCCTTCCTGCAAGCAGGAGGAAAAAGTTGGAATCGATCCCTCGGCCGTTCCTCCGACCGACGTCTCCTACGACGAGGTGAATTCGTCTTCCACCGCCCTCGGATTCTACTGGGAGGTGGACGATGCCGTAGCCGCCGGGGCGGTTTCCTTTACGGCCCAGATAGTCAAAGACCACGAACTCGGGGCCGACGTTTACAAAGGCGACAAGTCGCAGACGCTCCAGGCTTCGGCTTCCCCCAACGACGGAATTGTTTTCAACGGGCTTTCCGAAAATTCCAAATTCTACGCCCGCGTGAGGGCCAATTATCCACGTTCGGTCTATTCGGAGTGGGTATATGTAACCAACGACGCGGGAGAGAGGGCCGTTATAAAGCTCGGCAAGGGTATCGTGGATGAGAGCATACAGGCCGTAACCGGAGCGTCCGCGCGCCTGGTTGACCTCTCGCCCACCACGGCAGTGGTGGAATGGTCAGTGACAGACTTCTCCAATCCCGTCATCGACCGCGCTGCCGAATCTACCATCTATCTTTACAGCGATGCCGACTGTTCCAACATTGTCGTTTCGTGGGACATGACCGATGCATCCCTGTATTCCGGGCAGCCGCGCTTCATCTTCTCGTCCCTCACGCCGGGAACGCCCTACTGGTTCGTGGTAAAGAGCAAGACCCTCACGGAAGATGGCGAAGAGGTCACTTTCCGCAGCGAGCCCATAAGCTTCACGACCGAGCCGGCCAAGGCGGTTTACAAGACCACGGGCACCGCACAGCCCGGAGAGACCATCATCTTCCAGGATTTCAGCGAACTCATCTGGGGTGGCGACGCAGTCAACAAGGCAGTGGGTTATTCCGCCGAAAAGCGCAGCAGCGTCACTTCGCTCAAGGCCGCCCGCGGCTGGAATCCCGTAGGGGGCGATTACGGTTTCTACCTCTGCAGTCCGGCCACCGAAATGGGGCTTTACAACAGTATCCAGAAAGCCCTTGCCGGTTCTTCCACTACTCTTTCCAAGTGGGCCGAACTCCGTGAAGACCCTTCCGTGGTGGGAATGGTCTGCGGCCGTCCGGGCTCGGTAAAGGTGGGAGCCAGCTCAAAGGTTGGTGCGCTTGTAACCCCCCAGCTCTCAGTGCTGTCCGGAGTCGCAACGGTTGAACTTCGCTTCAAGGCATCCCCTTACGGAGGCTCCAATCAGTCTCTCGACCCGCTCGGAACCTGCGTCCGTCTGCTCGACGGAGCGAGCGTTTCATCGAACATCGTAACCTCCGCTTCCTCCAACATAGTGGTGGAGAAATTCAATCTCCGTAACGATCTCGCCCTTTCAGAGTATGTCGTCACGGTTCACAACGTCACTCCCACATCCCGCCTTGCCATAGGCGGCTACCGCGAAGACGGAGAAACGGGGCAGCACCGCCTCGTGCTCGACGACATCTCGGTCAAGGTTCTCTCCTACGGCGAAACGGCCTTCACGGTTGACACTCCCGTAATCCAGCTCTCCGCAGGCGAAGGCCAGATAAGGGTTGACTGGGAGGCGTGCGGCAACGCCACTTCCTATGATGTGGAATACAAGAAGACGTCCGATAGCTCCTGGCGCAAGGCCGGGAACACCACCTACAATACCTTCACCATCCGCAGCCTCATGCCTGAGGTGTCCTACGACGTCAGGGTAAAGGCCAAGTATTCAGAGAAATACACTTCAGAATGGTCCGAGGTGGTGGGCATCACCACGCCGAAGGTCAACAAGAGTATAACGATATCGGCCCCGTATGTCACTGCCGCCGCCATCGGCTTCAAGTGGTACACCGACAGCAACTATGCCGCCGACATCATCACCGGCTACAGGCTCGAACTCTATAAGGGTTCCGACCTCGTTACGAGGCTCTCCCTCAGCGAGAACGGCGTTCCCGATACTGCCGAAATGACGGTGGCCTCCTCCGATATGCCTTCGCTATGGACGGCTTCCACGGGGGCGTGCTTCCTCTTTGCCGGACTTGAACCGTCCACCGCATACAGGCTGGTGGTCACAAATAAAGACCTCAACATCCAGGCCGACTTGGAAGTTACTACCCTGCCCTCTTCGGTAGTGGTGCCGCCTTCGTCGCCGGCTTCGGCAGGCCAGACCATCCTCTTCGAGGATTTCAGCGAACTCATTTGGGGCGGACTCCCGGCCCTGCAGGACTGCGATTACGGCTTCCCCGGCTTCAGCAGTTCCAACCGCAGCAGCCGCACCACCTTCGTTCCCCTCAGGGGAGAACAGCCTCTGGCAAGCAGCTCCGACAAGCTCTATCTTGCCGCTGCCGGCACCCAGTACGGCCTCCTCAACACCACCTGGAGGGCGACTGCGGCAACCCGTCTCGGCGCCTGGGGGGCAATATCCGAATCTTATTCGGGAGGCGCAGCAGGTTCGCTCTGCGGAATGCCGGGAATGGTCAAGCTGGGAGCTTCCAATGCCTGGTGCCAGATACTCACTCCGGCATTGTCCTGCCTTTCGGGCACGGCTACGCTCAAAGTGTCCTTCCTCATGGCTCCCTATACCGACAACGGGGTCAAGGCTTCGGATCCGCTCGATGCCGTAATCAAGGTTTATGACGGGGTCACCCTCGCCAAGACGGGCGACATGTACCAGGCATTCACCTCCGGAACAGCTTCTTACGAAAAGACGTTCACTCTTACCGACCGGATGGCTTTCCAGAAATACGAATTCACTATACCCGGAGTGAAACCCGGGGCCCGTATCGCGATAGGCACTTACCGCAAGGACTCCTCGTCCGGACAGCGGCGCGCCTTCCTCGACGACGTCAAGGTTGGAATTGTCAATTATCAATAATACTATCATTATGAAACAGAAAACAGCCAACAAGTATCTTTCTCCTCTTTGCGAGGAGACGGAGCTCCGCTGCATGGACATCTGCGCCACAAGCGATTGGAGCACTGATGGTTCCACCGGTGTCGAGAACCTCGGCACCGCGACGGACATGGGCGACGACTGGTAAAATGGAGGACAAAAAGATGAAAAAGTATTTCTTTGCATTTGCTGCCCTCGTAATGGCAGCCGTCTCCTGCACCAAGGAGCAGGACATTCAGCAGACCGCTCCGGAACAGATTTCCGGAAGCAAGGTGGCACTTTCGCTCAGCGTGAGCAGCACCCCCACCAAGACTTACGTATCGGACCCGGCTACGGGAGCCATCACTTGGGAAGCAGGTGACGCAATCGGCGTCTTCACCGATCTGGACACCTCCGCCCCTATCGAGTTTACAATGGCGGGCGCTCCGGGAGCCACCGCTACATTCGAAGGCTCGGTCACCCAGGGAGCCACAAAGCTCTATGCCTTCTATCCTTATGATGCCGGAGCCACGTTCGCAGACGGCAAGATTACCACAACCCTGCCCTCTGTTCAGGAATTCGGAGCCAACAACACCGTGAAGGGTGCGATGGTGGCGCTCGGTACCGGAGCAAAGAATCTGGACGGCACATGGAACGTTACCCTGAAAAACGCCTTTGCATACCTTAAATTCAAGATTGCGACCGAGGACGTGAAGGAAATCGTGCTCAATGCCGGTTCCGGCAAGATTGCAGGTACCGCCACCTTCAGTGCGGCCGACGCTTCCATGACCGGCACCGGAACTACCGCCACTATCCGCGCAACCAGGGAAGGGTATTTCACAAAGGACAGCTGGTATTATATCCCGGTTCTGCCCGGAACGGTCGATGCCCTCGAGCTCTCGATGGACTCCAATACCCACGGCGCGGACACCGGAACTCCCGGCTTCGAAGACTGGAAGGCAGCCCGCACGGCGGCTTCTGCCATTACATTCACCCAGAACCAGGGCAAGGAGTTCCCTTCGCTTGACGCGGACGGCACCACCAACAAGTGGACATGGTATTTCGACATTCATGACGCCGCTTCCCTCGAGCGCTTCCGTGCCCTTGTCGCGGCCGGGAAATTCCCCGCTGCCGGCGTCGCGAAGTTTACGGACAGCTTCTCTGTAAGCGGTGATGATGTCGCTGCTGCTGACGGCGTGTTCTCCGGAACTCTTCATGGAAATAACAACACATTGACTTGGACAGCCAATGGTAAATCTCTTATCAAAGTTCTCGACGGAGAAGTGTCCGGCCTTAATATAGCCGGAACTGTCACACCCGAGGTCAACGGAATGTTTGGAACAGTTGCGGATTCTGTTACTGTTGGCGGTGTCATTGACGGCTGTAAGAATTATGCTGACGGAGTGGTCTCCAAATCATCCATCAATGCGTGGACAAGGGTGGGTATGATTGCAGGAAAGAGCAATGGCCTCATACAGAATTGTGAGAACCACGGCGATCTGCAGATTACCGTTACCGGGAATGCTTCCAATTCCGTTGCTACTGAAGGGGGTACGTGGATCGGCGGCATTGCGGGTCAGTTCGATGCATCCGGCCTGGTGGACAAGATTTCTATAAAGAGTTGTATAAACGACGGCTCCGTCTCTCTTGAAATCGATGGAACATCCTCCAATAACTATATGTTTGTCGGCGGTATCACCGGCGGCACAATGGCTCATACCGTAGCATCTGCGACGAGCGAAATTGGCAGTATTGATGGCTGTTATAACTACAAGGATGTTTCTCTGACATTGAAAAATGGTGGTTCTTTGACCGATGATGCGGGAGTGGAAGGTTCAGCAAACTATTCCAACGTCGGCGGAATTGCCGGTTATGTTGAAGGAAGCATAACGAATTGTTACAATGGAACAGCTGAAAACAATGCTGATGCAGAAGTGTCATCCCTGTTCCCTACAAAAGAAAATGGAGCTTGTGTATCCAGGCCGGCAATAGGTGGCATCGCGGGATTTGTGCTCAGAAATGTTGCTGGTTGCTATAATTATGGCAAAGTTTCCATAAAAGGAACTTTCGCCGGAGGCGGCACTGGCAATCCTGGCAACGGTGTCTCCCATGAAGTAGATTTTGGGGGTATAGTGGGCCAGGCCGGTCCTGCTTCAGATGCAGATTCTTATTCAATATCAAACTGCCATAATTATGGTGCACTTGATTTCAAAGGCTGGATGGCTTATGGTAATGGTACCGGATTTAATTACGGTGGTGTTGCCGGATACAGTTCTGTGGCACTTGTAAACTGCACAAACAACTCGTCGATGTCTGTGGAAAGCAAGGGCGCCTACAACAGAATCGGTGGTATTGTAGGCAATACTACTTCAAGCTTGTCGGCATTGACCAACAATAGCACCTTGACTTTAAATCTTAAACGAACCACGGCCGGTGAAGTTGCGACTTATAAACAGTTGATGCAGGAGCTGTTTGTCGGAGGTGTTGTGGGTAAAATATCCAACGGAAAAGCAATGTCTACCTTGATCAACAACGGCGATATTACACTCTCCGTCAACAGTGCCGATGCGCTTGCATTCTCTTCTGCTTCCAAGCATCTCAGCATAGGAGGTGTGGCCGGTTATTTAAGTGGAGCTGCTAATCTTTCCGGCTTGAGCAACACCGGTTCCATTGTACTTAATTCGAACCAGACCCTTACTAAAAATGTGAATCTGGGAGGTGTTGTAGGTTTGTTTGAATCGACCACATCCTCCCTGACCGATTTCTCCAACAGCGGAAATCTCACAAACAATATTTCCACCAGCGGAGCTGTCAACGTAGCTGGCATCACCACTCAGATTCAAGCAGCTACTTTCTCCGGAACTACTTACAACAGCGGTGACATTACAAACAACGGCAGCAGCACGGCCAGCAGCGGTGAAATGATGCATATAGCCGGTTTGATAGGGATTGTTCAGGGGACCAAACTGAATGGAACTGCCGGTTCTTACATAACGAACTCGGGAAATATAACCAATACCGGTTCAGCTTTCTGGCAGACTATCGGCGGTGTCGTTAGCCATTGCAACTCTTCCGCTGACGCCAGCATAACATATTGCAAGAATACAGGAAAGGTCAGTACCACCGGAGGAAACACTAATACGGACGCATCCAATCTTGCAATCGCCGGAGTTATAGCAAGGACCAATCAGCCAATCACTTTCAATAATCTCATCAATGGAGATGAAAGCGCTAAGAATGATGCTGTTAAAGGTGTTGTAGAGATCAATGCCTCCGCTGCGATTGGATGCAGAATGCTTATTGCAGGTTGCGTGGCTTATACAGCTTGTTCTTACTCTGCTACGGTAACAGGTATGAGAAACTATGGAACTGTCACCATCAAGGGCGATGCGGCAAAATACACCCGCGCTACATACAATTATGTCGGCGGAATTTATGCCACTGATAATTCTGGAAGCGGTGTAACGATGAGCGGGGCCCAGAACTACGGGAACATTACAATTGTTCCGAAGCTCCAGCTTCAGGTAGGCGGTATAACTGCATACACAGGCGGAGCAGGCTCGATGCTGAACAATTATTGCGAGTGTGCCATAACAACAGGAGATACAAAAAGCAATACATATATCGGAGGTATTATGGGCTATTCTGCCAAAGGCACTTATACAGGCAATACTTTCAAAGGCAGCATTACCGTTGGAAACGGCACAAATGAAAATGTCGGAGGTATCATCGGTGCATCCGGTGCAGTTGCTCCCAATGTAAACGGGCAAAAAATTAAAGCCGTGCTTTCTGTTGGCTCCGGGGGCCACGTGGGGCTTGTTTCCGGAGGCAACAACCAATCCAGCACGTCCTACTCGTATACTGTTGGTTCCGAAGCGAACCACAGTACCATTTATACCGGCTCCTCCGTCAATGGCACTGCCATAACTTCCTCCAATTACAAAACTTATTTGGTTGGAGACGGCGGCAAGACTACGGTAAACGCAGATTACACCGACTTCAGCGAAGCCGAACTTTAACCGGCACATTTTTAATGTTCTTTCGCGGCGACGTGGCTCAATGCTTCGCCGCCGCGATTGCTTTTTTATTCACTATTACCTGAGCCCGGACAAATCCGGTTTCAGAATCATTGATTGATCAATGCGTCCTTCTTGTTTCAGGAACATAACCATATAAATCGGGACATAAAGGATAGCGCCATCTCTTGACAAGTTATCATTACAGAGGACAATCCCTTTACTGATATTATACTGTTCGTTTACCAAAACGTTTGAAAGAGCAGCGTGCACTTGATAATCCTTTCCTGATTTGACTTCGACAGGAAGCACACTTCCGTCCCGCGTTTCCAGAAGGAAATCAAGTTCACCTTGTTTTTTGCTGTTGAAATAATATAGTGAAGAATATCCATGGGACAGCAGTTCCTGCGCTACGACATTTTCGTAAATGGACCCGTAATTGATATTGACATCTCCGCTGAGTATCTTCAACTGAACTCCTTTCGCAAGTTGAGTGACCAGCAGTCCAACATCGTTTTGAAACAGTTTGAACAGATTCCTCTGCTTACTGAGCAGCAATGGGAATTTCGGTTCTTCAACATTGAATACAGGAATGGCTACCCCGGCATTTTTTAGCCACAAGAAACTGTTTTCATATCTCTGAAACTTGGCGTTCTCATTAAGCTTTTTAAGGATAAACCGCTTGTTTTTTGCGTTCAGTTCAGAAGGGATAAGGTCAAATATTTCATTCAGATATAGCTTTTTGTCGGGATCATACTGTGCTATGTCCCGTTTGTACAATCTCAATATTGCCTCATGCTCGGATGAAACTTTCTGAATGTCATTCGTGTTGATGTACTTGTCGACTGCGGCGGGCATTCCCCCCACGACAAGGTATATCTGGAAAAGACGCATCATCTGCTCATGAACGAAAGAATCCACCGGTTTTTCGCTCTCATAACACTCTTTCAGGTGATCAAGAACTGTTGGCGCTACTCCGACTGCACTCGCAAATTCTTCAAAATCCAGCGGGAAAACATCAATGACATCCATAAACCCGACAGGATACGAGCGGACTATGTCATTCAACTCCACGCCTAGCAGGGAACCGGTCAGACCATATGTAAAACGCCCGTCTTCCACCAGGAATTTTATCATTGTTACGCATTCCGGGCATTTCTGTACTTCATCGAGAAGAATGAATGTTTTTCCTGGGACAAGTTTTGTCCTGGTAAAAGACGAAAGGCGCAGCAGAATATCTTCCACTCCCGAAGCCGTGTTGAAAATCGAACGGGCGGCCTCGTTCTTGACGAAGTTGATCTCTACATAGTGTTGATAATTGCTTTCAGCATACCGCCTGAGTGCGACAGTCTTCCCCACCTGGCGCGCGCCATCCAACATCAACGCCATATTGGAATGATTTGCGTAAAAGTCCCTGATAATGAGATCCAGCTTTCTGTTTATCATAAACATCTTCCGTTTTTTTCCTTGCAAAACTAACAAAATTTCCACTTTTTCCGATAGAATTGGAGAAAAATTTCCACTTTTTCTACGGCTTTTCGCCAAGATTTCCGTGATTTTACATATCTTTGCAAAGATACTCGGGCGCGTGCCCGAAACGGAGCCATGAAACGATTCTTCTTTATATTCCTGACCCTGGCGGTCGCAGCCTCCTCCTGCGACCGGCAACCGGCAGAAAAGGCATTCCTGCGGGTGGTCCATACGGACGGTACGGTGCAGGAGGACACGGTCTCCCTTAAGCTGAGGAAGGGCGTGCCGGAATTCAATTATCCTGAAGCAAAGATCGACGGGGTGGACACCCTCTATCTCATCCCTGAAATGGCAAAGGCTCCGGCGGGGACGGACGGATATTATGTGAATGCTGAAGGCATCGTTACAAAAATGCTGGCAGGCCGCGAAGGCAGGCATTCCCTGCGGCACCGCCATCCGATGCCGATTGCAGGATGCGTGAAAGGGGACAAGGCCTGGATGGCGTATTTCCCGCATTACCGTTTCGACTCCCACGTGTCGATAGTGTGCAAAAAAGGCGAATACAGCCAGGTTTTCGCTTTCACGCCTTTCGACCACAAAGCCTACGACGGAGATTATGTGCTGCGTTTCTATCCCCTCGAAGGCAAGGAAGCCACCTATGCCGGAATAGGGCGTCTGTAT
>CADBSV010000056.1 GCA_902797435.1 uncultured Bacteroidia bacterium
CCCTTGAGTTCGCCTTCGGAAGCAGCCTTCATTGCAGCGCAGATCTCATCGTAGGTGACGGCCTTCTCGAGTTCGACGGTGAGGTCGACGAAGGAAACGTCGGAGGTGGGAACGCGGAGGCTCATGCCGGTGAGCTTACCGTTGAGCTCGGGGAGAACCTTACCGACAGCCTTTGCAGCACCGGTGGAGGAAGGAATGATGTTCTCCAGGATACCGCGGCCGCCGCGCCAGTCTTTCTTGGAAGGACCGTCAACGGTCTTCTGGGTAGCTGTGGCAGCGTGAACGGTGGTCATAAGGCCGCGCTTTACACCGAAAGCGTCGTTAAGGACCTTGGTAAGGGGAGCAAGGCAGTTGGTGGTGCAGCTGGCGTTGCTGATGATGCTCTGACCTGCATAGGTTTTGTGGTTGACACCGTAAACGAACATCGGGGTGGCATCTTTGGAAGGAGCGCTCATGACAACCTTCTTGGCACCGGCCTTGAGATGTGCACTGGCAAGTTCTTCGGTGAGGAAGAAACCGGTGGACTCCACGACTACGTCAACTCCGAGGGCACCCCAGGTGATGTTCACGGGATCCTTCTCGGCAAAAACCTGAATCTTGTTGCCATCGACGATCATGTAGTTGCCTTCAACCTTGATGTCGTGATTGAAAATGCCGTGTACGGAGTCGTACTTGAGCATGTAGGCGAGATAATCGGGATCGAGGAGGTCGTTGATACCGACAACCTGAATGTCCTTACCGAAATTTTCAACCGCAGCGCGGAATACCATGCGACCGATGCGGCCGAATCCATTGATACCAATTTTAATCATATTGACTTAAGTCTTTAGAAATTAAACTATTCCAAACAAAACGCCGAAATCTTTGTTTCTCGGCGGCGCAAAATTAGAAAATTTTTCACTGAAAATCAATATCTTTGCACAAATTCTTATAAGCAGAAGCAGTATGAAAATCCTCATCACCAACGACGACAGCTACACTTCAAAAGGCATTAAAACTCTGGTAAATATTATGAAGCCCTACGGAGATATCACCGTGGTAGCCCCCAAGTATCACCAGAGCGGCATGAGCATGGCAGTCGCCCTCGGGCACAAGCCCATGGCGGCCAGAAAGCTTTCGGAAGTTCCCGGAGAGCGTTGGTACTATCTTGATGCAACACCTTCATCCTGCGTAAAATACGCAATCGACAACGTCTATGTCACCGAAAAACCGGACGTTGTGCTGAGCGGCATCAACCACGGCATAAACGCCGGAATGTGCGCTCCCTACTCCGGCACCATAGGCGCCGCAAGCGAGGCCGCGCTCGCCAGGGTCCCCTCCTTTGCACTGTCCATTGACAGTTTCAGCCGGGATGCCGACTTCAGCGTCGTGGAAGAACTCTTCCCGCCCATATTTGAAAAGCTTCTGAAGGAATGCAACCGGGGATTCGGAGCGTTTTACAATATCAATTTTCCCTACCTGCCAGCCAGCCAGGTGAAGGGAATAAGAATCACCAGGCTCGGCAGGATGCACTGGGACAAGGAGTTCCAGCCATACGATCCTGATATTTACAACAAGATAGGGCTGAGGCCGCTGGAAGATCTGGGCGTGACCTGGAGGCCGGAACCCGAGCCCGGAGAAGAGGTGTTCGCAATGGTGGGCGACATGGTCACCGATCCCGACACTCCCCAGAACTCCGACCAGATAACACTGAAGCAGGGATACATCACCATTACTCCGCAGAATCTGGACAATACCGATTTTTCTGAAATCGAACGCCTTAAGGGACTCGGTTTCGAGAGTTAGAACATGAAGTACTACATCATTGCCGGAGAAGCGTCCGGAGACCTCCACGGCAGCAATCTCATGAAAGGCCTCAAGGCCGAAGATCCCCAGGCGGAGTTCCGCTTCTGGGGAGGCGGGATGATGGAATCCGTCGGGGGCGTCAAGGTCCGTGACTACAGGGACACTGCTGTTATGGGGATAGTTGACGTGGCCCGCAGCCTCGGGAAGATATCCAGGAATCTGTCCGACTGCAAGAAAGACATCCTCAGGTGGAAGCCGGACGTCGTCATTCTCATCGACTATCCAGGCTTCAACATGAAAATTGCACGTTTCTGCCACGAACGCGGGATACGCAACTACTACTACATCGCACCCAAGACCTGGGCATCCAGGGAAAGCCGCAACCGCAAGCTCAAGGCATGGACGGACAAGCTGTTCATCGTTTTCCCTTTCGAGATACCCTATTTCACTGAAAAGCAGATACCGTTCATCTACAAGGGGAATCCTCTGATAGACGCGATTGACGACCACCGGTACGTAAGGCCGGCAGAAGAGGATTACATTGCCATACTGCCCGGCTCCAGAAAAGGAGAAATAGCCCATACCATGCCCAATGCCATGGAAATGGCCGACCGGCTGCACGCCACTGCCGAGTATGCGGGCATGAGCTTCGTCGTCGCCGGAGCACCTTCGAGAAGCGAGGCCGACTATGCTCCCTTCCTCGAAGGACGGCCCTATGTAAAGGTCATCTTCGGACGCACCTACGACATTCTCAAATACGCCGCAGCCGCACTGGTAAATTCAGGGACGGCCTCGCTCGAAGCCGCCCTCATAGGCACTCCCCAGGTGGTATGCTGGAGCACCCAGCCATTCACGGCCTTTCTCGGACAGTATGTCTTCAGGGTTCTCGAGCATATCAAATACATTTCCCTCGGCAACCTCATCCTGGACCGCCTTGCCTTCAGGGAACTGCTTCAGCAGTATTACACTCCCGAATCCGTCACCGAAGAGATGCGAAGGCTCATGGAAGACATCCCCTACCGTGAGAAGATGCTCGCCGATTACAGGGAAATACGCGAAAAGCTCGGAGGGAGCGGAGCGTCCAGGGAAGTTGCCCGCGCGATGATAGCCGAAATGCGGAAATGACGGCGAAACGCCTGGGCCGCTAACGCTGCACGAGAAGCGAAGCTATCTCATGATAGGCGCGGCGGGGCCGGAGATCATACAGCCTTGATGGAGAAGAAGACGGCAGTTTGGCACATACGCCGAACCACTCCTCGTTCATATTCTCGCTGCCTTTCACATAATCGAAATAATATCCTCCGTTGTGCCACGATGGCTCAGTGTCGTGTTCCCATAGACGCACGTCCTGTCCGTGCTTCCACCATTCGTCGCTGAACTGGAAGGTAAAACCTCCCATGCAGCGGCCCGCAGAAAATTCTGCAAGAATCTCCTTCCAGTTGGCAAGGTCTATTTCGGCCTGTCCGTCCTGTTCCTCGCAGCCCACCACTACATTATAGGCATCGGAGCCGAATTCCGTAAGAAGGAGCGGCCTTGAACACTCTGCCGATACCCTGTCGAACAAATCGGTAAAGGAAGGGCCCCTGTAGGTGTTGACTCCGAAAATATCGACATCGGGACAAAGCGATTCGAACAGGTCCAGGAACAGAAGGTCCCCGTTCACCACCGCCACAGGAACGGAAGGATCGGCGGCCTTTACTTCCCGCGCAGAAGCGTTAAGAAGGCGGTACAGGTGCTCAGCACGGGCCGTGGAAACTGAATCCGGCTCCGGGATGTCCTCGGTCTCGGCACCGTCCCAGAACAAGCCGTAATTATTTTCGTTTCCGAGCATATAACACAGCAGGCCGTGGGTTCCGCGGTACTCACGCGCCATTCTGCCTGCCTCGGCAAGAAGCTGCGAACGGACATCAGGGTCTCCGTAGTCGGTGTTGGGTTCCCACTCCCCTCTTACCGTGAGCCCGTAGCGGCCCATGGTGCAGTTCACCATGGTACGGATTCCGTAATTCTTGAAGATATACTCAATCCAGCGAGCGGGGATACCTTCATATATGCGCACGGTATTCACTCCCATATCGCGGAGCAGGGCCATGTCGTAATCCAGCTGGCCGGCTATCAGCGAATCGGGCTGATCCCATATATTGAAAGCCCAGTTGGAGCCTATCGGATAGCAGCTCCAGTTCATTCCCTTGACCGTATAAGGCTTGCCATCCACAATCAGGCGTCCTCCTTCTATGGAGACGCCTCCCCCGCGGGAGCAGGACATGACGGAGAAAACCGCCATGAGCACCGCTGGAAACAATATTCTAAGAATCCTTCTCACGTTTTTCTGCAAGCATAAGCTTTATCTCTTTCATCTTTTCCTCCGAGAGGTCGTAGCCTGTCATTATCACTACCGCCAGCAGGGCCGTCAGGGACGGAATCAGGATGTCCGCAAGGCGGAGGCCGGTAATCGTGGAGGCAGCCTGATGCACTTTGGCGGCATCGAAGGATATTCCTTTGAGCACCACCCCGCACACAAGTCCGGCGATACTCTGCCCGAATTTCACCATCCACCAGTAGATGCTTCCGAATGTCCCCTCACGGCGGCGGCCGTCGTTCTGAAGTTCGTCCAGGTCGCAGACATCGGCTGTCATGCTCATCATAAGGGTGAAAAGCCCCCCGATTCCGAAACTCATAAGCGGAAGCGGAATGAACATAAGCCAGTTATGTGACGGACTGAAGCACCACCACTTGAGGATATAACCCAGAATCGAGACTATCGTGGATATCATGAAGGCCTTCTTCTTGCCGTATTTCACCGCCAGACGCGTAATGATTGGAATGACCAGGAACGCCGTTATGATGGAATTGACGCATGAGAACAGCGCCGGCCAGTTTCCGGCGGCAGCCTGATTGCCGTCGAAGAGATAATAGACTATGATATAGTAGCTGTACGAGCCGACTACCTGATAGCCGTTGAACACCAGAAAAGTAGCTCCGCAAAGCATAAGGAAATACTTGTTGCGGAATACTTTGCCTATACCGCTGAAGAGGTCGCCAAGGGAACTCCAAAGTCCTTTTTTGTGAGCATAGGCAGATTCGGGAACCGGCTTCTCCCTGCAAAACAGCGCCGGCATCACGCCCAGGACGATGCAGATTACCGCCACGACCATCGCCAGCTGCTGTACGCCTGCGGCCGTTGGATTCATTACGACCTGTCCCGTTACGGAATCCAGAATCTGCTCTCCGGTAGCAGGATCGACGGCCGGAGCCTTCGGGAAAAGATCGCTTGCGACAAGAACCCAGAACCACGGGGAGATTATCCATGCGAACTGCCCCACCACCTGGGAGAAACCCATGAGGCGGGTGCGCTCGTTGTAATCGTCCGTAAGTTCATATCCGAGTGCCACATAAGGAGTGGCGAAGACGGTCTCACAGGTGAAGAACAGAAGGCTCACCAGCAGATAATACCAGAAATTATGGGTACTTCCAGCAGCCGGGTCCATCTGCCACAGCAGCACGAACACCACCCCGCTCAGGATTGCTCCTATGAAGATGTAAGGCCTGCGCCTTCCCCAGCGGGAACGGGTATTGTCGGAAATGTAGCCCATAATGGGGTCGGTGATAGCGTCGTAAAGCCTTGGAACAAGGCTCAAAACACCCGCCACCAGCGGGTCGATCCCGAAAATGGTAAGGAGGAACACGGAGAATGTTCCAAGCGCCCCAGGAAGGAAATTATTCACGAAGTTTCCGAGCCCGTATGCGAGTTTCTGAACGAACGGGAGCCTGCCCTCTGCTGCTTTGGAAAGTGTCATTTGATTACTATCGTCTGAATCGCCTTACTGGAAATAGAAAGACTGTAACTGCGGGAGCCGATGCGAAGATCAACTCCCGAAGGAGTGTCGGCCGCATTGAGAAGTACCACGGCAGTGCTTCCGTCCGGATTGCAGACGGCGGTTGCCATGAGAGTTTCCTCCCCGGACTCCGTCCCGAGCACTACCGCACCCGGACGGATGAAACGGCTGAAATGCACCATCGCATAGTAGAGAGGCGTATAATAAACCTCGTCGGCATCGGTATCGACTATCACCGGAGCCAGGCACCAGTTGTCCGCCCAGTTGGGACCTCCCTGCCTGTCGAGGACCATGTTCCAGTCGATCCATCCGTCGGTCCAGCTGTTGAGGCATCCTATGATGTCGCGCGCATAACGGAATACCGGTACATACTTGGGATGAAGATATTTCTGATCTTCCGGAGCCCAGTCCCAGCCCCAGTCGGTACCCTCTTTCTGCCAGTACCATGCATCATCTTTCCAATGGGGAACCTCCGCGTCAACGCAGCCTTCAGTCTCGATGATGTGTTTGCCGGGAGCCTTTGCATGGGCATATTCCAGCAGTTCGGGGAACCACTCCCATGTGCTCTCGTACCAATGTACCGCCAGCCCGTCAAAATACCGGGAAGATTCTTCATCGGCATACATCACGTCCACCCACTCCGGTATGCCGGCACGGTTCTGGTCGTAGCCGAGAATCTTCACCTCGCCGAAGCCTGCGGCCTCGAAAGCCGGTCCGAGGTAATCGCGCACAAAGGCCGTCTCGTCTTCGGGCCGGAAGTTGCAGCTCTCCCAGTTGCCGCCGTTGCCGTACGGTTCGTTCATTACGGTAACACCCCACACATCGACTCCTTCCGCCTTGTAGGCCTCAAGATACTTTACCATATAGGATGCGAACGTAGCGCGATATTGAGGGAGGAGCCACCCGTCTATCCAGCTTTTGTTGTCCTTCATCCACCACGGAGCGGTCCAAGGCGATGAGAGCAGCAGGAAGCCGTCGCGGGATGCTTTCTGGGCATCTTTTATCAGCGGCAGAAGGAATTCCCTGTCAGGGTCGATGGAAAAATGCTCCAGTGCCTGGTCTCCCTCCACCGGGGCATAGCAATAGTGCCCGCGGGAAAAATCGCAGGAGCCGATGTGCGTGCGCATCAGTGAATAGGCAGCTCCGTCGGGACCGAAACAGGCGTCTATGACCTCCTGCCGTTTTGCAGGACTCATGCGGCTCAGCAGCATGGCGGACGACTCGGTGAAGGCCGCGCCGATACCGGTTATGGTCTGCTTCCGGACGCCTGGGTCAACCGTCACACGGACGGTGTTCTCTTCTGCGGGAAAAGAAGTCCTGCGGACCATGTTGCCGCCTTCGGAAGATGTCTCCCAGACGTTTATCCGGGAGCATGCCGCAAGAGCGAGTGCCATGAGGATTAAGGTTTCAGCTTTCATCATACGTTTACATTTATCTCTTTCACCCCGCGGGAGAAGAGTCTTCTGCTTTCTTCTTCCGAAAGGACCAGACCGTTGCCGCCTGAAAGGGTGTAGCGGATACGGGCACCGCAGTAGCTGAATTCCAGCGTACCGTCGCAGCGGAACTCGAAATCCTGCAGCAGGGTAGGTTCGAAATGCACCCTTCCCGCAATAACCCTTACGCCCAGTTCACCGAAACGGCAGATGATATCTTCCTTGACTTGACCGGTCATGCCGGGCTGCTTCGCACCCTTTCCCCAGGGGGTATGAGAATAAGCGTCGGTGGGGAAAGCCCCGTACTCCCCTGCACTCTTGTGGATTCCCGTTCCCTCGAGGATCTCGCGGTAGTGGGCGGAAAGCTTTCCTGCCTGTGGGGCGCCTGCATCGAGAGCCTGGAAATAGCATTCCTGCACGGCTACGAGCAGTTTGCTCACCATGTGCCAGTAAATGCTTCCCAGCCCTTCATAGGCGAAGAAAGTCCCGCTGCGGCCGGTGAAGGCCTTGTGATCGAAAACTTCTTCAAAGATATCCAGTATTGTCTGCTTCTCCCCTTCCGGCGCTCCGATTGAAGAAAGTGCGGCTGAAAGGTCGCCGGCGTTCCGGAAGTCCCCGTTGAAGTGCAGACCTCCCTCGCAATCGCGGCTGACTATGGTGCGGTCTCCTTCCGAGACCATTGCGGCAAGCAAGGTGGAACGCTTAAGGGCATCCGCAGGAAGGAGGTTTTTCTGCAGGAATCCAGGAAGTTCGTGATTGGGATAGAGCATGTAGCTCCGCTGATCTTCCCGCCACAGAGAGCTCCCTCGCAGGGCATCCAGCACCTGCAGCGCCTCTTCTGAGGAGAGCATTCCGCTGCTCAGCACGGCCACCTGGCCTTCGAGCATTTCGGAAAGACGACGTATCCCTGCGAAACGGCAATCCGAGAGTTCGAGCAGGTTATACGAATGGTACAGGCCGTCCGCACGGCGGTTGGCCCGGATACTGTCTTCAGCTGCCCCGATAGCCGTATCGAAGAACTCCAGCAAATCGGATTTGCCGACACGGCTTTTCTTTCCGGAGAAAGAATTCCTGTAAATCTGTTCCCTGTAGGAAGACGAAGCCTCTCCAAGGGCGTCCATCATGGCCTGCGTATCTGCAAGAAGAAGCGCTTTTCCACTTGCTGAAAGCCACTGCGACACTTCGCTCGAAAGAGAGTATCCTTCTGCCAATGAATCCCGTACAAGATTCCTCAGGAATGCGAGTTCGCGCCTCAGATAGCATAGCGTTACTACTGAAAGACCGCCTCCCACCAGGGCATTGTTGGCATCATTCCATTCGGGGCGCTGGGTATTCATCCATATTCCACCGCCGGGAACGAAGTTCGCAAGTTTTGCAAGTATCGATATGAGCAGTTTCTCCAGCATCGATGCCTTTACAATGCATCCGCGGGAGTCTTTAAGCATGGCAGCCGACACCCCTTCCGAAGCAATTCCGGCTTTCAGTCGGGCAGAGAGTTCTGCGTCGAAGTCGATAGTTTCCTTGGGATTGCGCAGTATTTCGCCGTAAGGCTTTATCCTGTAAGGAACGTTTGCGAATCCATAGTCTTCTTTTGCAAAGGACGCCGCCACGCTTCCCGGGAAATGCGCCTCCTGCTGTTCAAGCAACCTCAAAAGATATATCACCTGATGGTCGCCCCAGTAGCCTATGTAAGACCACGGATCCTTGGGATCCACAGTCTCCCAGTCGAATCCCGAACGTGTGACCCTGTAGGGGTTGTATCCGTCTGCGGTGCTGCAGTCAAGGAACTTGGCCGTCATTGCCGGCAGCAGCTCCGGGAACGAAAGGGAGAGGGCTTCCCAGTTCTGGAAAATGTCCCTCCAGTTGCCCTCATAGTCGAGGACCGGCTTGCCGGTAAGCGGATCGGACGTATTGATATTGAACTTGTTCCAGGGACGCGTAGGGTCCCCGTGACGCCTTCCGAACCCAAGGGGAAGAGGATTGTCGGCAGTTGCCGGGGCCATAGGAACTCCGCCGCGCATGATATTGAACATGGTGTTGGAGAAATGCCGGGCCGTGCGGGCGCTGTCGGCGGTATCCTGCAGTCCGTCGGCCGAAGCCACCAGTCCCACCAGCTTCGCCGTACCGGCCGCGACATCGGAGAGAACCTCCCCGGCAGGGTCGGCACTGCCAAGGATGAAATCCTTAAGAGCCACCACCCCGGCAGCATCTTTTGCAACATCGGCAACGATAAGCCAGTTCTTTTTCATCCCGGGAGCAAGAGTCAGCGAGGCACCTGCCAGATACGCTCCGGGTTCGCCCTTCACAAGGGTCTCTTCTTTAAGTGCGGCTCCCTTGCGGAACCCCGCCAGCTGGGCTGACGAAAGCAGGTGGACCGCGCTTTCTAGGCCGGTCTGCCAGACTACGTTGCACTTAAGGGCCTCGCTCGGCTCCGCCCTGTCTATTATGATGGCACTCAGGCACACCAGTCCCATCCCCGTCTGCGGGTCGAGCTCAGTTTTCTTGTATGCGTTTACAAGATTGCTGGTACTCTGCTGGAGGGCGCTTGGAACTCCATAAGGCATTATGTTCTGAAGGCCGTCGGCAAGTTCCAGCTCCACTGCCCGGGAACCGAGATTCTCAATGCAGGATTCCCTCACGAAACCGAAGCGTTCGCTGCTGCTCCATTTCCAGCTCCAGCGAAGATTCCAGTCGAGATTCGTCTCCTCGAAAATGATGCTGTTTCCAGGGCGGCTCTTGTAAAGGTTGCGCCGGAGGCGGAAAGACGCTTCGCTGCGCACGGAGAACGGCTCCCAGCAGAGCTTTTCACCCTTAAGGCGTATTATGGTCTTGCTACCCGTAGTCTCCGAACTTTCGGTAATCTTGTCGTCGGTATAATACGGAAAGAGGGCATATTCGGCGCTTCGGCGGCCGGCTGTAATCGCTCCGTTACTGGATGCGAAGGTCCACAGATTGCCCGCACTCACAATATTCATGAAGAACGGCGGAAGAGCATCCACGTTCTCTATCTTGAAATACTCGGAATTCTCCATCTGCATTGCTTTGGGAGCCACCGGCCCGGTCAGGGACCGGTGGCCAGGTAAAAGGTTAAGGATTCTGCTGAATGATATACGAGCCCTCGTAGGCGGTTCCGTCACTGTTATAGAAACTGCCGGCGATGGAACGGGCTGCACCTGTCGTATTCTGCGTAAAGCCACGGACAACGACAATCCACTGGGCACCAATGACTTCGATATCCAGCGTAAGCCAGGAAGACATGGCGGTGTATGCCGCGTCATCAAGTCCAAGCACCTGCTTCAGCAGAGGTTCAACGGCATCCGGATCAAAGGCTGCGCCAGGTGTATAAGGAGTTCCGCTCTCGCTGAGGTCGGTTACAATAATCACCCAATCGCTTCTGCCGGACTCTGCAGACGGATTGAAATAGAGCTCTCTCGGGTTACATGAGCTTGCATTCCAGGCAGAACCCAGAGAATAAGTAAAGCTATATACCTTGGCAGACGCTGAAGCTTCCTGTGAAACGACAAGGGAAGACTCCGAATCAGCAGCAGCGGTAATGGTAATGTCTCTGCTCACCGTTGCAGGATTCTCTCCGACCGTAAGGGTTACCGTATGGCCAGCGCGGCTGACAGTACCGGTAGTTGAGGTGAGGGTTACCTGAGAAACGTATGTATTGAACTGTTCTTCCGTAGCAGCCACACCGTTCAGCTTCAAATCAAGGGTTGCAGTGACGCTTCCGCCTGCAGCACTGATGCTCGTAGAGGAAAGTCCAGAAAGAACAGGAGTGATGGTCACATTTCCGAGCTGGGTTATCGTAATGACTTTGTTTGCCTCTCCGCCCCTCAGCGAATAATGCGGCACGCTTGCAGCAGGAGCGATTGTAATGGTCGCTGTTCTGTTGGAAATGGATGTATTGGCATCGGCATGGATGGTCCAGTGAGAGCTGGAACTGTTGATGTATCCATAGGTAAGCCATGTGGGCTCAGTTCCGGTTTCAGCATCTACAGCACTGATTGTCAGACCATTATAGAAAGCGGGATTATCCCCGGGCTCTCCGGCGCGGACTGCGTCGTCGCCAAGGATGGTATTCTGATAATACGCAACCCAATAGCCAAGGTCGCCAATCGTGGTCTCCGCGGCAGGTATTTCCCTATTGCCTATATTGCCGTCGAACCAATAGATGCCGTACATCTCCGAGTTGGAAACGCGGGTGTCGGCCTTTCCCAAATCGAGATAAAAGTTCTTCACCTTGTTGTTGCCGGCGACAAGCGACTTTGAAGAACCGTCAAATGTGTAGGTAGCCTTGTCGGTAGCGACCTTGATCGTATAACCTTCTATGCTATGTCCTGCATTTGCCGGAGGAATGGAAAAATAAATGGCCCTGGAAGTCTCTTTGGAGACTACCCCGGAAAGGGAGAATGCCGTTGTCAGGTCAACCTGATAGGTATTAAAGCGATCCGGCCCCCAGTTAACATCCTGAGGATCGCGGAAAGTACCTGCTGCATAATTGACCGACATACAGCCGCCAAGGCCATAGGCACTTGACGTTGAAATCGTTACGCTCTGGACCTCTTCGTCGTTATATGCAGTCGTATAAGGGAGCACCCGGATGATGGTACCCAGAATTTCCATCGGAACGGTTGCCGGAGGATCGGCCGGATCGAAAGAGAGTTTGTTCAGCCCAGAATGAAGGAACAGGAAGTTCTTGTTGATTGAGCCCGCGGCACTCTGTTTTACGACAAGCTTGTTCCACTCCGTAAAGGCAGAACCGTCACCACAATAGTTACCCATGTAACCGAAATCCCATTCAGCGGCATTCCTCGGGCTGTAATTGTGGCGGAAAACCGCGGTTGTCACATTCGGGAAGGAGGCTGTGATGGTGGCCGTAAAACCATCCGAAGAGATGTCCCCTGCGGCCAGTTCAAGATCCAGCACATCGCCAAGTCCTTCATTGGAGAAACGGATCTTGTCACCGGCGCTCCATTTGATACCCTCCTGGTCGAAAAGGCCTTTCACAACAGGAGCTCCGAGACGAATGGTGACCTCCTGGGCATCGTTATCACTTTTCTGAATGTCGTTCTCTTTCTGGCAAGAGAGAAGCATGGCGCCACCTGCAAGGAAGGCGATCATTAATTTAAAATAGTTCTTCATGACATTTTGTTTTAAGCCCATTCATTCTCTTCTTCAACTTCATACGAGAAGTTGCCCTGTCCTCCCTGCAGATACCAGGGAGAACCGCAGATAACAGTTTCTGCAACCAGGCCGACAATCGTGGCGGCCGGTGCATCATAACGCGATTTGTTTTTACTCATTGCTGTATTGTTTATTGAATCATCATCCAGTTAATCATGATTCCCGCAGAACTGCCGGCGCGAAGCACCAGATGCGAGTCACCTTCCGGGAGGGCGAGTTCGAAAGACTCCGTAATCCACTCGTGCGCAGTGTTCTGGAGTTCATAAGTATCCATAGCGCCTTCGACTCCGAAAGAGAGCCTGCTTTTCATATATGTCTGATAGCGGAGCTTGAACTTATATGTTCCCGCCTTGGGAAGATTGATGTGGTAGCGTGTCACGCTCCCCTGCTTGAAATCCGTAAGGTCCAGCACACCGCCGTCAGCCGAGGGTTTCAGATGGAAGAGCCCCTCTGATTCACAGTATTGCTCTGCCGGAATGACATCTCCCTTGCCATACACGATGCTATGATCGAAAGTGGAGAAGTTGACATAAACCTTTCCGAGAGTGGTAAGTTCAAAGGGTTTTGTGCTCTCAAGCAGATTATTGTGCCATTTGCTGTTGAACCCGCCCCTTCCCATGAACCATGAATAACGGCCAACCAAATCGTTCTGTTCCAGCATGTTCAGGGTCTCGCACATGTATGCCAACTGCGTATCTTCCGATATGTTATTGCTGTTCCCGTTGCAGAACTCCGTAAGCCAGATCGGTTTGCCATACTTGCGGAAACGCTCAATGAAATCCTTTACGGAGGAGGCGGAGGGCATATAGCAATGCACTGCAATCGCATCTATGTCGTCCAGGGAGCATCCGGGCTGTTCGAAGAACTCATCCAGCCATACGATGGGGTCGTGATAATTCTCAAGCGTGCCGTAGTTCATTGCAGGCGAAACGAGCTTTTTGCCGGCTGCCTTGGCAATGGAGACGACATCCGGCCAGTACTTCGCCGCTTCTTGCGGAGTCATGTTGCACTGGTCGGTGAGGTTCGGCTCATTGAATCCCAGTATCCACTCATCTGCAGACCTGAGTCCCGCCTCGTTGTAGTTGTTGTTCCATGCCATGGGACAGAACTCCACACCGCCAGCCGCAAGGTTTGATTTGAGTCCCTCCGAAAGAATCCCGGAACCCCAGTTGTAGGTCCAGGACATTCCAGGTGCAAGATTGGCAATGTCTGTTTCCGGAATAGCCCATGTATTCTGAGCCACCCCCCTCTTGGGACTGCGTCCCTGGGAAAGGGAATATCTGTGCGTCTCGTCGGAAGGATCGGAATCCTTTCCGCAGGAGACCGCTGAAACAGAAAGCGCTGCAGACGCCGTCATAAGTGCAAGAATGACAAACCCCTTGTGTTTCATTTCTTCTGATAAACTTTTACGAAATCGATATACATGCTCACCGGTTCGGCTCCGACAGCAGTTATGCCGGACGCATCCCATATTCCCGGAAAGTTGCCGCCGACGGCGAGGTCATAAACTATGAAGAAGTCGTGATGGAAGTACCTTCCCGTTGCCCATTCGTCTTCGGTTTCCGTGATGCCCATCTCATAGTACGGAGCGGCATCGGGATACTTGTCAAGGTCGAGGTACATCTTTATGGAAGCCTCGTCCCATACCATTGTAAAAAGATGGAAACTGCCGTCCTGCAGGCTGTAGGAGCTGGTGGTGGACTTTGCATAATTGGGATATGCCCAGCCACCGGGGCTCACTTCCTTGTAAAAACCCCAGTGGCACGCCCCGTTGAAGAAGCGGTCCTGAGTGCCGTTTCTGATTCCTGCGGAATTGCCCATTTCGAGAATGTCTATCTCTCCGCATCTGGGCCATGGATTGCTGTCGATGTCGTTTCCAAGAAGCCAGAATGCCGGCCAGAGGCCATTGGCGGTTTTGGGAATGAGGATGGACGACTCCATCTTTCCGTAGGTAAAGAAGCGCTTTCCCTTCGTATTGAGACGGCCCGACGTAAAATGCTTCCCGTGACTCTCCTCTCGTTTGGCAGTAAGGACAAGGCAGCCGTCATCCACAGTGACGTTCGCATCGGAATAATACTGCAGCTCATTATTGCCGCCGCCGTTTCCGTTTACCTCAACGCTCCAGGATGACATGTCCAGGACGTCTCCGTCGAAATAATCTGCCCACACAAGGGTGTATCCTCCTCCCTCGCCGGACCCGGCCTGATCGAGGGTGCCTTTTACATCTTCGGCATTGTCCTCTTCCTGCTGAGGGTCGCTGCCTGAAAATAGATCGATTCCCTGGCAGCCACACAGAATGGCGGCTGAGAAGAGAACAGGCAAAAACTTTTTCATAATAACAAATTTTGGAGGCATAAGGGGATCCCTCCCCCTATGCCCAATCATCAGGATTTACTTCTTGTAGAAATATGCTGCATCAAGCTTGATTTCGTTGCCGGTAGTGCCGCCGCTGAGGCAGAACAGCATGTTGTAACCCACGCCTTCCGGAGTGGGCAGTTCGGCAGAGAAGTCAATTCCCATATCCGTAACCGGAATCTCGTATTCCATCCATTCCCCAGCCTCGAATTCTCCACTCTTGGGAGCGATTGCGTCATATTTCACACCAGCATCTTCGAGGGAGCCCTGTCCAATTGCGAACGAATACTTTCCTCCTGCCGCATAATCTACCCCGAGAATATGGGCGACGCGGGCGTTGCCCTTGTACGCGACATGGAGAACCCAGTCTTCAGGAGCCGCGCCGATAGAGCCTTTGATAGCGGTAATAGGATTCTTTTCCGCCACGAAAGCCGTTTCAGCTCCGTCGGGCTTGAAAGAATTATACACGCAGACGGCACCTCCGCTCCAGCCCTTTGTACCTACCACGAGGTCGGTGTAGCCTTCTGTATTACCGAAGAAATTAAGGCCTTCACCAGCCCCGGCAGTATATGTCCCTTCCCAGATCCAGAACCAGTTGGAGCTGTCGTTCACGCGAAGGTCAACGACAACTTTGTCCTTGATGGACTCGAAGGATACACCGTCAAGAATGATGGGGATGAAAGCGCTGTGCTGAAGAGCTGCCGGGAGGTCAGAAGTCGGATCCGGGTCATTGGTCTTGGTGCTGCCGCCTTTGTTGTCCTTGGTGCAGGAGACTGCGAAAAGGCATGCTGCCGTTGCGAGCATTGCAAAAATCTTTTTCATGTGATTTGTTTTTAATTGTTAATAAATAAGTGATTATGGTTGAGATTATTTATATGCGGGGTTCTGCTCCAGGCCTCCGAGGCGAACTTCCTCATAGGGGATGGGAAGAAGCTCGTATCCGTCGCGGAATTCCGACATTTCCGCCTTCACTTCATCGGACTCTCCGGCGCGGTAGGAGTTCATGACATCCTTCACTATTCCCCAACGACAAAGGTCGAACCATCGATGTCCTTCCATTGCAAGTTCCACACGGCGCTCGTGACGAAGAGCAGTATTGAAGTCTCCGGTACGGTCGGCAGGCGCAAGCCCTGCACGGTCGCGTACCATGTCGATATAGTCCCAGGAAACACTGCTTCCCTGGCAGGCCTCTGCATACAGCAGGTAAAAGTCTGCAAGGCGCATTATGATAAGATTGATGGGACCGCGGGTGTCATGGTCCAGAGCAGGATAGCTACGGGTTGCAGCATCGTACATGGTTCGCTTGATGGTTATGAGTTCATCACCCAGGTACCTGTCTTCCGCAGGATTCTTTATTTCACTTGCAAGCGGCACGAGGATAGTTGCATCGCGCCTGGGGTCGCCGGCCTCATATTCATTATAAAGATTATGAGTAGGGCGGTTGAATCCCCATCCGGTGACAGTGCCGGATAAACCGGAACGGGCTCTGGTGAGTATCGGTGCAAATGTGCCGCGGGTGAATCCGTTGCCTTCACCATAGTCGGAAGTAGGATCCAGCATGTACTGAATCTCGAAAATACTCTCCGGACCGTTCTCTCCTTCAAGCGTGAAGTTGTCGGAATAGTCGGGACAAAGGGAGTACTCACCCGCCTGGTCAGCCAAGAAGCGGTCGCCCCAATTCTTGGCTTCCGTATAGTTCTTCTGATACAGATACACTTTCAGCAGCATGGCCTGGGCGGCACCCTGAGTTGCCCGTCCCATATCGGCAGAAGCATACTGACTCTTTTTGGGGAGATTTGCGGCAGCGAACTTAAGGTCGGGGTTGATTACGTCGTCATACACCTTCTGGGCGCTTTCGGCACGGGGAACTTTCCATCCGTCGGCCGAATAGATAGGTGAAGTCACAATGGGCACGGCTCCAAAAGCCCTGACAAGGCGGAAATAGTAGAATGCACGCATAAATCGGGCTTCTCCAAGAAGATTGTTCTTCAGTTCTTCTGTAAGATCCCCGTCAGTATCAAGGGCGCTTATCTGCTCAACAGCCAGATTTGCCCTTGCAATTCCCTGATACTGCGCACGGTAATAGTCGAGAAGTATGGTCAGGTTATCGACAGGCTTGAAGTTCTCCAGATAATATACATCCGACATGTCGGAAGTGTTCTGTCCCCCCTTGAGGGCATCGTCCGACATTACGTCTCCAAAGAAGAACTCGCTGAAATATGTATTCTGGAACTCCCACATTGCCGGCGCATATGCAGCTGTGACAACCTGCCGGGCAGTTTCATATCCTGTGAAATAGTCTGCCACCGTATTTGTCATGGGACTGCGCTCCTGGAGCCAGTCGTTGCATGCAGTGAGTGCAAATACTGAAAGAATTGCGATTGATATCTTTTTCATGGCTTTCGGGAGTTTAGAAGTTCATGTTTACACCGAGCATGACCGTACGTGCCTGAGGATAGTTGCCGTAATCCACACCGCCGCCCACTTCCGGATCGTAGCCGGTGTAGCCGGTCAGCGTGAGCAGGTTGCTGCCCTGAAGATAGAAACGGCAGCGGCTGATTCCGGCCCTTTCCGTGAGCTCCTTCGGGAGAGTGTAACCAATCTGTACGTTCTTCAGGCGCAGATATGCTCCGCTCTCAATAAAGCGGTCGCTGTCATAACTGTTTTTAGCACTGCCCTTGGGATTGGGAATGCTTCCGTTCGGATTGTTCGCCGTCCATACATCTTTCATTGCCCTGCTCAGGGTTGCCGTATTGCCGTTACCTTCAGTGCGTATGCGAAGTGCATTGTAGATTTCGTTGCCGTAAACTCCCTGGAAGAAAAGATTGGCATCCCAGTTCTTCCAGCCTAAGGCTGCATTCAAGCCGTAAGTGAGCCACGGAAATGGATTCCCAAGCGAGGTGCGGTCCAATTCATCGATGATACCGTCGTTGTTCTGGTCCTTGTATCTGGCATCTCCTGCTGCAATTCCTCCAGGAAGTCCGAACGAGTCGAGGGCGGTTCCCCAAAGATGGTCGACTGCTTCCTGATCGGTGCGGTAGATACCTTCGTATTCGTAGCCCCAGAAAGTATAAAGCGGCAACCCTTCGTCGCTCAATGTCCTGTCTCCCCAGACCTTCTCTCCTCCGTTCAGAGCGGTAAGCTCGTTACGGATGAAGGAGACGTTGCCGTTGATATCATAATTGAATGCCCCCTTCTGCCCCCGGTGTTCAAGGGTGATTTCTATACCCTGGTTACGTACTGTACCCACATTCGCAGTTGCAGAATACCGGTTACCCACATGAGCCGGGGCCGTCACCGAAAGGAGCATGTCGCGAGTATCCCTCTGAAAAGCTTCGACGGTACCGGTGATCTTGTTTTTCCAGAGTCCGAAATCGACACCTAAATTTACCTGTTCCGTAGTTTCCCATTTACCACCATTATTCACGTACGTCAGGATTGTAGCACCGCTCTGATAGGCCTGTGCGCCGGTTCCGAGCGGATAATCCACGAAAGTGGGACCGCTGTTGAACATCGTGAGCAGGAAGGCGTTGTCGCCAATCTTGTCGTTGCCTATGCGTCCCCAACCGGCACGTAACTTGAGGTCTTCAAGCCAGCCCTTGGTGCCGGACATGAAGCTCTCGCGGCTCACGCGCCAGGCAAGTGCAACAGAGGGGAAGTAGCCCCAGGGATGTTCCGGGAATTTGCTTGAACCGTCGGCGCGGAAGTTTACCGTGGCCATATACTTGCCGTCGTAAGATGCATGTGCACGGCCGAGCAGGCTGAAACGGCGACTGCGTGAAGCTCCGTCACCGGCATCGGTGCGGTTCTTCGTGGTCTGCGAGAGATACCAGTTGGTCTCTATGGGATTGAGAATTGCAGCACCCGAACCACCAATAGTATAATAGTTGTATTCCTCAAGAGTCTGACCGCCCATTACGTTCACGCTGAGCTTGTCGAAATCGTGCATCCAGGTGAGCGTGTTCTCCACAATCACCGTAGAATAACGCGTCATGCTCTCCTCCACGAAATTCAGGTCTGCCTTATCATAATCCGAATGCTGATATGCATCCTTGAAGAGCCTGTGGCGGACATTCGTCATATCCATGCTCACATCAGCCCTGTAGATCAAGCCCTTGAAAGGATTGATCTCGGCGAACACATCGCCTACCCAGCGTTCGGTCTTGTCGGACGGATGGCTGTACTGCACCATCGAAAGCGGGTTAACCACATTCTTGAAATTGGACGAGGCTGCAATCACTCCTGACATGTCTTCGCCATAACCATTCTTTGAACCATCCGGGTAACGTGCCGGATCCCACGGAGCCATGGCGATTGCAGCGGATATTATGGATGCTGCCGGGGCGGCATTGTTGTTCATCGCGCTGCGGCCGTAGGAATACATGAACGAGAGGTTTTCACCAACCTTGAGCCAGGGCTTGACGTTGTAACCGGAATTGACGCGAAGGCTAAGACGGCTGTAGTCGGAACCGATAACCGTTCCCTCCTGGTTGAACCAGCTGGCGCTCATGCTCCAGTATCCCTTGTCGTTGCCGTAATCCATACCTATATGATAGTTCTGGATGGGGGCCACGCGGAACACCTCGTCCTGCCAGTCCGTATCAACTGTGCCATAATCGAGATTGCTGGGATACCAGTGGCTGGCGCTTCGACCAATCAGGTACTGACGCACCCACTGGTCGCGACCGTTTGCTTCAAGATAATTGTACTGTGTTTTGCTCGTAAGCGACGCCAGCGTGTGCGAGAACTCGTCGGCATTCATAAGGTCGAGAGTGCGCCAGCGGCTCTGCAGGCCATAATAGGCGTCGAAGGTAATATTGGTCTTTCCGTCATTGCTGCCCTTCTTCGTGGTCACCAGAATAACGCCGTTGGCGCCGCGGCTTCCGTAAATTGCGGTTGCACTGGCATCCTTAAGTATCTCTGTCGAAGCTATATCGCTGGGGCTCAGATAATTGATATTGTCAACGATAACTCCGTCCACGACATAGATGGGTGCGCTGTTGTTGACGGTTCCTATACCGCGAATGCGCACTTCCGCAGCAGCTCCAGGCTGGCCGGTGGAAGAATTCACGGTTACGCCTGCCGCAACTCCCTGCAGGGCCTGGTCAAGGCCGGCCGCCGGAGTCTTCTGCAACTGTTCTCCCTTGACCGATGCGACGGAACCGGTGAGGTCGCTCTTTTTCATGACTCCGTAACCGATTGCCACAACGGCATCAAGTTCGAGGGCGTCGGTTTCCATAGCCACGTCGATGACGCCTTCTTCATTCACGACAACTTCCTTGTCGGAGAAACTGATGTAGGAGAATACGAGAGTCGAACCTTTCGGCACACTGATTTCATAGAGACCGTCGAGATCGGTCTGGGTACCATTGAGAGTTCCTTTCACAACGACAGCAACGCCTGGGAGCGGAAATCCGTCATCCTTCGCAATTACTGTCCCGGAAACCTTGACGTTCTGCGCAAGCAGCACCGAACTCATAAGGACTCCGCAAATAAATGCCAAAATTCTTTTCATTGGACTGTCTGATTGGTTATTAATCCGACACAAATAAAAAAAATATTATTAAGAACAACTCACAAAAACAACTCACAAAAACTCAACAAAGTAAATTTTGACATTTCATCATTATTTTCTAACTTGCAGTGCCTAACCATGTTATAAATGAAAAGGATTTCACTTTCGCTGCTCTTTTTCCTCACAACATGCATGCTCCATGCATATTTTCCCCTGGTGAAGAATTATCAGCGCGAGACATATCGCGCGGGCACCCAGACATGGGCAATCACACAGATTCCGGGAGGGACTATGTTCTTTGCCAACAACGACGGCGTGCTCGCTTTCAACGGAAAGGACTGGACCCTCATACGCCTTGCCAACAGAAGCAGCGCCCGTTCCCTTTACTACGATGCGGCGGAAGACTGCCTTTATACCGGAGGTACAAACGAGCTCGGAAAGATATCGTTCGACCCGCATCAGGGAATGGTTTACGAATCCATCCTCGAAGGACGGGGCGTATCTCTCAACGAGATATGGTCCATAGGAAAGGACGACAGGGGGGATATCTGGTTCGCGGACAACAGTTCACGCTATACGATTAACGCCGATTCTCTCAGGCGCGAGCCTTATTCCCGGTTCAAGCTTTCGGGAAAACTCTTCTGCACGGCCGAAAACGATGAATATCTGGCCGAAGGCACCACGGGCGACGGCATCTGGCTGCGCCATAAGGCAGACGGCTCGAGGATGCATCTCACCAGCGAGAACGGCCTGCAGAACAACAGCATCCTCTGCCTGTTCTTCGACAGCAGCGGCGGGCTCTGGGCAGGAACCGACAGGGGCATCGACTACATCCTTCTCGAGTATCCCTTTTACAATCTGTTCGGCGACAGCGGCAATTTCGGAGGAGGATACGCTATCTGCAAGGGCGGGGGCTATATCTGGCTCGGAACGAACATGGGCCTGTTCAGGGTAAGGGAAGACAGGCTGGGGCCGTCCCTGGGCGATGTTGAAATAGAAAGGATCCAAGGCATCGAAAGCCAGGTCTGGGGGCTCGAATGGACCGGCCGCGAGGTAATCGCCTGCTGCGACAGGGGAATCTATATCTGCAAAGGCGGAACGGCTACAAACTATATATCCACGGACGGTGCCTGGAAGACCGAAAGACTTGCCGGACACCCCGATACCAGGCTTTGCTGCAGCTACACAAGGCTGTTCACCATCCGAAGACAAGGCGGTACGTGGCGTTTCGGCGGATGGATAACGGGTTTCGACGAGGCAGGAAAATCATTCGTACAGGACAGCGACTCCCGCATCTGGTTCGCCCACCACGTAAAGGGTCTTTACCGGCTCACTCTCAGCGAAGACCTGCAGACGGTCACGCAGGTGGAGAAATTCGGCTCAGCACAAGGGTTTCCCACAGACCGCGGCAATTATCCCTCCAGCTTTCACGGCAACGTGATTTTCAGCACCGAAGGCGGTTTCTACAGCTACGACCACATGTCAGGCAAGGCAGTGGCAATCGATGAACTCAATCATCGTTTTGCCGGCACACCCAACTCCCTTTCCATCTTTGAAACCCCAATGGGCAGCATGCGCTACTACTCTTCCGGAGCGATGCAGGCGGTGGAATACAATGCAGAAGAGGGAGTTATCCTCGACAGCCTTAGCCTCCGGGCGCTTATAAACCACCGGCCGGTAGGTTTCGAATGCATCGAAAGCCTGAGCGAACAGGAACTTCTTCTTAACAGCGAGGACGGATTCGTGGTGCTGAACCTCGGGCGTCTGATGCGTTTATCCTCAGGCAAGGCCGATTCGGTCTATATAAACAGCATCGCCAACACGGGAAACGGCAAAACGCTATACACAGGTTTCCGCAGCAGCGGGGAAAGCGTTTCCCTTCGCGTTCCGCACAAACTGAACGCACTGTCAATCAGTTTCCTTGCTCCATCCTACGATTCTCCCCTGCCCTGCGAGTATTCCTGCATGCTCAAGGGGTACGACAAAGAATTCAGTCCTTTCGGCCCCGAAAACAGCCGGCTCTACTACAGGATTCCTTCCGGGCATTATACCTTTATCGTCCGCTCCCGCAATCCGCTCCACGGAAACCGGTTCACAAGTGATTCGATGGACATAATCATACAGAGGCCGTGGACTGGCAGCCTTACCGCCTGGATACTATATATAATAGGTGGCTTCCTGCTCATTTACCTTGCGCTCGGATGGTTCGACAGGCAATCCAACCGGAGAGCTAAAAAAATTGCCGCTGCGGAAGCAGAAAAGATGCGGCAGGCACAGATTCGTAAAGACCTCCAGAGAAAGGCGGACGATCTTGCCGCAAGCACAATGAGTCTTCAGCGAAAGAACGAATTGCTGCAGCAGATCGCTTCCAAGGTGGACGATGCGGTGGAAAGTGCAAAGAACGGAGACCCCGTTGATGCGAGGCTGAAACGCCTGAGGGGCATAAGCGAGCTCATACACGAGAACATCACGCACGAAAACGACTGGCAGAAATTCCAGGACAACTTCGATCTCGTTTACGACGATTTCCTCAAACGCCTCGGAGCCCAGTATCCCGAACTTTCCGTTACCGACAAGAGGATATGCGCATACCTTCGAATGGGACTGAGCAGCAAAGACATCTCTCCCCTGCTTGGAATGACCGTCCGGAGCGTGGAAATGACCCGCTACCGCATCCGCCAGAAGATAGGCCTCTCGCGGGATGACAATCTCACATCATTCATCCAGCGCTTCTGATTATTGCCCAGGGCTCCCACCAGCCTGGCTTTTTCACTCTCACCAGCCTGGCTTTTTCACTCTCACCAGCCGGGCTTTTTCGCTCTCACCTGTCGGGCTACAGGGCGACAGGTGCCCCGGTAAAGCAGAGACGGAGCGGAAAGGAAATCAGTAGCTGCGGGGCCCGAAGATGGCCGTTCCGATACGAACCTCGGTACTTCCGTAACGAACGGCAATCCGCCAGTCGTCGGACATTCCGATAGACAGCTGACGGAAATCACCAAGCTGGGGAAAGCTCTCGCTGCACCTGTCGAAAAGGGCCTTGATACGGGCGAAATCGGCGGCGACAGCCTCCTCGTCATCCGTATGCGAAGCCATTCCCATAAGCCCGCAGAATACTATATGGTGATATTCACCGGCCGCAGAAAGCAACTGCAGGACTTCGCTGTCCGAAAAGCCCTGCTTTGTCTCTTCTGCCCCTATATGCACCTCGAGAAGCACCCGAACGGTCCTGTCATGGAGTCCCGCCCAGCCTTCAATTGCGTCAAGCAGATGAACGCTGTCAACACTCTCGACTATGTAGGCATAAGGAAGGACGAGCTTCAGTTTGTTGGTCTGGAGGTGACCGATAAAATGCCACTCCACATCCTGGGGCATCTGCACCGCCTTGGCCGCCATCTCCTGAGGGCGGTTCTCGCCGAATGCCCTCTGTCCCATGGCATAGGCCTCAAGAAGTTCGGAAATGGGATGGAATTTGGAAACTGCCACAAGGCGGACCCCTTGTGGCAGTTCCTTATAGAGTTCTTCGAGATTATGGGCAATCATTATCTGCGACGGCTGTTGTTTCGCATCTGCTGCTCCTGAAGCTTCTGGGCCTCTTCGAGCCTCTGCTGCCATTTGCTCTTTGGCAGCGGCTTTCCTTCGCTGGCACGCACCTTCGCAAGAACCTCCTCGGGATGCACGAAGAACTTGCGGATTACGAATATCTCTATCATGCTGATAAGCTGCGATAGCAGATAGTAGTAAGACAATGCACTGGAGAGGTTGTTACAGATGAAGAACATCATGATGGGCATCATCCAAACGCTCATGAACTGCATGCTCTTGGCATTGGGGTCGTTGCCTGCCGCCTGGCCGCTCATCGTAATCTTGCTGTATGCCCACATGGTCACTGCCATCAGAAGGGCAAAGAGCGAGAGATGGTCTCCAAGAAGCGGTACGCGCGTGCCGAAATCTATTATGCTGTCGGGGGCCGAAAGGTCAGTTGCCCAGAGGAAGGGCTGCTGACGAAGCTGGATGGAAGCCGGGAAGAAACGGAACATCGCCCACAGGATCGGGAAAGTGAGAAGCGTAGGCAGGCATCCTCCCATCGGACTCACTCCGGCCCGCTTGTAGAGGTTCATCGTTGCCTGCTGCTTCTTCATTGCATCTTCCTGATTGGGATAACGGGCATTGATCTTCTCCATTTCGGGACGCAGCGCCTGCATCTTCGCGGAAGAAGCATAACTCTTATAGGTGAACGGAAGCACGACGAGCTTGATGACAAGAGTCATAAGCAGGATTATGATACCGTAGTTCTCTATGAACTTCTTGAAGAAATCGAAGAGCGGAATTATGACAAATCGGGTGAACCATCCCACGAGAGAACCGCCGAGCGGAATAATCTTCTCGTACTTCTGGTCGTATGACTTGAGGGTCTTGAAATCGCTGGGGCCGTAGTAGAACTCGAAAGGCAGGCTCACGGTCTCGCCCTGGGTGAACTCCTGACGCATCTGGGCATTGCAGACCATAAGATTGCGGGTCTCGTCGTCCTGATCCACGAAATTCACTGCGAACTTGCCGGAAGAAAAATCGTTTTTCGAGCGCATGATGGCGCTGAAGAACTGCTGCTGGAAAGCGAACCAGCCCACGCGGGAGGCTGCCGTTTTCGAAGCGCTGCGGCCGCGGCCGATCTCGACCGGTTTCTTGTCTCCGGGCTGATAGAAATCAAGTTTGGAATACTGGCTTTCGTTCTTATAGCTTTTCTCCATACGGGGAACCGTAACGGACCAGTCGATGTCAACGGAATATACATTGCGGGGAATCACATTGCCCATTCCGTTGAAACTGAGGATATTGGTAGCCCGGTACTCGCCCTCGTGAAGGATGTATTTCTGCTCTATGTATCCTCCGCCGGAGAAAGGAAGCCTGAAGGTGACGGAAGAATCGGTTTTCTGGGCCACCTCGAAATTGAAATCGCGGGTCTGCACATACTCGCCGGTATAGATGCTGACTGAGTATTCGCTCCCCCCCGGTTTAAAGATGTAAAGATCCGTGGAATCGTGATTGTAATAGTCCTTTACCTTCACGCTGTAAGGCTGCGCGCCCTTGGAATTGAGCGCAAGCACAATCTTGTCGTTCTCCAGGGATACGATACTTCCCTCCCCGCCATGGTAGGCATTGAGCGACTCATCCTTGTATATAGGCTTCTCGGGAGCGGGAGCCTGCTCATCACCGATTATCACCGGCTGTGAAGGCAACGCCGCAACGGTGTCTCCAGCCTCAATCCGCTGCGCAAGTGCTATGGAATCCTGCTGAGCCTGCCACCCGGCCGCCTTGCGGTCCTGTCTGTTCTGATAAAACGAAAAACCAAAAAGAATTACTGCTATAAGGATAAACCCTATGACTGTATTTTTGTCCATTATTCTGTCTCTTCTTTACGAATCTGCTCCTTGAGGGCCGCCAGGTCCTCCTTGCTCTTTTCAATCTTCTTGCGCATCTGCTTGATGATGGCCTCCGAATTTCGGGAATTAGCGAAGAAACCGATATTGTTCTCGTAGGTCTCAATCTCCTGCTGCAGCGCATTGTACTTGCGAACAAGCTGGTCCTTTACGCTCATAGGCCGGGACTCACCGCGCGAAGCCCGCCCGCCGCGCTGCTCATGCCAGAAGGGGAACTTCTCCTTCATGGCCTCGGCATAAGAGGCGTTTATGGCATCCTTCTCCTTCATCGGAACGAACCCGACAGCCTGCCAGTCCGCCGCGAATTTTGCGGCAGCTTCCTGATTGACGGCCTCGTCGTCGGAGGGAGTATAATCCTTGATGTCCTCTATGAGCTGTTTCTTGGCCTTGAGATTCGCGTAGAAATTGCTGCCGCCGGCTGCACCGCCGCTCTTGTCACGCGCATCGAAGAACGTATCGCATGCCGCGCGGAACCTCTTCCACAGCGCTTCGCTCTTCTTGCGGGATACGGCACCTATTTCCTTCCACTGCTTCTGCAATTCGATGAAGGCTTCGGTGGTCTTCTTCCAATCGGTGCTGTCCTTAAGGGCCTCAGCCTTTTGGATGAGTTCTTCCTTCTTGGCGAGATTGTCGTCCATCTCGCTCTTGAACTGGCCGTAGAACTCTTTTTTCTTTGCGAAGAAAGTGTCGCAACCGGCACGGAAGCGCTCGTATATCTTCTGGTTGTCCTTCTTGGTTGCAAACCCGATGGTGCGCCACTTCGCCTGAAGGTCGAGGACCTCCTTGGATGCGGCTGCCCATTCGGCACTGCTGCCTATCTCGCGGGCTACGATTTCTTCGAGCTGCTCGCAGAGGTGGGTCTTTGCCTCAAGATTTTCCTTCTGCTGCCCCTTGATCTCTTCAAAATGGGCCTGGTACTTCCTGTTGATGACAGCCGTAGCCGCCTGGAAACGCTCCCAGATGCTTTCGCGGAATTCCTTGGCTACGGGGCCGAACTCCTTCCACTGCTCATGGAGCTTCTGGAGCTCACCGAATGCCGAGACGATATTCTCGTTTTCGGATAGCTTTTCCGCGGCCTCGCAGAATTTTTCCTTGGCCTCAAGGTTCTTCTGGAAATCCAGGTCGCGCAGTTCGTGGGAGATTTTCACCTTGTCGTAGAAGCGCTCCACATTGAACTGATAGTTGTTGTTCAGGTCGCGGAAATCACTTGCAGGAACGGGGCCGGTCTCCCTCCATCGGTCCTGAAGGGCACGGAAAGCCGGGAACAGGGCGCTTACGTCCTCCTGGCTGTCCACCAGAACCTTGAGCTCCTCGACGATGGCCTTCTTGGTTTCGAGGTTTTCGGCCTTACGGGCATCCTGCTCGCGGTTGTATTCTGCGCGCTGCCGCTTGTAATCGGCATAGAGGGCTTTGAAATTCTCCTCTATCGAGTCGAGTGTTTCGTCCACAACGGTGCCGGCCTTGCTGCGCACCTCACCAAGAGTACGGTAAAAAGCGGACTTGATGCTGTCTGCCTCATGGCTACGCACCATCTTGTCGTCGCTGGAAAGGAATTCCTTGAAAATCTCGCTGAGTTCGGCAATGGTCTTCCCGACGAGGCTCGCTGCGACGTTCTTCTTCTCCGGCGCGGGAGTTTCTGCCTCAGAAGCAGCTTCTGCTTCGGGCTCTGCCACCTCGATGGCGGGCTCTGCAGGGGCCGATTCCACGATTTCGGCTTCGGATGCCTGCCCGGCAAGCTGATCTTTGATTTCTTCGCTCATGTGATTTCTTATTACTGTTTAACCTACAAATATAATCTTTTTTCTTTAATTTTGCAGAAATTACTCCATATATGCGAATCGATATCATAAGCGTTGTGCCCGAATTGCTGGAAAGTCCTCTGAGTCATTCGATTGTAGGGCGTGCCAGAAAGAAGGGCCTGGTGGAAATACAGGTACATAACCTCCGCGAATACGGGCTCGGGGCGCGCCGCAATGTAGATGATTATTCCTACGGAGGCGATGCCGGCATGGTGATGATGGTGGAGCCGGTATTCAACATCATCCGCGACCTCAGGGCCGAGCGCGACTACGACGAGGTCATCTACATGTCCCCCGACGGAGAGATTCTCGATCAGGGCATATCCAACGATCTTTCCCTCAAACAGAACTTAATCATCCTCTGCGGACACTATAAAGGAATCGACCACCGCATCCGCGAACACCTTGTCACCAGGGAGATATCCATAGGCGATTACGTCGTGAGCGGGGGTGAAATCCCGGCGGCAATACTCGCCGACTCGCTCGTGCGCCTCATCCCCGGAGCCCTTACCGACGAGACTTCCGCCCTGAGCGATTCTTTCCAGGACGGGCTGCTCTCCGCACCGGTCTATACGCGCCCGGCCGAATTCAACGGATGGAAGGTGCCCGAGGTGCTTCTGAGCGGGAATCCGAAGCTGATCAGGGAGTGGCAGGACGAGCAGGCTCTCGAAAGAACCAAGGCCCTGAGACCCCAACTTCTTAAAAATATTTAAAAATTAAAGGGGTTAGTTGCAAAAATTTTCACTTTTTATTTGGTAATTGAAAAAATTACCTTATATTTGCTGTCGAGAATTGAAACAACTACTTCTAACCAACAATAATTTTGCCTTTAAGGTAATACACTACTAACTAACCGACAATGCCCGCTGTGAAGCGGGCATTGCTCGTATTTGGCGTTCTTCCGGCTACTGTTCCCCTGCAAGCGCGGCGGCGCAGCGGATTCCGTCGATGGCGCTGGAAACGATCCCTCCGGAATAGCCGGCTCCTTCCCCGGCGGGGTAAATACCCGGCACCGAAACGTACTGAAGATTCTCCGAATCCCTGGGAATGCGGACGGGACTTGATGTGCGCGACTCCACCCCGAGCACGAGCCCGTTGCCCGGCGTGCAGTAATTACCTATCTTCACACGGGGGAAAACCTTGCGCAGCCTGTCCGCGACACCGTGCGGAAGAAGGGAATGCAGCGGGGCGCTCACGATTCCGGGATGATAAGTCGTCCGGGGAAGAGTCTTGGAAAGGATGCCGCTGCAGAAATCCTCGAGACGCTGCGCCGGTGCTGCCATGGGATTGGAGGGAATCTCCATCCTGGACGGCCTGACGCCGGCGCGGGCTGCAATGGCTTCCAGCTCCGGTCCTCCCCCGCGGACGGCCTCGCAATACCGGAACATCGAAGCCTCGACGCTGTGCTGGAAGTCCATCATGCGGAAAGGACTCTCCCCGGGAATATCTTCCGGCTCTATCTGGACCACCACTCCCGAGTTTGCAAAGCGCCCGCTGCGCGCCGAATTGGACATGCCGTTGAGCACCACCGTCCCGGCTTCCGTAGATGAAGGTACGAGAACACCTCCCGGACACATGCAGAACGAGAACACGCCTCTTCCGTCCTGCTGCTCAACAAAAGAGTATTCGGCAGCCGGCATACCGGGCTTCCACCGCCCGTGATACTGCGAATAGTTGATTTTTTCCTGAGGGTGCTCCACCCTTACGCCAAGAGCGAAACCCTTGGCCTCCAGGGCCCCTCCTCCGCGGTACAGCATTTCATAGACATCCCTTGCGGAATGCCCCGTAGCAAGTATGACGGCAATGCCCTTGTATTCAGCTCCACCAGCACAGACCGCAGTAAAATCTCCGGCCTTTCCGGAGATACCGGAAACCCTGGCTCCGAAATGATACTCGCCTCCATGGGAAACTATGCATTTGCGTATGTTCTCCACGATGGAGGGCAGCCTGTCGGACCCGATATGCGGATGAGCGTCATAAAGAATCTCCGGAGAAGCCCCGAACTGCACGAGCTGGTACAGGACCTCGCGGTTGTCGCCCCTTTTGGAGGAACGGGTATAGAGTTTTCCGTCTGAGAACGCTCCGGCCCCGCCTTCTCCATAGCAGTAGTTGGAATCGGGATCGACTGCACCGCTGCGGGAAAGGGAGGCCATATCCACCTTACGGGCATGGACATCCTTTCCGCGTTCCAGCACTATCGGCCTGAGGCCCTCCATGAGAAGACGGAGGGAAGCGAACATGCCGGCAGGACCGGCCCCGACGACAAGAACGCCGGGAGCCTTCGATACATCTTTATATTCGGGCAGCCGGTATGGCTGATATTCCCCCGCCTGAAAGGCCTCATAACGATACCGCCAGAGCGGCTCCCCCCGGGCGTCGAGGCTGCGCTTGACAAGCACGGCCTCAAGGCCTCCCGACCGGGCCGCAATCTGCTTTGCAGAAGGTTCGTGCCCCACCGGGACGGCTATCTCGAATTCTTTCATAACTATTTGTCTATCACTCCGCTGCCAAGCATCTCATACTCCTGGTCAGGGACAGACCGTCCTTCGGCAGAGGAATCCTTCGGGAGTCCGGCACCGGAGAAGGCCGCCGGATTCCCGCCGGCCTTTATATACCAGGCGGCGAACTGCCCGGGAGTAATGCTCCGCTGGGGCGTATCGAAAACTATGTAAAGACCGCCTTCCCTCATGTAAAGGGTTGCGCCCTGAAGCGGCTGGCGGTAGCGGATACGGACGCTCACCCGCATTTGCGCACCGACAGGAAGGGCAAGGTCGGGCCGAATCCAATGTATTTCGCCCGGAGATATGCGAAGGCAGCTTCTGAACAGTCCGGGGAAACGCTCCCCTTCACCCACGAAGACCATGTTGCGGGGGACGTCGGTGCCTACCACGAAAAGGGGGCTCTTGTGCCCTCCTACAGCAAGGCCCTTGCGCTGCCCGAGTGTAAAAAACTGGGCCCCTTCGTGACGGCCAACATGCTTCCAGAGGCCGTTCTCGCAGTATCTTGTCTTTTTTACGTGATGCTTCCCGCTGCGGTAAGTCTCGGTCTGGAGAATCACATCGGAATAGTCCTGCGGAGCTGCCAGCAGGGCCAGCTCGTCGTCTGTCCAGGGAGCGCCCCTTTGAAGGAGCTCCTGCTGACGAGCGAAAAGAAGCGCCCCTCCGGCACCGCCTGCGGAGTAGTAAGCCGGAAGTATTTCCACCACGTCGCCTTCGACGGATTTGAGTTTCTGCTGCAGGAATACAGGAAGATCCACCTTTCCCACAAAGCAGATACCCTGGGAATCCTTTTTGTCCGCCGAGGGCAGGTCGGCCTCAGCCGCCAGCCGCCTCACTTCCGGCTTCGGAAGGTCCCCTATGGGGAAAAGGGCTGCCGAGAGCTGCTCCTGGCTGAGCTGGCAGAGGAAATAACTCTGGTCCTTGTTGGGATCGGACCCCTCCAGTATGCTCCAGACAGGTTTCCCGTCAGGGCTTGTGAGGGGCCGCCCGTCCGGTCCGGTTGCGGGAACCTTGCGGCAGTAATGCCCGGTGGCCACCATGTCCGCCCCCATTTTCCTCGCTACCGAAAGGAAGGCGTCGAACTTTATCTCGCTGTTGCACAGCACGTCCGGATTCGGAGTCCGCCCTTTCGAATACTCGTCAAACATATAATCCACCACTCTCTGCCTGTACTGGGCGGAAAGGTCCACGAAATAGAATGGAATCTCAAGTTTACGGGCCACCATTTCGGCCACGAAGCGCTCCTCTTCCCATTCGCAGTCGCCGTGCAGGGTGCCGGTGGCGTCGTTCCAGTTCTGCATGAACATGGCAAAGACATCGTAGCCCTGCCGTTTGAGGAGAAGGGCGGCGACGGAAGAATCTACACCTCCAGAAAGACCCACGCAGATTTTCATGACGCAAAGATAGTCAAATTCAAAATTATTTGCCATCTTTGTAAGGCCTTAACGCACTACAATGAAGAAACCACAATCAAGGCTCACCGCATTAGTGTTTTTCCTCCTGACAGCCGCCTTCGCGGCACATTCCCAGGACAAGGGCCCGTTCAATTTCTATATAAACTTCGCAGGAGCCTATCAGGCAGATAACGGCAGCGAAGACGGCCCCTCCCCCTGGAGCGGCTCCTTCAGGGCCCGCGACCTGCGTCTCGAAGTCAAAGGAAGGGTTAACGAAAACCTCTATTACCGTTTCCGGCACAACCTTCGCTCGAATCAGGCAACCGGAACGCTGGACGGCTTTTCAAAAGGCCTCAACATGATGTTCGCAGGATACGAATTCAACGAGCATTTCGCCATCGAAGCCGGAAAGATATGCCAGCACTGGGGAGGATTCGACTACGACGAGAATCCCCTCTACATCTATCAGTACAGCGATTATATAGACCATATAGACATATTCTTCACGGGCATCGACTTTTACTGGCGTCCGGACAGCCGGCACGAATTCGTGTTCGAACTGAGCAATCCGGCAAACGACCTGCTGCCCGTACGGTTTCCGGTGAACGCCCTGCTCAACTGGAACGGGAACCTTCTCGACGGTTTTGTACAGACCCGCTGCGCCATCGGAGGCATGACCCAGTCTGAGGGAGGCTTCGGAAAGCTGCTAAGCGGAGGCATTAAGTTCAACTGGCCCACGTTCCAGTGCTATTTTGACACGATGTTCGAGAAAGATGCGGTTGACCGCATCGGAATCGCCACGGCCAACTTCGGGCCTGCAGCCCTCCGGCCCCTTGGAGAGATTCTATACAACAGCAACATTGTCAAGGCTTTCTGGCAGTTCTCCCCCGGCTGGAACCTGGTTGCAAAGGGCAGCTGGGACACTGTCCGGACCGATGCTGGAGGCAAGTACCGCGACGGCCTGATGGCCCTTTGCGCGCTGGAGTATTACCCGGAACCCTCCCAGGATCTCCGCCTTTTCGCGGCGGCTACCCTCCACCGTGTCATCTTCAACGGCACCGGCCTCCCGGATTCCTTCACGACAGGAAGGGCAGAACTGGGGCTTATCTACAGAATCAAAGTATTTTAAATATCATGGCAGAACAGAAATTCCGTATCGAATCCGATCTTCTCGGAGAACTCAAGGTCCCCGCAGACGCCTACTACGGCGTCCAGACTCAGAGGGCCATCGAAAACTACAAGATATCCTGCAACCACATGTCGGATTACCCCGAATATGTGAAGAGCATCGCCTACGTAAAGTGGGCTGCAGCCCTCGCAAACAAGGAGCTCGGAGCGCTCGAACCGCATATTGCCGATGCAATCTGCGCGGCATGCAAGGAGATAACCGAAGGCGCCCTTGCCGACCAGTTCCCGGTTGACATGGTGCAGGGCGGCGCCGGTACATCGGTCAACATGAACGCCAACGAGGTTATCGCCAACCGCGCCCTCGAATTGATGGGGCACAAAAAGGGCGAATATCAGTTCTGCTCCCCTAACGACCACGTGAACTGCGCACAGAGCACCAACGACGCATACCCGACCGCATTCCGCTATACTTTTGTGCGCATGAACGCAGGACTCGAAAGGGCCCTGGGCGATCTGATTGCGTCTCTGCGCCGTAAGGGAGAGCAGTTCAAGCACGTGATAAAGATGGGCCGCACCCAGCTCCAGGACGCCGTCCCCATGACCAGCGGGCAGGAGTTCATGGCCTTCGCGGACAACCTTGAGGAAGAAATCGCCAACCTCGAGCGCAACGTGGTGCTGCTCAAGGAAATAAACATGGGCGGAACGGCAATCGGAACCGGCCTGAACGCCGTCCCCGGCTTTGCAGAGTTATGCGCCTCGCGCATGAGCGAGCTTACCGGCGACAATCTCATCTCGGCTCCCAACCTGGTGGAAGCCACTCCCGACACAGGAGCATACGTAAGTTACTCCGCAGCCCTCAAGAGGCTTGCATCCAAGCTCAGCAAAACCTGCAACGACCTCCGCCTCATGGCCTCCGGTCCCCGCTGCGGCCTTCACGAAATCAATCTTCCGCCCATGGCACCGGGCTCGTCCATCATGCCGGGAAAGGTGAATCCCGTAATCCCGGAGGTTACCAACCAGGTGTGCTTCAAGGTGTTTGGTAACGATACCACCGTGGCTTTCGCCGCCGAGGCGGGCCAGCTTCAGCTGAACGTGATGGAACCCATCATCGTGGAGAGCATCCTCGAAAGCATCACATGGCTCACCAATGCCATGGACACCCTGCGCACAAGGTGCATAGACGGCATTACCGTCAACAAGGAGCACTGCGAAGAAATGGTGCGTTCAAGCATCGGCATCGTAACCGCCCTCAACCCGTATATCGGCTACAAGAACAGCACCAAGATAGCGAAAGAAGCCCTCGAGACTGGCGGAAGCGTGTACGATATAGTCCTTCAGAAGGGGCTCCTCAGCAAGGAAGAACTCGACCGCATCCTGGATCCGGAGAACATGCTGTCAGCCCACAAAGTCCCGCAATTGTAATTTTTCCCTATATTTGACGGAACCAAAAGAGTCTGTATGTCAGAAAAAGAGATAAACATCAGATACCACGAGTACTCGTCCCTGGACGAACTCCAAGCCCAGGACAGGGCCCTCGCCGAAGAGGCCATAAAAGCGATGCAGGGAGCCTATGCCCCGTACTCCCATTTTCACGTGGGCGCTGCGGTACGGCTCTCCGACGGCACAGTGGTCCGCGGCGCCAATCAGGAGAACGCCGCATTCCCGAGCGGGCTCTGCGCCGAACGCACGGCAATGTTCGCCGCCGGGGCCAACTATCCCAGCAAGAATATGGAGAGCATCGCAATAGCAGGTGGCGTACACGGGAGGCTCGCAAAAACACCGGCCACTCCTTGCGGAGCATGCCGGCAGGTAATGGCCCAGTACCAGACAAAAGCCGGAAAGCCCATGAGCGTTATCATGGTCGGCGACGGAGTAATCTGGAAGTTCGACCGCGTCGATGACATTCTGCCGCTTATTTTCGACAGTATCTGAAAATTATTTATATCTTTGCACGGGGAAAGTCGTACACGACCAGCTCCCTCTGAACTCCCCCAGGGCAGGAATGCAGCAAGGGTAGGAGGTTGTAGCGGTGCGATGTGC
>CADBSV010000057.1 GCA_902797435.1 uncultured Bacteroidia bacterium
ACGCATTGCTGAGTTAGGTTTCTTCGGGGTGGTTGTGTACACCCTGACGCATACGCCACGCTTCTGAGGACAAGCATCCAGTGCGCGGGACTTGCTCTTGTAAGCAATGGTCTCGCGTCCTTTGCGGACTAACTGTTGAATAGTTGGCATATATAAAACTATGTTTTAAAAAAGCCCCAAAAATTTGGGGCTGCAAATATACGTAAAAAAATCAAATCTCAAAGCCTGCAAATTCAATATCTTTCCGGGCCGTTTCCAAAATCGAAGGATCTTTTGCCGAAGCGGCCTTCAGATACTTTGACACGCCGGCCTTGTCGCCCCTGCGCGCGCTCGCGATTGCGCGCAGATAATAGGATGGAACGCTTTCCTCTCCGTCCAGTATCTTAATGGCGCCGGCGTAGTCTCCGGATGCTATCTTCGATATGGCCTCGTTGCGGGAGCCGCTCCCTTCAAGCTGCTTTGCGGCAGAGTCGGCATCACCGCTGAAAAGGTCGAGCAGGCCCAGATTGGCCTTCGCCTCGGGAGTGCCCGACTTTTCGAACAGCCCCTTCGCCTTTTCGAGGTTGCCTGCATGCATGGCGATGACGCCGCGGGCATTGAGCAGGTCGGGATCTTCCTGATTCTTAAGCCTGTCAAAGTAAACCTCGGCAGCAGAGAAAGACTCCTTGTCCATAAGGGTTACGGCCAGATTGTACTGTCCCCTTTCGGAGCCCATGCGCTCGGAAGCGGCCCTGTAGAGGGTCTGCTTGAGTTCGAGCGAGTCGGTAAGGGAGGCAAGACGGAGCAGCGCCTCCTCGTCGAGAAGATACAGGCGCTTGCGGTCCAGAAGCCTCTGCAGGTCCGCCTCGGAATAGTTCTGATACTCCATTTCGGTAATGAAACGGGAACGGCGCAGCTCCGGGAACACGCGGTCCTTGATTTCTGTATAGACCTGGGAGAGATTCTTTATTTCGCTTTCACGGACTGCCGGATCGGAATACATGCTGAGGACACGGAGAATGAGGTCTTTGTCTTCGAGGTTGGAATTGCGTATGGCCTCCTGGAAACCTTCCCAGTCCTGGCCTATGCTCTGCACTTCGGTGCTGCCGGCCTCAGCGCCCTTGCCTATCTTCTTCCAGGCCTGCTGGGCCGCGGCGGAGCGCTCCTCGGAGAGTTTGTCGTTGAGTTCTTCACCGCCTTCGGGAGAGGCATACGACACTATCCTGGTGCCTTTCACCTTGATGCGTTCGCTGTTTCCGGCCTCCGCAATGGCGGACTGCAGGTCCTTGATGCTGGAGCCCGACAGCTGGCTGCTTTTCACGGACGAAGAATTGACGTCGTAGAGAATCTGGCCTTCGGCCGTGGTGACCACGGTTTCCTTGTAGTTGTCGGCCTTGTAGATGTAGGAGCCTTTGGAATCGGCCCAGCGGGCAAGATTGATGCAGCCGTCGGCCACCTTGATTATGGGCACGGGCACTTCGGCGCCGCCGATGAAAGCGGTGCTGCGAAGTTCGAGGCGGCAGCGGGACATCTCGTCACGGTAAGGGAAGGACACCTTCTCGCGAACAGTGCCCCCCGCGGAGGGAACCACCTTGTTGTTCTCCTTCACGGACTCACCCTGGTAAAGGAAAGGCTGGAGTGCCATTTCGCCGCCGTCCCACACCACATAGGGGGATACGATGACGCGCGCATCCTTGCTGAAATACCCGGCCGGGTACGTTACGGAAATCTCTGCATTCACGGTGCCTCCGCTTACGGCAAGCACCTCGGGAGTGCAGTTTATGGAAACGTTTTTAGCCGCCTCGGCCAGCTGGTCGGCGGTTTTCTTGCTACAGGCGGCAAGCGAGAGGGCCGCAAGAGCCAATAATGCTATCTTTCTCATAATGCTTCGGTTCGTGAAATACAAAGATACGAGTTTTTTGATTAACTTTGCAAAATATGGACTCCCAGGAGCTTCAAAGACTCAAGAACAAATACGACGTCGTCGGAAACGACGCCGCGCTAGGCCAGGCCATCGAAACCGCGGTAGCGGTGGCGCCTACCGACCTGACCGTGCTCATAACCGGAGAAAGCGGTGTGGGCAAGGACGTCATACCCCAGATAATTCATCAGCATTCCCGGCGCAAAACCGGCAAATATCTGGCTATCAACTGCGGGGCAATTCCGGAAGGCACCATCAACTCCGAACTGTTCGGCCATGTGAAAGGGTCGTTCACCGGCGCCGTGGAAGACCGCAAGGGCTATTTCGAGATGGCCGACGGGGGGACCCTCTTCCTCGACGAAATAGGCGAACTTCCCAAGGAGACTCAGGCCATGCTGCTGAGGGTCCTGCAAAACGGGGAATTCATAAAAGTGGGGTCTTCCAAAGTGCAGAAAACGGACGTGAGGGTAATAGCCGCCACGAACATCAGCCTGCGCACGGCGCTGCAGAGAGGAGAGTTCCGCGAAGACCTCTACTACCGCCTCAACGCCGTACAGATAATGGTTCCGCCGCTGCGCGACCGCAAAGGGGACATTTACCTTCTCTTCCGCAAGTTCTCCAACGACTTCGCCGAAAAGAACAATTCCCGCAAGGTAAGCCTTTCGCTTGAGGCCATATCCCTTCTGAAGAGCTACCGCTGGCCGGGCAACATCCGCCAGCTCAAGAATATAGCCGAAACCGTCACGGCGCTGGAATCTTCCAGGGCGCTTCCGGGAGCCACCGAAAGGATTGAGCTCACGCAGGAGCAGCTTGCCCCATACATCCCGCAGGAGCATGACGAAATGCTGCCCATGGCCGCGCCTGCATCTTCCGGTACGGCATCCGGGCTCAGCAGCGACGAAAAGCGCGCCTTTGTGCAGGCGATTGTCGATCTGAACCAGAAAGTGGAAATGCTGGAGGCGAAAGTGGAATCGCTTGCCGCCGGAAGGACGGACCCCCCGGCCCTTCCCCGTCAGGCTTCTTCCCAGGAGCAGGACGATGCCGAGTGGCAGGAGCAAGGCACGCCGGAGATTTCCATCCGCAAGGCCAACGACACCCTAATCCAGAAAGCTCTGGAAAGGCACGGAGGCAACATAAAGGACGCGGCGACCGAACTGGGCATTTCCGAAAGGACCATCTACCGCAAACTTGCAAAACTGAAGGAGGGCGCAAGGTGAGAAGATTAATCGTAGGCCTCGCTTGCCTTCTGGCCCTGGCCGGATGCAACATCATATCGTATTCCTTCTCAGGCACTTCAATACAGCCTGACGTGCGCACCATTACCCTGCCCACCTTCGAATACAAGGCCCTCAAGGTGAACCCCACCCTTTCCAACAACCTGTCCGAAGCCATCCGCACACGTTTCCGCCAGATGACCCGCCTGGAGCAGGTGGAAATGGACGGAGACCTCGAAATAAGCGGGGAAATCACGGGCTACGACGTAAGGGCCCAGGCCATCACCGCAAACGAAACGGCCGCCCAGAACAGGCTGACCGTAACCGTAAAGGTGAATTTCAGCAACCGGAAGTATCCGGAAGACAATTTCGAGAACAAGAGCTTCTCGGCTTATGCCGACTACGATTCCACCAATTCCCTGGATGCGGTGGAAATGACCCTCTGCGAGGAAATCATAGACAAACTCGTGGAAGATATTTTCAACGCAACAGTTGCGCAATGGTAAACGACTCCATCAATCTTGCCGAACTCAACCTCGAAGAACTCAGCGGGGTTGTATCGCTGTACCCCTGGTTCGGAGGCGCGAGGCTGGAGCTCTGCCGCCGGATGTCCGCCCTCGGAGAAGGCTCATGGAGCGATGAACGCTACGCGGACGCCGCCCTGTATGTGGCATCCCGCTCGGTGGTAGCCGCTCTCGTGAGGTCTTCCCATCAGGCAGACTTTTCCGACGAGGAGGTGGCCAGGCTCCTGCGCAGCCATTTTTCCGAGCCCCCGGCGCCCGAAAAGGAAAGGAAGGTCGTGGTGGTGGGAGGCGACTATTTTACGAAGGCGCAGTACGAAAGCGTGCAGAAAGACTCCGACCGCATCTTCTCCAATTTTGCAAAGATGGCCAAGGAAGAGGGCTATGTGGAGATTCCGGAAAGCGACTTCACCGACTTCGCAACCGAAACACTTGCACAGATTTATGCCGAGCAGGGCTATTATACGCAGGCATGCGAGATTTATTCTAAGCTAAGTTTGCGATATCCGGAAAAAAGTGCTTACTTTGCAGCCCAAATCGAAAAAATAAAACAGTAAAGATATGAACGCAGTTTTCACAATTCTTACCATTCTAATCATTCTGGCAGCCATCCTGCTCATCATAGTGGTGCTGCTCCAGAACGGAAAGGGAGGCGGACTTGCCAGCAATTTCGTAGCAGGCAACCAGACCTTCGGCGTACGCCAGACGGCAGACATACTTGAGAAAATCACCTGGGGTCTCGTAGCATTCATCCTCGTGGTTTCCATCATCACCGCTTTCACAATGCGCGGTGGAGCACAGGGTGGCGTGGACATCACCAACGAAATCGAGAACGTCCAGCAGGAACAGCAGCCTGCATTCCCCACCGCTCCCATCGAGCAGGCCGCTCCCGAAGAATAATCCGGAAATTCCCTGAAAGGAAAGCCTGGCACGCAATTAGCTGCAAATCAACGTTTTAAGCAAAACCCTGGTCCCGTGTAAGCGGACCAGGGTTTTGCTTAAGTGATTGTCTATTAATTATTTCCTCGCCAGAAGACCCAAGCTGAAAGCCAGCAACGGCAACCCACACCGGCCAGCCCACACCGGGAACCCGAGCCGGAACCCAAGCCGGCAGCCCGCGACGGCAAACGGAGCCGCCCCTCCGATTACCGGTTCCGAAGCACAGTCCCGCCGTCTGCATAGTCGGCCACTATCGCAGAGGACTTGTGCACACGGCCTTCCAGGATTTCCCTCGCAAGGCGGTTGACCAGTTCCCTCTGGATAAGGCGCTTTACGGGACGCGCACCGAAGGCAGGGTCGTACCCGTCACGCACCATGGCATCTTCGAACGCAGGAGTGTATTCGAGCTCAACATTCTCGTTCTCGAGTTTCCTCCGGAGGATTTCCATCTGCAGGCGGACTATCTCGCGGATATTGTCGGGCGTCAGGGGATCGAAGACCACTATCTCGTCTATCCTGTTGAGGAACTCGGGACGCATGCGGAGCCGCAGCTCGTCTTCCTTGAGATTGGAAGTCATGATGAGGATGCAGTTCTTGAAATCCACGGTACGGCCCTTGTTGTCGGTAAGCCGTCCGTCGTCCAGAACCTGAAGCAGGATGTTGAACACGTCGGGGTGGGCTTTCTCTATTTCGTCCAGCAGGACCACGCTGTAGGGTTTGCGCCGCACGGCCTCGGTAAGCTGGCCGCCTTCATCGTAACCGACGTATCCCGGAGGCGCTCCTATAAGACGGCTCACGGTGTGGGCCTCCTGGTACTCCGACATGTCGATACGGGTCATCATGCCCTCGTCGTTGAAGAGGAACTCGGCAAGCGCCTTGGCCAGCTCGGTCTTTCCCACTCCGGTAGTTCCGAGGAAAAGGAACGAACCGATGGGCCTGTTCTCATTGGAAAGGCCGGCCCTGTTGCGGCGAACCGCATCCGAAACTGCCGCTATGGCCTTGTCCTGACCGACCACGCGTTTGTGCAGCTCGCTTTCCATCCTGAGCAGCTTTTCCTTCTCGCTTTCAAGCATGCGGTTTACCGGAATGCCGGTCCAGCGGGCAACCACTTCAGCAATGTCCTCGGGAGTCACGGCCTCGGACATGATGGGGTTCTTTACCGCGGCCTGCTTCGCTTCCAGCTCTTCGATACGTTTGCGGGCCTGGGCTATGCGGCCGTAACGGAGCTCGGCCACACGGCCGTAATCGCCACCGCGTTCGGCAATGCGGGCCTCATTCTCGGCCTGCTCTATTGCAAGGCGCTGCTCCTGCAACTGCCCGAGCGTGTTCTTTTCGGCTTCCCAGCGCTCCATAAGGGCGTCGCGTTCTTTCTTCGCCTGGGAAAGTTCGGTTGCAATTTTTTCGGACTTGAGCGAGGTTCCCTCGCGTTTCACGGCCTCCTTTTCTATCTCCAGCTCGCGTATGCGGGAATTGAGCACGTCTATCGGCTCCGGAACGCTGTTCATCTCGAGCCTCAGCTTCGATGCCGCCTCATCCACAAGGTCGATTGCCTTGTCTGGCAGGAAACGGTTGTTGATATAGCGGTGACTGAGGTTCACTGCCGCGATAAGCGCGTCGTCTTCTATGCGGACCTTGTGGTGATTTTCGTATTTCTCCTTCAGCCCGCGCAGAATGGCTATGCTCTCCGCGGGGCTGGGCTCGTCCACCATCACCTTCTGGAAGCGCCGCTCGAGGGCCTTGTCCTGCTCGAAATATTTCTGGAACTCGTCGAGGGTCGTGCTGCCTATCGTACGCAGTTCTCCCCTTGCAAGAGCCGGCTTGAGGATGTTGCCGGCATCCATCGCACCGCTTGTGCGCCCGGCACCCACGAGGGTGTGGATTTCATCGATGAAGAGGATTATCTCGCCGTCGCTCTCCACCACTTCCTTCACCACGCCTTTCAGCCTCTCTTCGAATTCGCCCTGATACTTGGCCCCCGCTATGAGGGCGCCCATATCCAGGGAGAAGAGCCGTTTGCTCTTCAGGTTTTCTGGAACCTGACCGTTTACAATCTTTGCGGCAAGCCCCTCGGCTATTGCGGTTTTGCCAACGCCGGGTTCACCCACGAGGATGGGGTTGTTCTTGGTGCGCCGCGAAAGAATCTGCAGCACGCGGCGGATTTCGTCGTCACGGCCTATCACCGGATCGAGCTTCCCCTTGGAAGCGGCACCGGTAAGGTCCACTGCGTATTTGCTTAAGAATTCATATTTGTTTTCCATATTCTGTCTGACCTCCTTTCACAGGGAAAGGCGGTCAAATTACATTCCACTGACAAAATGTCAGCTCCGGGAGCAGATTCTTTTTTTCGCTATATTTGCACCCATGCATAAGATAAAGTTCCTGGCAGCCGCCACGCTCCTTGTGCTGGCGGTTTCCTGCAGCCCTTCCGGCAAGCGGATAAAGCCCACGAAAAACGTGATATTCATGCTCACCGACGGCACTTCCACCGGTGCGCTTGCGGCCGCAAGGTGGTACCAGCGTTACATGACGGGCGATTCCGGCTTCAACCTGAGTCTCGACCCCTATGTATGCGGGCTCGTTCAGACACACGAATCCGACTGCCCCATAACCTGTTCGGCTCCGGGAATGTCCGCCTATATGACGGGAGTTCTCTCGAGGCAGGGCAACGTATCCATCCATCCGCTGCCGCATCCGGGACAGGACATCTATCCGACCGACCCGGAAAAAGCCTTCCAGCCGGCCGCAACGCTGCTGGAGGCCGCGCGTTACTGGCAGGGGAAATCCACGGGGCTCGTGTGCACCGTAAGTTTCACGCATGCAACGCCGGCTGCCGCATCGGCACACCACGAATACCGTTGGAACAATCATGAACTGGCACTGCAGCAGGCCTGCGAGGGACTCGACCTTGTCTTCGGCAGCGGCATCGGCGACCTCACCGACGAGATTCGCGGCATGATTGCTGACACCGGGGCGACCCTTTTCGAAGACGACCCGGAAGGTTTCCGCAGTTTCCGAAGCGGCCGGGTATGGGCCCTCTTCGGAAAGAGCATGATGGAATACGAAATCGACCGCAGCGGCTCCGGACAGCCCTCCCTGTCGGAGATGACAGCCAAAGCCATCGAACTGCTCTCTTCCAACAAGAAAGGCTTTTTCCTGATGGTAGAAGGCAGCAAGGTCGATTATGCCGCCCACTCTGAAGATCCGGTGGGCCTGATTACCGAACTGCTGGAATTCGACCGCGCCGTGAAGGTGGCCACCGATTTTGCCAAAAAGGACGGCAACACCACCGTGGTAATCATCCCCGACCACGGCAACTGCGGCATCCAGATAGGCGGAGGCGGCTACAACGACTACGAAACCAACCCGGTGGACTCAATCTATGAGGGCATCAGGAACTGCCGCTCGTCCGCCTGGAAGATGCTGAGCCGCATCCAGGGCTGCCCCGAACAGGATATCCCCTCGGTATTCAAGGAGTGGACCGGCATAACGCTGCGTCCCCGGGAGCTGGAGGACATCAAAAAGTATATGTACGTCACCGAAGACAACTATATGAAAGTCTCCGATACCTGGAATCTGCTCAGCGTGGTGGCGCACATCTTCACCTCACGAACCCACCTGAACATCATAGGCGGCGACCATACCGGGGAGGATGTGTTTTTCGGCGTTTACAATCCGCACGGGCAGAGGCCGGAGGGCATCATAAAGAATGTGGACATCAACGCCTATCTGTGCGAAGTGATGGGAATAGAAAGGCCGCTTTACGAGCTTACCTGCGAGCTTTTCTCCCCGCATGACGTGGTGTTCGAAGGCAGCGAGAGCAGCATAACAAAAGAAGACGGGTGCCGCCTTCTCAGCGTACACGGCAGAAATGGCGTTTCGCTCAGGATACCTGCCTTCCACAATGTAGTGTACCGCACAAAAGAAGACGGTTGCACAGACACTCTCCGGACCAGGGCCCAATGCGTCTATGCAACCGGCAACAAAAAATTCTACCTCGACCGCAGTCTCGGAGAACTGGTGAAATAACCTTTAGAGGGTACGGTATTTCTCGCCGTAGTGCAGCATCTGTCCCAGATAATCGTCGGGATAGCTGATGGCGTAGTCCACAATGGCGCCGTCCTCACCGCGTACCGGCGTGATTTCGGGATTCACAAATCCGCCGTAAGGCTTGAGGTTCAGCTTTTCGTAGCGGTCGCGCACTTCCTTGTGGAGCTGCGCATCGATGTTCACGGCGTAGGTCTCGACGAGAGCCTTGCCGGCCTCGTAGTCGCCTTCGCTCTTTATTCTCTGGATTTCGCCGAGGAGCTTTCCGAACAGGGCGCGCAGGGCCTCGTAGTCGCAGACCACGAAATAGGTCTTCCCGTCACGGACGCGCTTTTCGATAACATTGTCCGCTGCCCCTTTCTCGTAGCACCACTCGGCTATGAGCTTGCGGTTCTGCATGTGGGCCTCGGTATTCTGCTTTCCGAGTTCGACGCGCGTGAACTGGGTCATGAGCCCGTTGCGGATATAGCCGGCATACTCGGCCTTGTAGGCTTCCCTGTCGGGAACGATACCGAGCTCGACCATCTTGGGATCGGCGCAATAGTAGAGGCCGAAAAGGTCGGCCCTGGCCTCTTCAAGGGCACTCTGGTATTCGCCGAGGGCCGTGGAGGAAGTGCCGGGCAGGAGCTGGCCGCTGCCGTGTCCGAGACATTCGTGAAGGTCGGTATGGATTTCGTCCATGGTATCGCCGTACTTCTTCACAAGTTCGATTTCGGCCTTGTCCCAGGCGAACTCGGCAAGCACGCTGGTAGGCTGCTCAAGGGCTGCCGCATCGTAGGCATGGGTGATATTGGCGATGGTAACGCTCTTGGAGCCGTGCTCCTTGCGGATCCAGTCGGCATTGGGAAGATTGATTCCGATGGGGGTAGAAGGATAGGTTGCTCCTGCCAGGGCGACGGCATTGATGACCTTTGCGGTTATGCCCCTGCACTCGGCCTTGCGGAAGCGCGGATCGATGGGGGAATTGTCCTCGAACCACTGGGCGTTGGCGCTGAGTATCTCGGTGCGCGCGGAAGCTGCGGAGTCCTTTATGTTCACGAGACCTTCCCAAGTTGCCTTGCGGCCGAGCGGGTCGTCGTAGTCCTCGATGAAGCCGTTCACATAATCGACTACCCCGAGAGTGTCCTTCACCCACTGGATATTGTATTCGTCCCAGGTGCGCAGGTCGCCGGTCTCATAGTAGGAGATGAGCTTGTCGATCGCTCCCTTCTGCAGGTCGTTCTCTGCCACTGCCTGAGCCTTGCGGAGTTCGGCGCAGATGCGCTCGATGGCGGCGGAATAAATTCCTCCTATCTTCCATTTCTTCTCCACAAGACGTCCGTTTTCCTTTACGACCTTGCTGTTGAGGCCATAGGACACGGGATGGGCGTCTCCCTTTACGGCCTGCCTTGCATAGAAGTCGTCCACTTCCTCCCGGGTAACTCCTTCGCCGTAGAAGTTGACGGCGCTCTGCGCCACTATGTCGGCATCGCGGGCGGTGGAACGCCTCTGCGGGTAGATTCCGGGGTTGTAAATAACTCCGAGCAGTTCTTTTGCAGTCAGGGACACTCCCTCGGTTCCGGTCCATACAGGTTCATCCGCACCTTCGGAGGCTCCTTCGGCAGAGGGTGGCAGACTGCGCCCCGCGACATCGGCAAGCAGGCTCCCGAAGTATTCTTCGCTGCACCCGGGGAAGAACTTGTCTTCGGCATAGTGATGATGGATGCCGTTGCTGAAGAACACCCTCTTGGCATATACCACGAAGGCCTCCCATTCTTCCCCTTCCCTGGGGCCCGAATAGTTGGCGAAAATATCCTCTATCGCATGGCGGACGGGAAGATTGAAGCGGCAATACTGGTCCCAGGTGATGTCACGGCCGAGCTTGGCGGCTTCGGCCAGATGGTACACATACTCCTTCTGCCTGAGGCTGAGGCTCTCCCAGCCGGGCACCTGATAACGCATGATGCGCAGGTCGGCAAAAGAGTCTATGGAGTATTTGAAGGCTGTTTCTTTTGGGGAGCACGCGGCAGCCGCGGCGACACCCGCTGCAAGTGAGAGCATCTTGATAAGTTTCATGTCCGCAAAAATAGCAAAAATTACATTTGAAAGGGCTCAATAAAGGCCCGAAGGGAGATCGAGGACGAGCTCGCGGCGCACAGGGTCGGCCGAGACGATAAAGTCGTCGTGCAGGGGAATCAGGATGTCCCCGACATAGATGCAATAGTTCCCGGGAATGGGCTCGTCGCCGGTTACGACCCCTATTTTCCGCGGGCCGCTCTCCTGTCCGGAAGCGGAAGAGGCCACGTCATAGACAGTCCAGCCGGTGAAATCGGGCCCGTCCTGTTCTTCCTCGAGGTCGGCGAGTATATCCCTGCCCACCACCTCGTCGGCTTCTTCAAGGGTGGTTATGTCGGTAAGATGAAGAATGTACCGGCTTGCCTTGGGGGTACAGTCCAGAATAAAGAAAGGAACCTGGAGTCCATCAAACTCGATGAACACAGGTTCCTCTTTTTCCAGATCTTCAAGGGGAAGGGCCGGACTCACAAGGAGCCCGCCGTCTGTCCCGTAAGACTTGAGGATTCTGCCTACCGGAAGCATTACTCTGCTGCGGGCTCTGCAGCCTCGGCGGGAGCTTCCTCTGCAGCGGCCTCGGCCTCTGCTTCTGCCTTTGCGGCGGCCTGCTCTTCAGCGAGCTTGGCAGCCTTCTTGGCAAGCTCCTCGGCGCGCGCGGCATTTACCTTGCGCTCTTCGGCGGCAGCAGCCTTGACCTTGGCTTCGGCGTCCTTTGCAAGACCGTCAACCTTGGCGGCTACCTTGGCGTCCCTCTGAGCCTTCCATGCGTTCCATTTTGCATCGGCCTGCTCCTGGGTGAGAGCTCCCTTTGCAACGCCACCCTGGAGGTGCTTGCGAAGGAGAACGCCCTCATAAGAGAGGATACGACGGCAAACGAGGGAGGGCTGTGCACCAACATTCAGCCATGCAAGAGCCTTCTCGGAATCGAGAACGATAGTTGCAGGGTTGGTGTTGGGGTTGTAGGAGCCCAACTGCTCGATGAAACGACCGTCACGCGGTGAGCGTGAGTCTGCCACTACAATGTGGAAGAATGCGAAATTCTTCTTTCCGTGGCGCTGGAGACGAATTTTAACAGCCATTGTGAATCTGTTTTAATAGTTAATAATGTACTTTCCCTTTCTCGAAGGGAGTGCAAAGATAAAAATAATTTTGCAATTATCTAAAATATATCTATATTTGCAACCCCAAAGCGGATGTGGTGAAATGGTAGACACGCTACTTTGAGGGGGTAGTGGGCGTTTGGCCTGTGTGAGTTCGAGTCTCACCATCCGCACAAAAGAGGATGACTGAAAAGTCGATACGACTTGAGGTTATCCTCTTTTTGTATTTATGAATAGCCGTTCAATCTGCATGGTTCCGCTGGTGGCAGCCCGTAATCTTGTCTCCGGACTGACCTTTTGGAGGACCGGTTAGTCCGGGGTGCAGGGAGGGGTGGTTTTGCTCCCGGAAGGGCTCGCAGAGGAGAGTCGGGGTGCAGAGAGGCCCGTTTTGCTCCCGGAAGGAACCGCAGAGAGGGGCCGGTGTGCAGGAAGGCCCATTTTGCTCCCGGAAGGAACCGCAGAAAATGGCCGGGGTGCAGGGAACTTAGAAGGGCTTTAACAATCTGGTCAGTTTCAATTATACCCATTTTTGCGACCAACCCCCATTCAAAAGAACGGGTCAGTAGCATTTTCGCCCGAAAACGCTACCAACCCTTTTCGTAAGGGAGTCCAGCTACCGGCAGGACTTCGTCAGTTTCGCTC